>DALYEH010000031.1:5292-11327 GCA_031972715.1 Gammaproteobacteria bacterium | reverse complement strand
AATCTTGCCTTAAAACCAGAGCAAAAACCTATGTTGAAAAACAGAATTCCCACGCAGTTGCAACACTCAAACGATACAAGTCGTCTATTGGGACAAAAACACCGACCATCTATTTTAAATATATTCGCATCCCATAATAAAGGTAAAGTACGACCAGAGCCTAGCAGCAGTCATCAGCAACATACCCAAGAGTTAAATCTTACTAATATTGCCATGGAAGTGTGTGGATCTTTAGGCAAAAAGCTACAGAAGAACTTTATCACAGAAAAAGATCCAGAGGCAAATACCAATGTACGTATTAAACAAGACGAAAAAGTTATTGCAACGATAGCGCCTAAAGCTGACCATATTCAGATAGTGTTATTCGCCCAAGAAGCACTTACAGCTGCTGCGGTAGCTGAGTCTATACAGGAGCATTTAAAGCTAAACTCTGCTGAAAGATTAGTATTTAATGTGATTGGTGCAGACAAAGACACGCAACAGAACATTGTCAATGCAATAAAGGATGTATACGCTACTTCTTCTGCAAAAGTAGAGTTTATGTATGATGATGTAAAAACATCCCCAAAAACTAATAAGATCTAGTTATTCATTAGGCCATCACTTGCAATTTAGCTCTGCGTAAATATAGCTGTCTACACATCTGCATATCTTCTAAAAACCACGCTAAATCTTCTAGTGCTATTGCTTGTTTCGCATCTACTAATGCCTGTGTTGGTTCTGGATGAATATCTACCAGTAGCATATTTACACCTGCTATTACAGCTTGTGCTGCAGCATTGAATATATCTGGTATATCGTTGAGATCAGTTTGCATGTTACCAATTGCGTGTGAGGGGTCAAAACAAACTGGCATAGTTGTTAAGCGCTGGATTACTGGTACATGTGCAACATCTACAAAATTTCTATGTGGTATACCAAAAGATGATTTCATGCCGCGCAAGCAAAAGACTATATTGGTATTACCAGCGTAAGCCATATACTCGCAAGCTGCTATAGATTCTTCCAAAGATATACCGTAGCCGCGTTTGTATAAAATTGGAAATACTGTTTGCTTGCCAACTGCTTTCAACAATTCAAAATTTTGCGCGTTGCGAGTACCAATCTGCACTAGAATTTTAGTTGGATTATTTTCTCGCGCTAAGAGTTCAAAGATAGCATCTAGTTGTTTCTCATGAGTAATTTCCATGGCAAGTACTTTTATAGAGTGCAGAGCTGCTAGCTCAAATACATAAGGTAAGCACTTTTCGCCTAAGCCTTGGAATGAATATGGGCTAGTACGTGGTTTAAATGCACCCATGCGGGCACAAACTAAACCATGTTGCTGCAAGATTTTAAAAGTCTTAGCTACATTTGCAGGACTATCAACCGCATTTAAGCCAGCTACTATATGCAATGAGCTTTGGCTGAAGGTTAGTCCTGCAACTGAAAAGCCATGTTTGGTTTGATCATTAGCTTTTCTAGTGATTAAAGGATAGTTACTTGCTAAATTCATGACTAAATATAATAATGGTGGCTGAAAAAGTTATAAAATAGTGTAACATGTGTATATGTTTAAGCCATTTTTTTTATTTGTAGGATATAGGTATGCGCACTCCAAGCGCAAGAACCATTTTATATCATTTATTTCACTAACCTCTATGCTTGGCATAGCGATTGGAGTAACAGTTTTAATTACGGTTTTATCTGTAATGAATGGCTTTAACAAAGAAATACGCGCCAAAATGTTAAATGTCACGCCGCATATAATTTTGCGCGGGCATGATGGAGCGCTTTTCAATTGGCATGACATACTGCCTCAAGTTTTAGCTGAACCAGGAGTAGTGGGGGCTGCGCCCTTCATTATTTCTCAAGATCTCTTAGTAGCAAATGGTATGTCATATCCATGTTTAGTACGGGGCATAGATCCAAAAATTGTGAATGATGTATACCCGCTAGAAAAGAATATTACAGATGGAGAGTTACACGCCTTAAGTGCTGGTTCATTTAAGGTGGCTTTGGGCAAGCAATTGGCTAGATCTCTTGGCGTACATTTAAACGATAAAGTGACATTATTGATCCCGGAAGCAACTACAACAATTGCTGGTGTTACTCCCAAATTTAAAAGGTTAACGGTTGCAGCGATATTTGATACTGGCACAAGTTTTGATGATAGAAATGCTTTTATAAATCTGTGTGATGCCAATAAACTGTTTAAAATGCAAAATGGTATTACTGGCATACAGATACGTGTAGCGGATGAGCTGGATGCACCTAAAATTGCTAAAAGTTTAAGCGCTAAGTTTGAACAAAAGTATTGGGTTACGGATTGGGCTAGCGAGTATGCAAGCTTCTTTGATGCTTTGAACATGGAAAAGACTGTTATGTGGTGTATTTTATGTCTAATCATAGCTGTGGCTGCATTTAATTTAGTATCTAGTTTGGTCATGATGGTTACTGATAAACGATCTGATATTGCAATTTTACGGACTATGGGCGCAACACCTGCAGATGTTGTGGGTATTTTTGTAGCACAAGGTGCGATTATCGGTCTATTTGGAACTTTGCTAGGCGTGATATTGGGGTTGCTGCTAGCTGCTAATGTAACAGAAATAGTTGAACACATTCAGGCTTTATTGAATGTGAAATTCGTCTCGGAAGATGTGTACTTGATTGGGTTTGTACCCTCACAGATCCGTCATTCGGATGTGCTGTTTGTAGCTAGCATTTCAATCATAATGAGTCTATTGGCTACATTATATCCTGCATGGCGAGCTGCAAAGATCGCCCCAGCCGAGGCCTTGCGTTATGAATAATAATTTTGTGCTTGAGTGTAGAAATGTTAGTAAATCTTTTATAGATGGCAAAAACACATTGCAGGTTTTGCATAATGTAAACATGCAAATTCCACGTGGTGCACAAATAGCAATCATGGGGCGTTCTGGATCTGGTAAAAGTACGCTTTTGCAGTTATTAGGAGGTTTGGACAATCCAACTTCTGGGAACGTGCAAATAAATGGCGTAGATATTTTAGCTTTAGATGAAACTGCACGTGCGAGATTTAGAAATAAGCATATTGGTTTTATTTATCAGATGCATCATTTATTGCCTGAGTTTTCTGCTGTAGAAAATATAGCGCTGCCATTACTACTTGCTAAAGAATCACCACAGAAAGCATTACAGGAAGCAAAAAATTTATTGGCTGCTGTAGGCTTACAAGATCGCAGTGAACATAGGCCGGGTCAATTGTCAGGCGGTGAACGTCAGCGTATTGCGATAGCGCGCTCAATTGCTGCGCGGCCCGATTGTGTTTTAGCAGATGAGCCTACTGGCAATTTAGATGCAGAAAATGCAGAATTGGCTTTTAATTTAATGCAGAAATTAAATCGTGAACGTGGTACAAGTTTTATTGTTGTCACGCATGATCCAGAATTAGCTGCACGCATGGATAAAACATATCACTTACATGATGGATCATTATAATAACGGAGATGCGCATGCAAAAGTTGAGAATTAGTAACTTACCGCGTTGGACTTCAGAAATTCATCTGAAACAGTTTTTTCATACTTGCGGTAAGATAGTACATGCTAGTGTGGCGCTGGATGAACACACCTTACGCCCCTTAGGGCATGGTTTTTTAATTTTCGCTGACGATGAAGCTCTGCAGCGTGCTTTGCAAAAAGATGGTACGTTATTAGATGGTGCTGTTATTAAGGTAGAGCTTGCAGATCAAGCTACTGAAGCAGTAGTAATTTAAACTGGTCCCGCTTTAGTTTTTTTTATGCAAAAGTGGCCATAGCAATTGAGCCAGGCTATAGGCTATTGTGCCGCTTACTAAGCTGCAGATCAAGCAACCTAACACAAACGGCTCCCAAACCACATGCAACACATCCAGTACATCATGCATGGATAAGTGGAAATGTATATTTTTATTATGCACATGCAGTAGATAGTCGCCAAGTAGATATGCATAGTAGTACATGAAAGGCATAGTAATAGGGTTTGCGATCCAGATTGATACAGCCACTAATGGGATATTGCAATTTATAAGAGTAGCAAGGCAAACGGCGATCACAGTATGCATAGGTAGTGGGATCCATGCGCAAGCAACACCTAATGCTATTCCCTTTGCGACAGAGTGACGTTTAAAATTCCAGAGGTCTGTCGCGCCAGATAACTTGCTGAATTTAATTATATACTTATTGTGTTCAAATTTCTTATAGTAACGATCTAATTGTTTAGTTAGCATTTAATTTCCATGATGACATTACCTTTACCTGTTGTCGCTGTAGCGATGTTATTCGGCATGTGTTGCAGTTTGTTCTTAGCATGCTTGCCGGCGCAAAATATTATTTTAGTGGCTTTGGTGATATCGCTATTGCTCTTATACATCACTAGCAAACGCCTAGTATCTATATTCGCGTACATTTTGCTAGGCTGCGCCTTAGTTGCATGGCATGCCACCCAACATTTTGCCCACCTTCTACCTACAAATATGGAAGGAGATAAAATTACAGTTATAGGTACAATTTCTAGTGTAGTTGAAAATCAAAAAAAACCTAGTTGTAAATTCAATATGCAGGTTAGTGAGGTTTATAACAATTATGCAGGCTGGCGCTTACCAGCTACAGTGCAGTTGAGTTGGAGATCAGCGCGTAATATACAGCCCGGCGATATTTGGCGCTTGCGTGTTAAATTAAAAAAGCCGCGTAATTATGCAAATCCAGGTAGCTTTGATACTGAACGTTATTATCTGCAGCAAAGGATTGTAGCTTTAGGTTATGTAATTGATGATCCGCAAAATCATAAGTTAAGAAGTAATACGGTGTTGTATCCGATCAATTATCTTAGCCAACGCCTGAAGGATTTTTTGCATACAAATTTGCGTACCGAATATTTGTATCCAATATTGTTATCTCTGCTTGTAGGCATTCGTTCCAATATTGCACCTGAATTATATGAGGTTTTACAAAATACAGGCACCGCACATTTATTGGCTATATCCGGCTTGCATTTGGGCTCTTTAGCAGCCGTAGTGTTTGTCTTGATACGCATACTGTGGCGATGGATCCCTAAGCAATTCGTAAAAATAACAGCAAAAAATTTAGCAGCTATTTGTGCGCTAATCGTTTGCGGTATATATGCGCTTATTGCAGGTTTTTCTATTGCAACGCAGCGCTCTTTTATAATGCTAAGTGTGGTTTTACTAGGTATTGCATTTAAACGCAAAGTTTCATCTTGGCAGGGATATTATTTAGCCTTACTTTTGATCATTATTTGGGACCCACTAGCAATTTTAAGCTTTGGCTTTTGGTTTTCATTTTTAGCTGTGGGTTTACTACTATATGCCTTACAACAAAGAAGGCAATTAGTGCAACCATGGTATAGGTTATATCAATGGTTACAACCACAAATTGTGCTAACTGTAGGCCTACTGCCTTGTAGTTTATTATTCTTTAGTAAGGTGGCCTATGTAGGGCCTGTAGCCAATTTGATTGCTGTGCCATGGGTAAGTTTAGCGGTATTACCTTTGGGATTATTAGCAATTTTAATGATCCCTGTGTTTCCTAGTTTAAGCATAGTCTTACTGAAAGCTGCAAGTTTTAGTTTGAGCTACTTGTGGTTAGTGCTACAAAAGTTGTCCAATATACCTATGTATGTATGGACTTTACCAGACAAGCATTTACCAATTCTAGTTTTAAGTGCAGTATTTGGCCTGATCTGGCTGTTTGCGCCACGCGGCATACCTGGACGTTGGTTGGGTATTTTAGGGTTTATACCATGGTTATTTGTGGCGCCAGTAAATATACCATACGGACAGGCGGAGATGGCATTGTTGGATGTTGGGCAAGGTTTAGCAGCCGTGATCCGCACTCAAAATCACGTTCTAGTGTACGATACTGGTGCAAAATTGAATAATGATTTTGATTTAGGATCTAGAGTCGTGGTACCGTACTTGGCTAGTGTGGGTGCAAAAAAGATTGATATTTTAATGCTTAGTCATGGTGACAATGATCATGCAGGTGGTGCAGCAGGCGTATTAAGTAAATTTGCC
>DALYEH010000031.1:0-5282 GCA_031972715.1 Gammaproteobacteria bacterium | reverse complement strand
AGAGTTGGCGCTGGGATGGAGTAACATTTACTGTGCTTCATCCAGAATTTGAGCCTTACTATCGTAAAAGCAATGATCGTTCATGTGTTTTGATGGTACAAGCTGGAGCCCATAAGGCCTTGCTGACCGGTGATATAGAGAAAAATGTGGAGCGCAAGCTAGTAAGCTATTACGCAGCGGAATTGGAGGCCGATGTAATGTTAGTTCCACATCATGGTAGTAAAACGTCATCAAGCCAGCAGTTTATAGAGGCTATCAAGCCTGAATACGCCTTAATCCCTGTAGGCTATAAAAATCAGTATGGTCATCCCAAAGCTGAAGTTGTGCAACGCTATACACAGCAAGGCATAAAACTTCTAAACACAGCAGAAGATGGAGCTATAATATTACGCCTCGGTGCTAGCCATATACAGCCGCAAGCATATAAACACACCCACCGCCGCTTTTGGAAGCATTAAATATCGCATTTTGCATATAGATTGCGCTAGGTCTTGTCTTGGATAAGCAATCTAACTACAATAAGGCATGTAAACGACAAACTACATGATTCATAAGCAAAGGATCCCCGCTCTACGCCGTTAGAGCGCGGCTTCGGCTGGGATGACGTTTTTTGTTAGGTACTGAAACTGCGAAACTTGTATTATAGATATCTTGTACTTTTTCATATGCATCTAGCTACAGCCATAGACTATTGCCCAAGTTTAAATAGCAACGCATTTGACAGTTTGCAAACTTATAACATCCTATACACAAATAGTGTACACTAGCAAAAACTATTTGATTCAAATTATGCAAAAAAAATTACAACGAATTAATACATGGCAAGCCTTTTGGCAGCTGATGTTTAGTGCTAGACGCTATACGCCAGCCATAGCATGTGCGATAGCTGGCTTAATAGTTACACGCCTAGCAGAGGCGTTAATCTATACTCATTTAATTCCACAAACTCTAGATGATGGTTTTATAGCCCACCAAGCTGAATTTTTGAAATATATGCCCATAAAATTTATTGGCATATTTTTAGCTGTGGGTTTGGGTGAGTTTTTGTCTAAATATTACATGGGGTTTGTAGGGCGTAGTGTAGTCTGCGATTACCGGCAGCAAATGTTAAACCATTTGTTACTGATACCTATGTCATATTATAAAAAACATACAATTGGGGAACTAATTTCCAAGGTAAACTATGATGCAGAGCAGGTTGCTAATGCGGTTTCTGATGCTGTGCGTGAATGTTTAAATAGTATTGTGGCGATCGCTGTGCTGTTTGCTGCTATGCTGTCTGTGAGTTGGAAAATAACCATTACGCTGATGCTAGTTGCTCCTGTTGTCAGTGTGGCATTGCGTATGCTAGGGCAGCGTATGCGTCGATATAGTACTCAGGTGCAGAATACCATGGGGGAGCTGACACATGTGACGTCGGAAATTATTTCTGGGCATCAGGTAGTGCGTATATATCAAGGTAACGCATATGAGCAAGATCGCATAAAAATGGCAACGCAAAATAACTTGCGTCAAGAATTAAAAACGTTTTTTTTAGCTGGTTTAAGTGCGCCGATTATGCAATTAATAGGCGGTTCGGTTTTGGTCGGCTTTGTGTACTTAGTAACCTTAGACAGTATTAAGTTACAGCCGGGACAAATATTTGGTTTGATTGGTATGATGTTTGCCTTAATCCGTCCATTGAAACAAATTAGCGGTGTGAATAATGTATTGCAAAAGGGCATTGCTGCTATAGACGCGATTCACACTTTATTACAAACCCCAGAAGAATTGAATTCTGGTCTAATTCAATTAAAAACCAGGCCGGATATTTTAGCATTTGAGGGCGTAAGTTTTGCATATCCTGATGAACCAACCCGTACAGTGCTGCATGATATCACTTTCACTGCGCGACGTGGTGAAACTGTAGCTATAGTCGGTGGTTCCGGAAGTGGTAAGTCTAGTTTGATAAGTCTAGTGCCGAGATTTTATGCAACTTCAACCGGTAAAATTAGCATAGATAATATTAATATTAATGATATAGAGTTAGTGAATTTACGTCAGCAAATTGCTTTAATAACGCAGAATGTAGTGCTCTTTAATGATACCGTTGCCAACAACATTGCTTACGGGCAGGTTGCAGTAGATCTAAATGCTATCAAACATGCAGCGATTGTGGCCAATGCCTTAGAATTTATAGAGTGCTTGCCAAAAGGATTTGATACCGTAATCGGTGAAAATGGATGTATGTTATCTGGCGGCCAAAGACAGCGTCTAGCAATAGCACGAGCGGTGCTTAAAGATGCTGCAATTTTGATTATGGATGAGGCAACTTCAGCGCTAGACACGGAGTCCGAAGTAGCAATCAAGGCAGCTTTACAAAATTTGATGCGCGATAGGATCACCTTGGTGATCGCGCATAGGCTATCAACTATTGAACAGGCTGATAAAATTATTGTTCTAGAGCATGGTAGAATTATAGAAATAGGTACACACTTGGATCTAATGTCCAAGCAAGGGCGTTATGCACAACTACAACAAGCTCAAAGTTTTCAGGAATTAACTACAGAAGTCTAAAATGCAACAATTACAAGATATGATTATTGAACAGTGGTATCAACCTAAACCTTGGGGATGGTTACTATGGCCTGCCAGTAAAATATTTGGAGCAATAGTCCTGTTTCGTAAATATTTATATAATAAGGGCATACTTAAATCTTATAAAGCTTCGGTTCCGGTGATAATTGTTGGTAATTTAACTGTAGGTGGTACTGGTAAAACCCCACTAGTCATGTTGTTAGTAGAAATTTTACAACAGATGGGTGTAAAACCAGGCATAGTATTGCGTGGTTATAAGAGTAAGGCCAGCGGTGCTATCAGCGTACAACAGAATATGGACTCAGCACTAGTAGGGGATGAAGCGGTTTTGTTGGCTAGGCGTTGCAATTGTCCGGTAGTGGTATCAAAAAAACGTGTACAAGGTGTGCAAAAGCTAATTAAAGATCATAATGTGAATATTATTTTATGTGACGATGGTTTGCAGCATTATGCTCTACAGCGTGATATAGAAATTGCAGTTTTGGATGGTGAGCGTGGTTTTGGTAATGGACATTGTTTACCGCAAGGACCACTACGAGAACTGCCTGCACGTTTGCAAAGTGTTGATCTAACTATCAAAAACGGTGTAGATATGCAATTGAGCATAGATAAGGTATATTCACTGTTAGATAAACGAGAAATGCGCATCCAGCATTTTGCAGGCAAAACAGTACACGCTATCGCTGGGATTGGTACACCGCAAAAATTTTTTAGATTATTGTCTGCGCATGGGATGAATGTGATCCCACATGCTTTTCCTGATCACCATGCTTTTAAAATGTCGGACGTAAATTTCCCATACATTTTGCCAATTTTAATGACTGAAAAAGATGCGGTAAAATGTAGTGGTTTTGCTAGTGGTAGATACTGGGTAGTCTCTGTAGCTACTACTATCGATGCAGAAATTAGGGAAAAATTTATGCGTTTAGTACAAGGAGTTTTGCATGATAGATAGTAAACTATTAGATATTTTAGTCTGTCCGCTTTGTAAAGCTAAGTTAGTTTATATAAAACATTCTGGCGAATTAATTTGTAAGAATGATCGTTTAGCTTTTCCTATACGTAACGATATCCCAGTTATGTTAGAGTCTGAAGCACGTGAAGTGGCATCCGATGAAGAAATTTAGTACGTCTCTTACAAGAGTCCTAATTTTTTTAGGGCCTAGCATAATTATGCGCGCGCTGGCTATGGATATCCTCTTGCCTTGTGTGCCAAATATTGCAGAAGAGTTTGCTGTAAGCTTTAGTCAGTCCCAGTGGATCTTAAGTGTATATTTTATTAGTGCGGGGTTAGGGCAGTTGTTTGTTGGGCCGCTAGCAGATGAATATGGATGCTCTGATAGGCATTGCACCACTTTTGGGGCCAATGTTGGGCGCTATCTGCTTAGTATATTTTGGCTGGCGCGCTACATTTTATTTTATGGTAGTATTTAGTATTCTTGCAGTATTGGTGACATATCTTTGTGTTCCGGAAACTAATGCGCAGTTACAAGGTCGTAAAACTAGTATCGATCTGCCTATAGTTAAAAGCTATCTTGCTTTACTCAAGGATCGTGAATACCTTCTATACTGTTGTTGTAATGTTATGGGCATGAGTGCTATGTTCATGTTCTTTTCTATGTCGTCTATTCTATTAATGAGGATCTTGAACACAGAGCCACGCATTTTTAGCTATTATTTCGCTGCTGTATCCTTAAGTTATGTTCTAGGCACTATACTTAGCCCTCAGTTTCAGAAAAAAATCACAACAAACGGTACAATCCTTTTTGGCAGCATATTGATGTGTTGTAGTGGAGTCATAATGTATATTATTGATCACCTACATGGTTTATCTGTCTTGGGCGTTGTAGTACCAAACATGATTTCCACACTTGGAGTGGGCTTGCTATTTGGGCCATGTATGGGCGGCGTTATGAAAAACTATGACAAGATAGCCGGTATTGCTTCTGCAGCATATGGGGCGATATTTTTAGCTGGTAGCTCTTTAATAGTTTCTGCGATTATGCAATTTCAGATCACTGATTCTAGTGTAATGGCTCTCAGTTTGATTGGAATGGGTTTTGTGAGTATAGTCGCTGTGCGGCGCATACAATTAATGCGTAACTAATCTGCGTGTTTAGGCTGTAGCTCTTTGATCTCTGTGTAGCTTCGGTCAATCTTAGCGGCAGTATAGAACTCAGTTAAGCGCTTAGCAATCGCTAACATTTCAGTCAGCTCTGTATAATGATCTAATAAATATGCCATAGAGTTGCGGATCCTAGAGAAGGTAGATCTTACTTGCATTAATATAGCAAATGAGAGCAGATTGTTAAAAAAGCTATAGCTTAATAATAAAAATGGCAATAAATAAGATACTTGATCATAAAATTTCTGCCATAAATTATAATTCTTTTGGCAATTGTACATCTGGGTATAGTTGCCGGTAATACCAGCCAGTAATGTACTGAAAAATGACGTTTTACGTGTTGCGCCGTCGCGTACATGTACCAATTCGTAGCGTAATGCTGCTTCTAATTTTTGGTTCTCATATTCTATATCTATTAGCGGATTAGCAATTTTAGCGCAGACTAGCATGCCTAATGCTGTATAGCTAATAGAGCTTATTAACAGAACCCAGCCCACGGGGATCCCCCACAAACTTAGTCCGGTAGTTTCAATAAATAAAAGGGGGGTAAAAAGAAGAATTAATAACAGAGCATTAAAAC
>DALYEH010000030.1:11046-12937 GCA_031972715.1 Gammaproteobacteria bacterium | reverse complement strand
ATGCCAAACAACTTCTCGTTGAACTGTTCAGGGTGCTCAACTATATGCTTGATTATTCATAATCCACACCCATGGATGCTGGTTTATTAGCCCAATTAGTGATAAAGTCGTTGAGCCATGCGCGCCAATTTTGTTGTAGCGTTTCTATTGATACGCCGTAAACGCTCTGCACTGCAGCATTAAAATCGCCGCTAGCGCCAGTTTGCTTTAAGACCTCGACTATTTTGGGCATGCCGTAGGTTTGCACTAAGTAATACACAAATGAAAATGACTGTTGATATGCTAGTAACGCTTGTTCAGGAACACTGCTTATCAAAGCATTATCTATGTTGTTCCAAGGCAGTATTTGATCAGAACTATATGCAATGCCTAACATATAAATTCTTGGTTGTACGCCGTGTAAATATTCTTCGTATTTTGCAAGGCCTTCATTAAACCACCGCGGACAGTGATTGTTTGATAATTTGGAAACTATTACATGAGTGTATTCGTGGATCACATCGCTTTGTAGTTGATAAAAATTCTTTTGGTCGGGCTTGATTGCCAGACGGATCTTGCCATCATATGCAGCACCAGACCAACTAGGTGCGTCTATGATTGTATCTTCATATTCTTGTCGATTGTATACAACTACTGGAATTTTTTCATGCGGTACAAACATAAAGTCTGGAGCAACGCTATTGTATGCATTATCTAGAATGTAGTTTATATTAAAGTTAGGATTTGCAGCGATGTCGGCATCAATTTTAATATTAAAACGTGCATTAAAAACAGTTTGCATATCTGATTCAGCTACTGTTTCACGCTGTATTTGTGCTAAACGCTTTTGTACATCTTCATTTTCAGGTACTAGGCGTGCTGCTTTTTGCCAGGCTCTTTCTGCTTCTAACATATTCTGCGACATATATTCTATATCACCAAGTAATAAATATGCATTTACATTGTCTGGATCCATGGCAATCGCTTTCTTAGCAAACTGCTTGGCATTTTGTGCTGTATATGTATTGAGACTGTTTTGATTAGCATATAATTCTTCGCCTTGTTTGTAGTATATGTTGCTTAGGTTTTTGCGCATTGAGATTTGTTCAGGAGTCAAATGTAGTGCTTGCTCTACATAGCTGGCGGCTTGCGACCAATTTTTATTCCGCGCTAATATTACGCCATAATTATTGTATGCATTTGCAAGGGCATTAATTATTTGTGGATCTTGAGGTTTTTGTGCATACGCTTCTTCTAGCTGCGCAATGATGGGAGGCCAATATTCTAAGCTATACATCTGCCCATTAGCATCAGTTGCTTGCTCTACTTGTGCTAACAAATTAGTGGGGATGCACAGCATGATTATTAGTATAATAATCTTTAGTACAGAATGTATATATCCTGATTTATGCTTGTGTTTGCTGTGTGCCAATTATTCATCCTGATAAACTTTGCTAAGCAATTTAATTATATAACTTGATTGCAAATATGTGTGGCAGCCGTTAGACTCATAGCATATCTAGTTATTGGTAATTAGTTAAATGACTACTCAAATTGATTTGGCGCGTAATGCATTATTAGTACCTGGTGGACTGACAGATGCGGATCTGGAAAAAATATTAAGCAAAATCCTTGGTCATTCTGTAGATAGTGCAGATCTATATTTCCAAGGCACTAGTTTTGAGTCATGGACTTTAGAAGACGGCATAATTAAGGATGCTTCCTACAGCGTTGATCATGGTGTTGGTGTAAGAGCCATTAGTGGTGAAAAAGCTGGCTTTGCCTATTCAGATGATATTATGTTTACAGCTTTGGATCAGGCGGCAAGTGCTGCACGATCTATAGCTATGAGTGGTGGTCAGAATAAAGTCAAAATTGCTGGTGCACAAATTGTTAAGCATGATTTATATGC
>DALYEH010000030.1:10562-11036 GCA_031972715.1 Gammaproteobacteria bacterium | reverse complement strand
CAAAACTGCAAAACTAATTTTCAAAAGATTTTGAACCCACTCAAGTCTATAGCTGATGCAGATAAAATAGCCTTGATGCATAGTTTGAATAATGAGGCACGTCGCATAGACCCACGTGTAAAACAAGCTATAGTGTCTTTGGCTGGCTCCCACAATGTAATCCTATATGTTGACAGCGATGGTAACTTCGCAGCAGATATACGCCCTTTAGTGCGTTTAAACATTAATGTGATCGTAGAAGAAAACGGTAGGCGTGAAACTGCCTCATGTGGTGGTGGTGGTCGTATGGGATATGACATGTTTTTGAAAGAAGGCCTGGGATTATCTTACGCACGCGAAGCAGTGCGCGAGGCTACAGTTAACCTCCGCGCCACTAATGCACCTGCAGGTGTGATGCCTGTGGTCTTGGGTTGTGGCTGGCCGGGTGTGCTATTGCATGAAGCGGTAGGGCATGGTTTAGAAGGCGATTTTAAC
>DALYEH010000030.1:3358-10552 GCA_031972715.1 Gammaproteobacteria bacterium | reverse complement strand
GCATTGTACAATTGTTGATGATGGCACTATACCTGGTAGGCGCGGTTCTTTAAACATAGATGACGAGGGAGTGCCAACGCAATGCACTACTCTGATAGAAAACGGCATTCTGAAAGGCTATATGCAAGATAGATTAAATGCGCGTTTAATGGGCACAAATTCTACGGGAAATGGAAGGCGCGAATCCTATGCTCATTTACCAATGCCGCGTATGACTAATACATATATGCTTGCTGGCAAATATTCTCCAGAAGAAATTATCTCCTCTGTGAAAAATGGCTTGTATGCAGTGAGTTTTTCTGGCGGTCAAGTTGATATTACTTCAGGGAAATTTGTATTTACTGCTTCTGAAGCATATTTAATTGAAAATGGAAAAATTACGCGTCCTGTTAAAGGCGCCACTCTAATAGGCAATGGTCCAGATGTCATGACTAAAGTTAGTATGGTAGGGAATGATTTAAAATTGGATCGTGGTGTTGGTGTGTGTGGTAAGGATGGTCAAAGCGTGCCTGTAGGCGTCGGGCAGCCAACTCTGCTTGTTGATGAAATAACGGTTGGCGGTACTGAATACTAACGCTTATATAGAAAGGAAAATTTGTGGCTACTAAACATATTATTACGAATGAAGAATTACAAAACACAGTTGGTTCTATGTTGCAACTTGCCATGCAGCAACCCGGGGTAACCGATGTAGAAGTAGGCGGGGCTGTAAATTCAGGCTTAATGGCGCGGGTACGTTTAGGTGAAGTAGATGTGATTGAATTTCATCGTGATAAGTCCCTAGGGATTACTGTGTATAAAGGGCAGTGTAAAGGTGCTGCATCTATCACAGACTTAACGCCAGCTGCAGTAGAAGCAGCCGTACAAGCTGCCTGTAGGATTGCAGAATATACACAAGCAGATCCAGCAGCAGGCCTACCTGAAAAAGAATTGTTGATTCAAAAAGTTACGGATTTAGATTTATATCACCCTGAAGCAATCACACCAGAGCAAGCGCTAGAGTATGCTAAAGAATGTGAGAGCGCAGCCTTAAGTGTTAGTAAGGAAATCATCAATTCTGAGGGTGGGGTATTTTCGGTTAATGATCAATTTTATGTACAAGCTAATAGTCGTGGCTTATTCGCAACATATCCTACTACTAAATTCAGTGCATATTGTGTTGTGATCGGACAGCGTATGGATAGTATGCAGCGTGATTATGATTTCACGGTAGCTAGAAATGTGCATGAATTAGATAAATTAGCACAGATAGGTAAAAGTGCTGCAGAAAAGACTTTAGCAAAATTAGGCGCTAGAAAAATCAAAACTTGCCAAGCGCCAGTTATGTTTACTTCTAAAGTTGCTGGATCTTTTTGGAGTACCTTAATTGCTGCTATCTCTGGCAGTAATTTATTTAGACAAAGCAGTTTTTTACTGGACCGCTTACATACGCAGGTATTTCCAGAATTTGTAAATATTAGCGAGCAGCCACATATTCCGCGCGCACTGGGTAGTGCACCTTTTGATGATGAAGGAGTGGCTACGCGTAACAAGGATATTATCAAAGCAGGTATGCTAAAAAGCTATTTATTAAGTTGTTATTCTGCCCGCAAATTAGGCCTGCAAACTACCGCTAATGCAGGTGGTGTACACAATTTAGTAGTACAAGGTACGTTAGAATTTCAAGCAATATTGAAACAGATGCAGCGCGGATTATTAGTGACAGAGTTGATGGGTAATGGCACAAATATTGTGACTGGTGATTATTCGCATGGAGCTGCAGGATTTTGGGTTGAAAATGGAGAGATTGCTTATCCAGTGGAAGAAATAACTATTGCTGGCAATCTGAAAGACATGTACAACAATGTAATTGCAATTGGTAATGATGTTGATTTACGCAGTAATATACGTACCGGATCAGTTTTGTTGCAAAACATGACGATTGCTGGTTCTTAAACTACACAGCTTATTGTGCGCCTAAAGCCGTCTTACAAGGCGAAAAATTTGCATCTGGTGCTGAATTTTTGCTTATAATTCCAGTCGCTGCTAGAGCTGAAGTGAGCCCGTTAATTCCCAAACCAGCGCCGCTTAAGCTGGATGCTGCTATGGCTGCAGTTGCACCTTGAGCTAATAAATTGCCAGCATTTACACTAAGTTTGGGATTGCTAATTGTTCCGTTCACTTCTACCAATTGTGCTACTGAAAAATTAGCGATATCAATTGGATTGGCTGAAATTGTTTGCGGCACCATAGAAAACGCGATACTACCATTACGTAGATCAACCATACCATTACCCAAGACTTTTACATTTGCGCCTTCTATACCGATCCCTTGTTTAGCATTCGCTACACCATTACTGACTCTAAAATTCATGACACCACACTTAAAGACAGAGCTAGGAGTGCTTTTATCGAAAGTTATCACTGAGGTTAAAACATTAGTGAACAGATTTCCTAAATTGGCACTAGAGTTTTGAAATTCGCCTTCCCCAGCTTGAATTAAGATTTTACCGTTTAGGCTGTCTACTAGAGATTTTAAATCACTGCCCTGCGCAGATAAATCAGCTGTAAAGTCTAGTGAGCTGCCTGTAATAGGTGTTTTGCCAAACATTTCACGACATAAATCTGATAGTTTCAAATTGGCGGTTTTGCTCTGGATCCTTAATACTGGGCTTGCTGGATTCAAATCATAAGTTAAAGTTAGACTCAAATCACCATTAGCAAAAGTGGCTGGTGGCTTGAGTGTAATTGTAATAATATCTTTGTTATTTTGACTTTGCATCTTGATGTTTTTAAAAGGCATACTGCCTAAACTAAGGTTATTAATTTCTGTGTTAACATCAAATTTTGAGCCACGTAATAAAGTCACAGGCAACTCTATTGGGGGTATGGAATATTGCCCGCTGGAATTTTCGCTACCTGTAGTAAAATCTTTTAAGATTAAATTTTTAGATTTGAAATTGCCAGTGATACGTACTGGTGAATACTCTATGGCAAGATCACCACTGAGATCACTTTTACCGACATGTAATGTATTAATATTAAGTTTGAAATAGCTAAGCATTTTTTTAACTTCAATATTAGCTTTGAAAGGCACGTTTTTATGTGCACCTTGTGCTTGTAACTTTAGTTCTTGTGCGTTATGTATATCTAATTGCAATTTATCAAAAGTATATGTGTCTTGGTTATAATTGAGAGTACCAGATACTATGTCCACGTTTTCAATATTGACTGTTATACTGGCCTCGCCAGGACTGTTAGTGTCTTTTTGCAAATCTTGCAAATTATTTTGCTTACCATTCATCTCTATGAAAAGTTGTGGCTTCACCAGCTTAATAGAATTGATATTTAGACGTTTAAAGACAAGGTCTAACAACGAAAAATTCAGATCAATGCTATCGGCTGTAAAAATGTTTGGATTTTTGGCCCAGGTACTGTTAGATAAAGTAAATTTACGTAGTATAATATTTGGAGACATATCCCAATCAACATATAACGATATGTCGTCTGCTACTGTAATCTTGCGATCAAATCGTTGCTGCACTTGTGAAATCAAGGTCTCTTTGATTTTTTGAGGTTTTAAGTATATTTTGCACAAAATGCTTACGGTAGCGTAGGTGAATAGCAACACACTCGCTATTCCAATTAGGCCTATGATGGCCAGCTTTTTGTAATTTATCATAGTCATAATCGCTCTCAGCTATTTAGCACTTTATATTTATGTGAACCGTATCTTTTAAGCATAAGCTCTAGATGTAGTTTTTGAAAGCTGGTATTTGTAGTCAGTTGCGGTTATGATCTGGGCTGGAAAACAGAGCGATGAGTGTTATATGTCTGACATACAAGAAAAACCGGCAACCATTACTATTGATGATTTGGCAAAAATTGATTTGCGCATCGTGAAGATCATCAATGCTGAGGCCATACCAGAGGCTAAGAAGTTGCTGAAATTAACTGTAGATTTGGGTGGCGAAACTAGAACAGTGTTTGCTGGGATCAAGGCCTCTTATGAGCCAGAAGCTTTAATTGGTAAACATACTCTGATGGTGGCTAATTTAGCTCCCAGAGAAATGACATTTGGTACTTCCGAAGGTATGTTGTTGGTGGCTGTCGCTAATGACCGCAGCGGTCTATGGTTGTTAGAGCCACATGCGGGTGCTGCTCCTGGAATGAAAGTGCAGTAATGTTAACCGCTGTTATACGTGAAGAGGAATGTATTGGCTGCAGTCGTTGCATTCCAGCATGCCCGGTAGATGCTATAGTCGGCACGCATAAATTTTTACATACAGTTTTATTGGATGAATGCATTGGTTGTAGACTGTGCGTTGATCCTTGCCCGGTTGATTGTATTGAAATGGTACCTTTAGCGAGTAAATTAGCGCCCGGGCAAACAATCAATAAACCAGAGCGTGCTGCTAAAGCGAAAGCCAGACATAAAGCACGCCAGTTGCGGTTACAACAGGAGGCACAACGCACATTACCTTTGTACCAGGATCCGACTAGTAAGCGGGTACAAATACGTGCTGAAATAGCACAGGCATTAGCGAGGGTACGCGATAAGCATCATGCATCCAGCGACAGTTGAAAAAATTTTTGCTACTTTTAAAAAACACAATCCCCAGCCTGCTACAGAACTGCATTATCATAACCATTTTGAACTGTTAATTGCAGTTATTTTGTCAGCGCAAGCTACTGATATTAGTGTGAATAAAGTAACGCAGCAACTGTTTAAAGAAGCAAACTCGCCGCAAGCGATCCTAGATATGGGTCTTACCCAATTCAAACAGCGTATCAGAACCATAGGCTTGTTCAATAGCAAGGCCGCAAATATTTTTAAGACGTGTCAGCTCCTCTTAGAAAAATATAATGGGCAGGTACCTGGTACGCGTGCAGAACTTATGGAGTTACCAGGGGTAGGGCGCAAGACTGCTAATGTGATTTTAAATACCGCGTTTGATGAGCCTACGATCGCCGTAGATACGCATATATTTAGGGTTGCAAATAGGATTGGATTGGCGCATGCCAAAACTCCGCTTGTGGTAGAACAGCAGTTAGAGGCGGTGATTCCTGCTAAATATAAAAAGCATGCGCATCATTGGCTTATCTTGCATGGACGCTATGTTTGTAAGGCGCGCAAACCTGCGTGCAGCACATGTTGTATTGCACAATATTGCGAATATACGCATAAGTCTTCTGTGTTATAAAACAAGCTAAGTACAATAATTCTATGCATTTGCAAGCAATAGTTATATAGTACCAACTCACACTACAGAGAAGCTATGTTATAATTGCTGCTCTAATATATAAGTAAAGGGAAAATAAGGCTTTGCGCATGTTTTGTATATCAGAAATTATTGCTAATGAATTAAATGTCCAAACCTCCCAGGTCGACGCAGCTACTAAGCTTTTAGATAATGGCGATACTGTGCCATTTATCTCGCGTTACCGCAAAGAGGTTACCCAAGGGCTAACTGATACTCAGTTAAGAATCTTAGAAGAGCGCCTTCACTATTTGCGTGAATTAGCTGAGCGTAGGGGTGTAATTCTTAAAGAAATTGAAACTCAGGGTAAATTGACTCCTGAATTACAAGCAGCAATTAATGCTGCAGATAATAAAGCACGGCTAGAAGACTTATATCGCCCATATAAACCAAAACGCCGCACACGCGGGCAAGTTGCAGTCGAAGCTGGTTTACAGCCTTTGGCACAACGGTTATATGCAGATCCAACCTTAAATCCAGAACAGGTTGCTGCAGAATATCTGAATCCAGAACATAACATTACGGATGTCAAAGCAGCATTAGAAGGTGCAAGGCATATCTTAATGGAGCAATTTGCCGATGATGCAAATCTAGTAGGTGCTTTGCGTGAACAATATTGGCTGCATGGAGTGCTAACAAGTACTGTCAAAGAAGGCCAAGAACAAGCCGGGCAGAAATTTGCAGACTATTTTGCTTTTTCCGAGAAAGTAAATGTTATTCCCTCGCATCGTGCGCTTGCTGTTTTGCGCGGTCGTAATGCTAATTTTTTACAAATAGCATTAGAGGCAGACTATCCATTTGAAGCTGATATTGCTGCGCATTTCGGAATCGCAGCGCAGGGTAGGGCTGGGGATGCATGGCTTTTAGAAGTTGTGAAGTGGACCTGGCAGATAAAATTAAAAGTGCAGTTGGAAGTAGAATTGATTACGCGTATGCGCGAATTTGCGGAGCAAAAAGCCATATCCGTATTTGCAGCCAATTTGCGTGATTTACTGATGATGCCGCCAGCTGGTATGAAATGTACTATGGGCTTAGATCCTGGGTTTAAAACCGGTGTCAAAGTAATTGTAGTGGATGGAACTGGCAAGTTTTTGCATCATTCGGTTATATATCCACATCCACCGCAAAAACACTGGGATGCTTCTCTAGCGGTTTTAGCGCAAATTTGTAAAGAATTTAAAGTAGAATTGATTAGTATTGGTAACGGTACAGCTTCACGTGAGACAGACCAATTGGTAAAGGAATTATGCCAGAATCATCCTGAATTGCGTTTAACAAAAATCGTAATTTCTGAAGCTGGTGCATCCGTTTATTCCGCTTCTGCATTAGCAGCAGAAGAATTTCCTGATTTAGACGTTTCTTTACGTGGTGCTGTATCAATCGCACGGCGCTTGCAAGATCCATTAGCGGAACTCGTAAAAATAGAGCCAAAATCTATTGGTGTTGGGCAATATCAACATGATGTAAACCAAACACATTTGGGCCGCACACTAGATGCAGTTGTAGAAGATTGTGTAAACTACGTTGGGGTAGACCTCAATACTGCTTCAAGTGCATTGCTTGCGCATGTAGCGGGCTTAAATCAGCAAATCGCAGAAAACATTGTCAGCTATAGGAATCAGCAAGGCGTGTTTAAGGAGCGTGCACAACTATTACAGGTCTCACGTCTGGGTCCTAAAGCGTTTGAACAGGCCGCTGGATTTTTGCGGATTATGCATGGGACCAATCAGCTAGATAGTTCTGCTGTTCACCCAGAAAGTTATGATTTGGTAGATAAAATGGCGGCGAGTTTGGGTGCTAAGGTAAATGATATGATTGCCAATGCTGATTTGAGAAAGCAAATTAACCCTGCTAATTTTTCTTCGGTTGGAGAATATACCTTAAAGGATATTTTAGCAGAATTAGCGAGGCCTGGAAGAGATCCGCGGGAGAAATTGGTGGCTTTTTCTTTTGC
>DALYEH010000030.1:0-3348 GCA_031972715.1 Gammaproteobacteria bacterium | reverse complement strand
AGTTATGATTTGGTGCAAAAAATCCTAGATAAAGTACAACGTCCGATCAATGAAGTCATCGGTAATCTAGAGATTTTGCGTAATTTAGATCCCAATGAGTATGTGGACGCACGTTATGGTTTGCCTACAGTCAAAGACGTAATTAAAGAACTAGAGAAGCCAGGACGTGATCCACGCCCAGAATTTAAAACTGCGGAATTTAATGCCAGTGTTACTTCTTTAAATGATCTCAAGCCAGATATGTTGTTAGAAGGCGTGGTTACCAATGTCGCTAATTTTGGCGCCTTTGTAGACATAGGCGTGCATCAAGATGGTTTAGTGCACATTTCTGCTTTAGCAAATTCCTTTGTAAAAGATCCACGAGATTTTGTGAAGACTGGGGATATAGTGCGTGTTAAGGTGTTAGAGGTGGATTTAGAGCGTAAGCGTATTAGTTTAACTATGCGTTTACAAGAGCCAGTAGCCGCCACAGAAAGTGTAAAGCAAAGCAGTCAAACTAGCACAGCGGCTGCCAATACCAATCATAAACCGCAAAGGTCTTCTGCACAAAAAAATGCTAAAGCGCAGAAAATTTCCAACAACAAGGCACCATCGGTTTTTGGTGCAGCATTACTAGATGCGTTAAAAGTTAAAGCAACAGAACCAGTCGAATAGCATGTATACTGAAAAAATTATGCGTACAATGTGGCGTGTTATTGGTACCTGTGTAACAATAATCGCCACCGCGTATTTGATTGATCGCGGTATGCTGTTATTGGGGCATATCAATGCCAGATATGAATTAAAGCACCCAGATAGATCTATAATTAAACCAGCTAAAGTATTTCAGATTGGTTTTAGCAAGTGTGGTACCGTTACGCTTGCAGACTTTTTCAGCAGTAATGGTGTGCCAACTATTCATCATGATACCGCTGGAAACTTGCCACTTAGTATGTATCAAAATCATAATGCTGGCTTGCCCTTAATTTCTGAACAATATCAAAAATACTATGTATATACTGATTTAGACTTATTGCAGCATTCGCCCCAAATAAGCATTGGCCAACAATATTTTAAAGAATTAGATGCGCAGTATCCTGGTAGTAAATTTATATTAAATATACGCGATAAAAACGCCTGGCTGAATAGTCGTAGTCGGCAAAAGCTACCTGGTAGCGCAGAAACTCTGTTAAGTATCACGTCCAAAATCAAAGGGATCTCACCAGAGGAAGTATTAGCACAGTGGAGTGCTGAATGGGATGCGCACTGTAGTACTGTGCTGGAGTACTTTAAAGATAGGCCTCTAGATCTGTTAGTATTCAATATAGAGCGCGATCCACCTCAAAAAATCGTAGATTTTTTCAAGGACTATTTTAAGCTTGACGCAAGGTTGTATAAGCATCAAAACAAGAGCAAAGAAGCTCCCTAATATAATCTAACCCTGCTGATTTGAGGCTTAACTGGGTCTTGAATCATGGTACAATAATACCAATTATTTGGAAAGTGAACTAGTTTTTATCGTGAATAAGATACACAGACATCTAGCAGCTAATGGTGTGCCGGCTTTGGCCCAGATCAAAAATATTATTGCGGTTGCCTCCGGAAAGGGGGGGGTAGGTAAGTCTACCGTGGCTGTGAATTTAGCTTTGGCCTTGCAAGCGCAGGGTGCGCGGGTAGGCCTCCTGGATGCAGATATCTATGGCCCAAGCCAGCCTCTAATGTTAGGCGTGAAGAGCAAACCCACTATCAGGGCAGATAAGCTTATGGAGCCTATAATTGCCTTTGGGCTGCAAACTATGTCTATAGGCTATTTAATCGAGGCGCAGACGCCGGCAGTATGGCGTGGGCCTATGGTGAGTGGTGCTTTACAACAAATGCTGAACAATACAGTTTGGGAAGGGCTGGATTACTTATTGATAGATTTGCCGCCTGGGACTGGGGATATTCAATTAACTTTGGCGCAAAAGGTACCTGTTTGTGGCGCAGTGGTAGTTTCTACACCGCAGGACGTAGCGTTAATAGATGTGGCCAAAGCTATTGGTATGTTTACGCGCGTAAAAGTACCGATTTTAGGTTTGATTGAAAACATGAGTCTGCATGTATGTAGTAACTGCGGTCACCAAGATGCAATTTTTGGCAGTGATGGAGGCGCTCGTTTGGCAGAGGAAAACCAAGTGGAATTTTTAGGCAAACTACCCTTAGAGCGTAAGATCCGCGAGCTAGGAGATTGTGGTACACCTATAGTGGCTCAAGATCCACAGGGTCCTTGCACGCAGTTATTTTTGCAGATAGCTGATAAACTTAGTGCCAACATAGCGCGTTTACCACGCGATTTAAAATTACCAGCAACTAGTATAGTACTTGAAAATGCATCAACGTAAAGCCGCCATATTCTTCTTAAGCATGTCTAGCGGACTGCCGTTTTTGCTGATCTTATCAACTTTAAGTATTTGGTTAGCGGAAGTTGGTATCAGTAAAACTATGATAGGCATGTTGGCTTGGGTTTCCTTTCCTTATGCTTGTAAATTCATTTGGGGGGCCTTAGTAGACCGCAAGGCAATACCCATACTAAGTGCTAAATTAGGTATGCGGCGTAGCTGGATTTTACTTGGGCAGATCTTAGTGTGGATCTTCTTAATTGCTTTGGGTAGCACAGATCCAGCGCGCAATTTATGGGCTACTGCCTGTTGTGCTTTTTTAGTGGGATGTGGGTCTGCAATTCAAGACATAGCCATCGAAGCGTACCGTATAGAAATTTTGCCAACAGAAAAAGTTGCATTAGGTGCTAGTATTGCGGTCCTTGGGTATAGGTTTGGTATGCTAATCGCAGGGGCTGGCACTATATTTTTAGCTACATATTTTGATAGTTGGAGTGTAGCCTATAATGTAATTGCTGCACTTATGGCGCTTGGAATCATGACTACACTACTGTGCGCTGAGCCAAAACCTATACCTCTTTTAGCTCCGAACTTTTGGGGAGCAGCACAAAATCTATGGCAAAAATTCGATTGGCAAATAGCTTGTATTTTTATTTTGACCTATAAAATTGCCGATACGATCTTAAATGTTATGAGCATGCCGTTTCTAGTTGAAATAGGTTTTAGCAATTTGCAAATTGCTTACGTTGCCAAAACTTTTGGTATAGGTGCCATGATTTTAGGTGGTGTTATAGGCGGTGCTATAGCTCATAAATATAGTTTGCGCACGTATCTAGTTATTTGTGTGTTATTACAGGCTATTTCTAGTGCATTATTTGTAGTGCAAGCATTAGTCGGGCATAATATTTCCTGCTTATTCTTAAGTATGGGTGTACAAAATCTAGCTTGTAGCATGAGCCAGGTAGCACTGATAGCCTATATGACTCAACTA
>DALYEH010000029.1:5945-13112 GCA_031972715.1 Gammaproteobacteria bacterium | reverse complement strand
TATTCATGAAGTGTTGGAGATGACTGTTGAAGAAGCAGTAGTCTTTTTCCAAGCTATACCAAGCTTGGCGAAAAAATTAAATACTTTAGTGGAAGTAGGTTTAGGTTATGTAAAGATTGGTCAAAGTGCTACCACCTTATCTGGTGGGGAAGCACAGCGTGTAAAATTAGCTAAAGAATTGGCAAGAAGAGACACGGGCAAAACTCTTTACATTCTAGATGAGCCAACCACAGGTTTGCATTTCCATGATGTGAAGAGATTATTAGAAGTTTTATTCAGATTGAAAGAGCACGGCAATACTATAATCATTATTGAGCATAATCTAGATGTGATTAAAACCGCAGACTGGATTATAGATTTAGGCCCTGAAGGTGGTGATGGTGGCGGACAAATTATTGCAATTGGTACTCCAGAAGACGTCGCCAAAGCAAAAGGTTCTTATACAGGTAAATTTTTAGCTCCTATCCTAAATGCAAAAGCATGATATGGGTTGATGCAATATCTGACCTCAAACTACACCTTACGCCAGAGCAGCATTCTTTGCTACATGCAAATCCACTAATGCCCGCGCTGGCTAAACTCTACGCACATGTAGAAATTATGGTTATTTCGCAAAGCCTAACAACTATACCTGAGGGCGTGCAATGCTTGCTTAGTAATGTAAACAGCGAATGCTGGCTGCGCAAAGTTGTGATCCATGGTAATGGCAAACCAATTGTATATGCGACTACAATTATTCCACACCAAGTTTATCAACAATACAAATTAACACTAAATACGCTGGGAAATAATGCTATAGGGGAAAATTTTTTATATAAGCATAACTTCTTACGCTCTAATTTTAAATTCTGTTACACTACTGAGCAAATCCAGCGCAGCTCAATTTTTGAAAGCATGAATGATAAAATCTTACTAATAGAAGCTTTTGCTCATCAGTTCTATGAAAGTTGCTGAAGCATTTCACAGGGTGAAGATAAAGTTTGCAGACCTCGCTTTAGGCAAACTGTAGAGAATAATCTAACAGTTGCGGTGATTTTACTTGTTGCTTAGCTACCCATTCTGACCAAGACATAAAATCCTTGCGCGCAACTAAACATTTGAGATAGGCAAAATATTTTTCAACAAAAATATAGCGCTTTTGTATTTCCTCTAAATCAGTACCTATAGATCCAAAACTCAAGTTACTTTGCCAGGATATACTTGCCCTAGGTAAAGTTTGATTTTCATCCAGACTGCTCATAGATAGTATACTAAGTGATCTTTGCAAAGCCAGATTTTGTAAAGAATTTGTGCTAGCAGATTGCAAATGCTTAGTTAACCTAGACCATGATTTAGGATCTAAATGGGGCCGCAAAGTAGTCTCTAAATCAAGCCCTTCTATAATCTTATCCTGCAAATACAGCTGATATAAAACAAGCACCGCAGCAATCACACTCGTACGACCTTTACCGCCTGCACAGTGCACATAGAACCATGCATCCTCTGTACGTTGCTGTATAGCCTGCATAATATTATCTATTGCTTCAGGTCTAGGCACGTCATGATTTACTATACCTAAATTTATGTATGTGGATCCGGATGTAGCTACTACATCTGGTTCAAATTTAATCTGTGCTTGAGTATATTCTCTTTTTGCAAAGAATGAGCCATCATCTAATAAGGAGATTAATAATTCTTGGCAATCCTGCAATTTAGTAAAAAAAACATCATGCGTTGCATTATCTACTGGCTGTATAGATAAATTATCTACAAAACAATGTGGCTCAGCCCTGCAATCAATAATTGTAAACTTAGCATTTGCATTGCTTGTAAGTATTTGTCGTAGCGCAGCGTCAAACTGGCTTGGATTCGGTTGAGCACTAGCTATATATTTAAAGTGATCATTGCGTCTAAATAAGGGTGGGAGTAGGCTGTCCTTTGCTAATTCTGGATCATGATCCTGAAGGACATCAATATGCTTAGCCTGACTTGCTGTGGGTTGGTTTTTAAAAACATGTAGCATTGAATTAACTTTGTTAAAAGCTCACTGCACACCAAATGCTGCTGGTGCGCAGTGCTATAATCAACAGACGCTAAAAACTACGCTTCGCTAACTGTTGCAGTGTCAGGTACAGGCATAGGCTCTACTGTACTACTCAAGATCTTTTCTTCTTCAAGAGTTAATGTAGCATCGCTGCTGATAGCCTTATCAACAATTATGCCCATTTTTAAAGTTGCATATATCCATGCAAATAGTACAACTAGCATGATCACAGAAACATAAGGAATCGTATTAGCTATACCACCACACAATCCTATCAACATGATAGAGATTAGCGATCCGCCCGATTTGCCAAAACGTGAAGCCAAGCCATCTACAACAGCTTTACCCTTACGTTGACTCTCTTTAGGTAAAGGTATAAAAGCGATTTCTTTAGTTTCATCAAAAACAGTATATTTGCAACCACGACCCAAGCCTATCTGAATAGAACCAAGCAACAATACTAAATTGCCTGGGTTGCTAGTAAATGCAGCAAATATTTCTATCATCATTGTCTTCTCAAACAATAAGCCTGAATAAAACCCTAAACCAGCAAGCAACCATACCGCAGGGGTAATCAAAGCAGTGACAGTCCAGCCGAATTTACGAATTACGTTGCCAGAAAGCAATAATGCTAATACCACAGCCACATAACCTGTAAGACTAGTGATATTGTTCATATAAGCATTCATTTCTTTGCCAGTACCAAAGACTTCTTCTATTTTGTAAGTCCATAAAGTATCTGTTAAGTTAAATACTATGTTGTAACCCACCACTATCACTACCATGTACATTAAGTACTTAGAATTACGCACATAATGCAAGCATTCGGTTAAGGATAATTTTTTAGGTTTGACATAAGAGTCTTTAGCCGTGACTTTTGTGTCTGTAGTATATACCCTAGTGTTTAACCAGTAGAAAATAGATAAGATTACTCCGCCTGCCATTAGCACCGTGAGGATCTGCAGAAATATCCATGAGTTACTGCTATACATAGCCGGAACCGGTATAGAAGTAATTGCATTGATCTTTTGCCCAAACTGTCCTGAAAATATCCCTGAACTATTAGCCCCTAAAGCAAAGATGGCGTAAAAACGTTTTGCTTCATCGACCCTAGTCACTTCGTTAGCATAACCCCAAAATAACATGGTTAAAACAACGACACTCCACATCTCACAGGCGACATAGAATACGGTTAGATTAAAATGCCTAATCGCAGCAATAACTCCAGCAAAGCCAGCTCCAGAAAACACATTTTGCTGTAGAAAATCTGCCAAATAGTCTAGACGTAAAGCGCTGTTATGCGGATATAGCACAAACAAGAACAAGGCAAAGTATGACAAGAAGCCACACAAGATAATGTAAAATACTTTGTTACGATTAAAACGGCTATTCAAAACCGTAAAAATATACGTAAATAGCAAAGCACCTGGCAACACAGCCCCTAGCTTTAAGAATGGCATTAGTTCCGCTACAGAACTATCAATACATTCTTTAAAAAGTGCGCCCTTCATGTTACGTAACACATTGTAAACAAAGGATATTAAGAAAAATAACAAGAACATCGGAACTAATTTTTTTAGTTCGAAAAAATGAATAGGCCAGATAAAATTACGAATACGACCGAATTGCTTAGGCTCTTTTTTAGTCGTACTTTCAACATCTTGCATGACATCAATCTCTCTGCAAATTTGTTTTTCAATTAAAAACCGGGCGCACCCGGTTTTCTTTATTATTAGTTACTTTGTCTCTCGACCATTTCTACAACGGCCATAGGTGCGCAATCACCCTTCCTAAAACCGCACTTGATAATGCGTACAT
Organism: Gammaproteobacteria bacterium; assembly: GCA_031972715.1. Classification (GTDB taxonomy): domain Bacteria; phylum Pseudomonadota; class Gammaproteobacteria; order UBA6186; family Azoamicaceae; genus JAGVLG01. Next base: position 9,271 of record DALYEH010000029.1, on the reverse strand, counting down.
ATCCGCCCGGTCTAGCTTGGAAACGTGGTCCAAGATCTGTAAACAATTTACCTACAGATTCCTTATCGTTTAGCTTTGCAAACGCGTTACGACGATTTGCTACGCTATCGTTTTTAGCCAAAGTAATTAAAGGCTCAATCACACGACGCAATTCTTTAGCTTTTGGCAACGTCGTTTTGATAATTTCGTGCTTAATAACAGCCTTCGCTAAATTGGCAAACATGGCCTTACGATGACTGCTAGTACGACTTAAGTGAACGCCACTTTTTCTGTGTCTCATTTTATTTTCTCACAATTCCTTAACTGCCACGCCCTAAGTCTTTATCATCACGCATTTGTCTGTGTAAAGACCAGTTCTCTAATTTCATACCTAAAGACAATCCCTTAGATGCTAAAACGTCTTTGATTTCAGTAAGTGATTTCTTACCTAAATTTGGAGTCTTTAGCAATTCTACTTCCGTCTTTTGAATCAAATCACCGATATAGTAAATGTTCTCAGCTTTGAGACAATTTGCAGAACGTACTGTTAGTTCTAAATCGTCTACTGGTCGCAATAATACTGGATCGATACTTGCAGGAGCAACAGATGGCTCAACTTGCTTTTCGCCTTTAAGATCAACAAAAATTGATAGCTGTTCACTAAGAATCTTCGCTGCCCAACGTATCGCTTCGTCTGGATCTATTGTACCGTTTGTTTCTAGATCTAAAATTAACTTATCTAAGTCTGTACGCTTTTCTACACGCGCTTTGTCAACATAATACGTTACTCTACGTATTGGGCTAAATGAAGCATCGAGATTCAACCAGCCTATTTGTTGTGGCTCTTCGCTGTTTAATCTTGCCGCAGCTGGCTCATAACCACGACCACGCGCTACACGCAAAGTCATTTTTAATTCACCAGATTCAGTCAGATTTGCAATCACGAACTCAGGATTAACAATCTTTACATCGTGTGGTAACTGAAAATCGCCAGCACGCACAGGCCCAGGACCTTTTTTGTGTAATGTCAATTCAACTTCGTCACGGCTTTCTAGCTTGAAGCAGACTTCTTTTAGATTTAGAAGTATATTGATAATATCTTCTTGCACACCTTCTTTGCTGGTGTATTCATGCAAGACATCATCGATATGCACTTGCACAGCAGCACATCCTGGCATAGAAGATAATAAAATTCTACGTAAAGAGTTGCCCAAAGTGTAACCAAAACCACGCTCTAATGGTTCTAATACGACTCGTGCATGATTTGGTCCACGTTCTTGTACGTTGACTATTCTTGGTTTTAAAAATTCATTAACAGCAAGCTGCATCGTTCGTTTCCCCTAAAGATCTCGATTACTTGGAGTAAAGCTCCACCACCAACTGCTCATTGATTTCAGCAGGTAATTCACTTCTATCTGGTACGCGCTTAAATCTACCTGTTTTAGTTGCAACATCAACCTCTACCCATTCAGGAAAACCTATGCCTTCTAGAATACGTAATGCGTCATTAATGCGTGTCTGTTCTTTACTACGCTCACGGATTTCCACAACATCGCCTGGTTGCACAATATATGATGGAATATTTACAACTGTTGCTTTATTTGCATCGCCTTGTGGCTTTACAACTATGGCCTTGTGGCGCACTAACTGTCTTGCTTCTGCGCGTGTAGAGCTAAAGCCCATACGATACACAACGTTATCTAAGCGTGTTTCTAACAATTCTAATAATGTCACACCAGTTGCACCCTTTCTACGGGCAGCTTCTATGTAGTAACGACGGAATTGTCTTTCTAAAACACCATACATTAGCTTAAGCAATTGCTTAGCTGCCAACATGTTGCCGTAGTCTGACTTTCTACCTTTCTTTGCATGTTGTCCAGGTGGTGTTGTCAATTTACACTTCGTTTCAATACCACGACCACCACGTTGTTTAAGATACAAATCAGTGCCTAAGCGACGTGATGCTTTACATTTTGGACTTAATTCTCTTGCCATTTAACAAAAACCTCTACCGAATTCCTATAACTCGTTAAACTCTGCGCTCTTTCTGTGCGCGGACCCCATTGTGCGGTATACCAGTAACATCAAATATTGAAGTTACTTTATCAAAGCAGTTTGACAAAGCACGTGCCGCTGCTTCTCTACCAGGTCCTGGACCTTTAATGTAGACCTCTACGAAACGCATGTTGTACATGTCTTTAGCTGCCTGTGCAGCCTTTGACGCTGCTTGCTGTGCTGCATAAGGAGTACTCTTTCTTGATCCTTTGAAACCCATTCCGCCAGCGGTAGCCCAACTTAAAGTATTACCTTCTAAATCGGTTATATATACTAAGGTATTATTGAATGAAGCTTGGATGAACGCTTTCCCACTAATAACTGCTACTTTAGCTTTCTTTTTTTGCTTTACACTTGCCATAACTTAATTACTCTGCTGATGCAGCCTTAGCTGCGCTAGATTGACCCATTGCACCTGATGTGCCGCCTTTGCTGCGCTTCTTGCCCTTGCGTGTGCGCGCATTGGTTCTAGTTCTTTGTCCATGTACAGGCAAGCCCATTCTGTGACGCAAGCCTCTGTAACATTTGATATCACGTAGTCTTTTGATGTTAATAGCGATACGACGGCGTAAATCACCCTCTACTTCAAACTCAGCAGCTGCCTTTTGAATTAAAGTCACAACATCATCTTTTATATCCGCCACTTTCACGGCAGCATCTACACCCACTGCATTACAAATCTGCAATGCGCGAGTTCGGCCTATGCCGAAAATGCTTTGTAAGGCTATACCTATATGTTTATTCGGTGGCATAATAACGCCAGACACACGAATCATTCAGTTAACTCCCATATGCGATGTATCAAAAAGGGATAGCGGAATAGCTTATCCATATTTATACTAATAGTCAAACCTCTAGCCTTGCTTTTGATTATGCTTGGCATTCTCACAAATTACGCGTAACACCCCGTGTCTACGGATATGTTTGCATTTGGTACAAATCTTTTTTACTGATGCTCTTACTTTCATGAACGTTCCTATCATCTACGTGACCACGCATCTGCGTAAGTCTACCAAATTACCTTCCACCTTTCAAGCCAGCCTTCTTCATAAGCCCCTCGTACTGGTGGGACATTAGATGAGCCTGCACTTGAGCCATAAAATCCATAACAACCACAACAATAATTAACAGTGAAGTACCACCAAAATAGAACGGCACTTTCATAAATAACACTAAAAACTCAGGCATCAAGGCCACTGCCGTGATATAAATCGCGCCCATCAGGGTCAAACGAGTCATCACTTTGTCTATATAAGTTGCTGTTTGCTCACCGGGACGTATCCCTGGCAAAA
>DALYEH010000029.1:970-5935 GCA_031972715.1 Gammaproteobacteria bacterium | reverse complement strand
CGCGGATTAAACACTAATGCTGTGTAGAAAAAACAGAAAAACACTATAGCAGAAGCAAATAAAATAATATATATCGGTTGCCCTGGTGATAAGGCCGCACTAACACGGGTTAGCCAAGTTACATTATCAGCAGAACCAAACCATTGTGAAATAGTTGCCGGGAACAATATCACACTTGAAGCAAATATAGGTGGTATAACTCCAGCCATATTAATCTTTAACGGCAAATGGCTAGTCTGCGCTGCAAACATCTTGCGCCCTTGCTGACGCTGCGCGTAATTTACAGTAATTCTACGTTGCCCACGCTCAACAAAGACAATAAATGAAATTACCAAGACTAACATCGCAAGCAACAAAATCAAGCCAATAGCATGCAGCTCACCTTGGCGGACTTTCTCTAGAGTATTAACAATAGAGCTAGGCAGATTTGCGACTATACCGGCAAAAATCAACATTGAAATGCCGTTACCAATTCCGCGTTCAGTAATCTGTTCGCCCAACCACATTAAAAACATGGTGCCAGCTACTAATGTTACCGTCACACCCACATAATAACTAACTCCAGTAGTAATACTTGAACTAGCCATAAACTGGGCCATACCGAAAGCCTGGAAAGTCGCAAGCACTAAAGTCAAATAACGCGTGTATTGCGTAATTTTATGCTTGCCTGCTTGTCCTTCTTTCTTAAGCTGCTCTAATGGTGCCCATACTGACGACAACAATTGAATAACAATCGATGCTGAAATGTATGGCATCACACCTAATGCAAACACTGTTAATCTAGATAATGCTCCACCAGAAAACAGATTAAATAAACCTAAAATACCGCCAGTTCCATTGTTTTGCGCAAAGAGACTGGCTAGTTTAGCTGGGTCCAAACCCGGGACTGGGATATGTGAACCCAAACGTTGAATAAACAATGCACCTAACAAGAAAAGGAATCTGCTTTTTAATTCCTTTAAGCCACCAAAACCGGCTCGATTCCCAGATACTTGTGACATGTTTTATTCTATCCTTCCACCTGCAGCTTGAATGGCAGCTGCTGCACCTTTAGTAACTGGCAAACCCTTAATAGTTAATGCTTTAGTTATAGTGCCAGAAGCGAAAATCTTTACAAATTTTGTATCTGCAGTAATCAGATTTGCTTTATGTAATTCAATCAAATCTACTACATCAGATGTAATTTTGTTCAAAGCTGACAAGCGTATTTCTGTAGTGACTAAACGCTTCTTAGAAGTAAAACCAAATTTACCTAGACGACGTTGAATAGGCATTTGTCCACCTTCGAAGCCTACCTTATGGTAACCGCCTGAACGTGATTTTTGACCTTTAACACCGCGACCTGAAGTCTTACCTAAGCCAGAACCAATACCACGACCAACACGTACACGCTTCTTCTTTGAGAATGGCGCTGGTTGTAAAGTGTTTAAATACATTTTTATTACCTCATGCTATTTGTGAAATACACTATTAGTGTGTAACTTCCAACAAATATGAAACCTTGTTAATCATGCCCCATACACTAGGAGTATCTTCTAATTGTACAGTTTGGTGCATACGCTTTAAACCCAAACCGGTAATTGTAGCTTTGTGTGAAGGCTGTCTTCCAATCGGGCTACGTACTAATTTTACGGTTAACTTCTTATTTGCCACGGACTGCCTCCTGAATATATTCTACAGTTTTACCACGCTTAGCAGCTATAGCTTCTGGAGAGTTCATACTCATTAAACCCTTAAGAGTTGCTCGCACCACATTCACTGGATTTGTTGAACCTATGCATTTAGCTAATATGTTTTGCACACCAGCTAATTCTAAAATCGCACGCATTGCACCGCCTGCGATAATACCGGTACCGGCCGAAGCAGGTAACATTACGATCTTAGAAGCACCATGAGATGCAACTACTGGATGGAATAATGTATTACCGTTTAGTTCAATATGTATTAAATTGCGTCTAGCGCTTTCCATGGCTTTTTGTATCGCTGCAGGCACTTCACGCGCTTTACCACGTCCTATACCTATGCGACCATTGCCATCGCCAACCACTACTAAAGCTGAAAAACCAAATATACGGCCACCTTTTACGACCTTAGCATTTCTAGTTACAGAGACTAATTTTTCTTGGTAACCATCTGATTTTTGCGCTAACTCGGAGTTACTTGCCATTGCTGCTGCCATTACTTTACCTTTTAATCCTAAGCTTTAAAATTCTAATCCGCCGTCTCTAGCACCTTCTGCTAAAGCCTTTACACAACCGTGATATTTATAACCACTGCGATCAAAGGCAACCTTTACTATGCCTTTTGCTTTAGCTCTTGTGGCTACTAATTTTCCGATTGCTTCTGATAACTTTAATTTACCTGAGCCAAAATCTTGATCTTTAATTTCTTTTTCTACACTTGAAGCACAAGCCAAAACTTGCGCACCATCTGGCGTAAAAATCTGTGCGTATATATGTTGCGAAGATTTATGCACAGTTAGGCGCATTCTTTCTGTTTGCTCCGCAATTTTACGTCTTGTTACTTTAGTTCTCGGTCTGATTGCGCCGCTCTTACGCGATAATACTTTGCTCACTTTATCACCTACTTTTTCTTGGTTTCCTTCAAGATCACTTTTTCGTCTGTATAACGTACGCCTTTACCTTTATATGGTTCTGGAGCACGGTACGCACGTATTTCAGCAGCGACTTGACCAACCTTCTGTTTATCATGGCCTTTAACAATGATGTCAGTAACACTTGGTGTTTCTATTACAATTCCTTCTGGAATTGCATAATTTACTGGATGCGAAAAGCCTAAGTTTAACTCTAATACTTTACCAGCTACTTTTGCACGGTAGCCAACACCTACTAATTTCAAGGCACGCTCAAAGCCGGTGTGTACACCTTTAACCATGTTGCCTAGCAACACTCTAGTTGTACCAACCATTGCAGCTGTTTGGCCATAACCTAGATTTTCTACAACGTGCACTTCGTTACCTTCTTGCTTAATTGCTACAGAATTTACGAGTTGCATTTCCATAGCGCCTTTAGGGCCCTTGACACGGATAGTATTACCGTCTTGTTTAAATTCTACACCTGCAGGTATAGTCAATGGTATCTTTGCAATTCTTGACATAATCTTTAACTTCCTAGGTTACAGTGCAAAGCACTTCGCCACCTTGACCAAGTACACGTGCTTGTCTATCGCTAATCACACCTTTAGTAGTGGACAATACAGCGATACCCAATCCACCTAGTACTCTTGGCAGTTCGTCTTTACCTTTATAAATACGTAAGCCAGGTCTGCTTACTCTATCTATGGTTTTAATAACCGGCTTACCTTGGAAGTACTTTAAAACCACTTCCAACTCTTTTTTAGCATCGGTTACATCAATAATATTGCAGGCTTCAATATAACCTTCATCGAGCAAAACATTAGCAATCGCTAACTTCATCTTAGAAAAGCTAAGTTTAACTGAGCTTTTTCTTGCTCCATGCCCATTGCGAATATGGGTTAATAAATCTGCTATTGGATCTTGCATACTCATAAAATTTTCTACCAACTATCTTTGTGAATACCCGGAATATCGCCCTGCATAGCATGTATTCTAAACATGTTTCTACACATACCTACTGCTCTATACACCCCATGCGCTCTACCTGTTTTCCAACAGCGTCTACGACCGCGCACTGCAGCTGAATCTTTAGGCAACTTAGCAAATGCCTTAATTACCGCCATTTTCTCTTCTAAGGTCGCGCCAGGATCATTCTTAATTGCACGCAATTCTGTTCTTTTTGCGGCAAATTTTTTAACTAATTTATCCCTGCGTGTTTCACGTCTTACCAAACATTGCTTAGACATTAATCACTTCCCCTATAAACTTATGTTTCTTTAATTGGAAAATTCATTGCTTGCAATAATGCCAAACCTTCTTCTTTGTTTCTGGCAGTAGTGGTAATAGTAATGTCTAAACCACGCAAAGCATCAATTTTGTCGTACTTAATTTCTGGGAAAACAATTTGTTCTGTTATACCCATAGAATAGTTACCTTGTTTATCGAATGAATGTCTATTTAAACCACGAAAATCGCGGATTCTAGGAATAGCAATCGATAATAAACGCTCTAAAAACTCATACATTCTGTCTTGACGTAATGTAACTTTACAACCAATAGGCCAGCCTTCACGTAATTTGAATCCAGCGATTGATTTACGAGAAAGCGTTGCAACTGCTTTTTGGCCAGCTATCATTGACAGCTCCTCCACAGCGTTAGTTACTACCTTCTTGTCAGCCATTGCTCTAGAACCTAAGCCCATGTTTAGTGTGATCTTAGTAATTTTAGGCACGCTCATTACATTACAATTCAGTTGTTTTTGTAGTTGCGGCGCAACTACTTCCTTGTAATATTTCTTTAAATTAGAACTAGACATCTACCACCTCACCCGTGGATTTGAAAACACGTACTTTACGGTTTTCATTTTCTAAAATCTTGAAGCCAACTTTGTCAGCTTTGCCAGTAGTTGGATTTAATATCGCAACATTAGCAATATTCAATGCCGCTTCTTTTTCTATAATACCGCCCTGTACACCTGCTTGAGGGTTACCGCGTGTATGTTTCTTAACCATATTGATGCCCTCTACAACAACTCGCATCATAGGTTTTTTAACAGTAGGCATAATAACTTTCTGCACAACTCCGGATTTACCTTTGTCTTTGCCTGTTAGTACAATCACTGTATCTTTGGATTTAATTTTTTGCATCATAATTCTCGCTTACAATACTTCAGCTGCTAAGGAAACGATCTTCATGAACTTTTCCGTACGTAGCTCTCTAGTAACAGGTCCGAAAATACGGGTACCAATTGGCTGACCTTGCGCATTTAACAACACAACTGCGTTGCCATCGAAAGATATCAATGAGCCATCTGCACGGCGTACACCCTTTTTAGTTCTAACTACAACTGCTAAGGATACTTCGCCTTT
>DALYEH010000029.1:0-960 GCA_031972715.1 Gammaproteobacteria bacterium | reverse complement strand
GACGCTGACGATAATAATATCGCCAACAGAGGCATAGCGGCGCTTGGAACCACCCAACACCTTTATGCACATCACACGACGAGCACCGCTGTTATCCGCTACGTCTAAAGTCGATTGCATCTGAATCATTTTCTTTTTTCCCCGGTCTTAGCTGGTTAACTTATACTTACCAGCATAAAGCCACCATAATACTACAAACTAGCTAGTCTGTTCAAGAATATTAAGTAATTTCCAAGACTTAGTTTTAGATATAGGTCTAGTCTCTTGAATCATCACTTTATCACCTTCATTACAACATTCATCTGCATCGTGTACGTGCAGCTTAGTGGTACGTGTAATAACCTTTTTATATAGAGGATGAGCAACACGGCGATCAACAGCCACTACTACAGTTTTAGCCATCTTCTTCGCGCTAATCACTACACCCTGCAGAGTACGTCCGCGCGATGTTTTTTCAGTTACTTCTACTTCGCTCATATTATTCACCTTTCTCTGTTATCAGGGTCATAACACGTGCAATCTCGCGGCGCAATTGTTTAACCTGATGGTTCTTCTTTAATTCCCCAGTTCCCTTCAGTAAACGAAGTTTAAATTGCTGTCTTAACAATTTTGTTAATTCTTGCTTCAGCTCAGGAATTTGCTTTTGTCTTAATTCTGCAATACCCATATTATTTCACCACTCGTTCTACGAATTCAGTTCTAATAGGCAACTTGGACGCAGCTAATCTAAATGCTTCACGAGCTACTTCAGGTTCAACACCTTCGATCTCGAACATCATACGACCTGGCTGCACTAATGCCACCCAATATTCAACACTACCTTTACCTTTACCCATACGCACTTCAATAGGCTTTTTGGTAATCGGCTTATCTGGAAATATACGGATCCAAACTTTACCACCGCGTTTTATATATCTGTTGACCGCACGGCGAGCTGCTTCAATTTGTCTAGCTGTTACA
>DALYEH010000028.1:6531-13315 GCA_031972715.1 Gammaproteobacteria bacterium | reverse complement strand
ATCTGCTCCTATAAGCTTACCATCATAATCGCGTGCTATAGTCCCTATAAAACGTGCAACACGATTTCTCAGTAAATAATTAGAGGGAGCTAATGCTGAAGACTTAGAGTTAGCAGCATCATATTTTGCTGCTGATGGTCTTGGGTGGAAGTGTAAATCTTGTTGAAAATCTTGTGCAATAAGGCTTGATCCTACAATTTTACCTGTTCTATCTTGTAATAGGCTACCATTTGCTTGTAGTGGAAATACTGTTTGTCCTATGCTCCAGATTAGCAAAGGATAAATTCCACTTACAATAAATACTATAGTAAGTAAAAGACTAATACTGACTATCAACTTTCGCATTGAAAATATTCCTATCAATCTACTATGCCTAAATACACCATTATCACATCAATTATCTTTATACCTATAAAAGGTGCGATTATGCCGCCTAAGCCCCAAATCACTAAGTTTTTTCTCAATAATGCATCAGCACCAAGCGCGTGATATTTAATACCTTGTAAGGCTACTGGAATTAAAGCCGGAATGATCAATGCATTAAAAATAATCGCTGATAAAATTGCTGAAGTAGGAGAATGCAAATGCATAATATCTACAGTGTTTAACCAAGGCAGTGTAGTGGCAAATAACGCCGGAATTATAGCAAAGTATTTCGCCACGTCATTCGCAATAGAAAAAGTAGTTAGTGCCCCGCGGGTTATAAGTAATTGTTTACCTATCTCAATAATTTCTATTAACTTTACTGGGTTACTATCTAAGTCTACCATGTTGGCTGCTTCTTTCGCAGCTTCAGTACCAGCATTCATAGCTATAGCTACGTCAGCCTGAGCTAAAGCAGGAGCATCATTAGTTCCATCTCCCATCATAGCAACTAATTTCCCATTTGCTTGCTGCTTACGTATATAGTCAAGTTTATCTGCGGGCGTAGCCTCTGCAATATAGTCATCAACACCAGCTGCTGCTGCAATAGCTGCAGCGGTTAACTGATTGTCACCAGTAATCATGACGGTATGTAAACCCATACGTCGCAAACGCGCAAAACGCTCATGGATCAATGGCTTTAACACATCCTCTAATGCAATAAGACCTGCTATTTTGTCTCCAACTGACACTAGCATTGGTGTAGCACCTTTAATAGCAACCTGTTTAACTACTGCTGCTAACTCGTCCGGTACTATACCACCCTGGTTTTGTACATATTTTATAATTGCATCTGGAGCACCCTTACGAATCTTTTGTCCATCCGGTAAATCTACTCCACTCATACGTGATTGCGCTGTAAAGGGTTTGAATTGTGCCCCATCTGGAGCTACAAGTATGGCTTGAAATGATTTTTCATACAGTCTCAATATACTTTTGCCTTCAGGGGTATGATCTGAGATTGATGCCAAACCAGCGAGTTTGCCAAGTTCCTGCGCCGCAAAATTATTGACTGGTATAAATTGCACTGCATTTCTGTCACCTATAGTGATAGTTCCAGTTTTATCTAGCAGCACAACGTCAACATCACCCGCGAGCTCTACGGCTTTACCGCTATTCGCAATTATATTCGCTTGTAGTGCGCGATCCATGCCTGCAATACCAATTGCTGCTAACAAAGCACCAATAGTAGTGGGGATCAAACAAACTAGTAAGGCTATTAGAGTAGGAATATCAGTACCTAGACTAGGAATAAGCTTATCAATATGCAAAAAATCTGCTACGTAAATTTCAGCATTTAGTGATATTGACCATAATGGCACCACCACAATTAAGAAGCTTAAAGTAAATGCTGATAGAACTAAAGTCAAAGCAATTTCGTTTGGAGATCTCTGCCTTATCGCGCCTTCTACTAATCCAATCATTCTATCCAAGAATGAATCACCTTTTGCCCCAGTAATACGAATCACAATACGGTCAGATAAAACCCGCGTTCCTCCAGTCACCCCTGAACGATCTCCTCCCTCTTCGCGTACTACTGGCGCTGATTCACCAGTGATCGCTGACTCATCTATGTAGGCTATACCTTCAATAATTTCTCCATCTGCAGGCACTATTTGTCCTGCCAGCACAACAACCGTATCACCCCGTTGCAGCTCAGCAGAAGATACTTCTTCTGTGCTCTTGTTTGGTTTTAATCTATACGCTATTGTCTCTTGTCGCATATGCCGTAATGAATCTGCTTGAGCTCTACCACGTGCTTCAGCTACCGCTGTGGCAAAATTCGCAAAAATTATTGTTAAAAACAACCAAATGTTTAACATGACTAAATATGATGTTGGAGCCTGCGACTGTTGTCCACCCCAGATAATATCTAGCAAATATAGAAACGTTAGAATAGTACCAATCTCAACCACAAACATAACTGGATTACGCCACTGCAGATCAGGACGCAACATAATAAAAGATTGTTTAAGAGCTATGATTGCTATATCTTTATCAAGTAGCGATCTACTCGTTAAGCGCCTTCTAGCTGTATTGGCTGGATTATTTTTCTCTATCATAAGCTAACTCATCCTCCAAATGGCATAGGGCCGAAATGCTCTGCAACTGGCCCTAACGCAGCAACTGGCACAAAGAGCAAGGCTCCAATAATTATTAGCGTCCCTATCAATAAGATCGCGAATGTAATCGAATCAATGCGTAAGGTACCCATTCCATAGGTGCTGGTTTTTTTTGCGCCTAAATATGCTGCCATTGCAATAGGTGCAATAATTGGCATATATCTACTAAATATTATGATCAATCCTGTACTCAAATCCCAAGCAATAGAGGCAGGTGCAGGATTTGGATTATTGAAAAAGCCATAAACTATATTTAAACCATTAAATGCTGAGCCATTATTCGCTGAAGCAGATGAGAATTGATATAACATCTGTGTTAATCCATGCGCACCAGGATTAGTGATCGCACTCAAACCCCAATCAGAGGCAGCAAATATACCTAAAGGCAATAAGATTAGTAGAGGTTTAAAAAGTAGGCTAATAATTGCGAGTTTGACTTCACGCGCTTCAATTTTTTTTCCCAGGTATTCTGGTGTTCTACCCACCATCATACCCGCTAAAAAAATCCCCATTACAACATAAATAATCATATTGATTAAGCCAACACCTATGCCTCCATAGATACAGTTTATCCACATACCAAGTAATGGCGCTACTGCAGCAATAGGATTTAAGCTATCTGGTTCAGAATTAATAGCCCCACAAGTCACCGCGGTTGTGACAGCATTAAATGTTGCAGCACCTGCAGCACCGAAGCGTAATTCCTTACCTTCTAAGTTTCCTAGATGCTGATCAACCGGCAAACCTACAATTTCTGGTACTTTTATTTCTTGATCAACATCCCCAACTTTATGTACCTTATAAGCAACACCTGAATGGGAGGTAAAGGCGGGATTTGGTTCCAACGCATCAAAATATATTACCCAGGCAATTGAAACAATTAAACAGAGAAACATTACAATATACAATACATAGCTATGCTTCCTATGTTTTAGCATTTTGCCATAAGCTAGTATTAGTGCAAAAGGGATTAATAACATAGAAAATATACTGACAAAATTTGCCAAAGCCGTTGGATTTTCAAAAGGGTGTGCAGCATTTGTATTGAAGAATCCAGCACCATTGGTACCGAACATTTTTATAGCTTCAAACGCTGCCACTGGACCTAACACTATATTTTGTGTGCCGTTCTCCAGAGTTGTTATTGTTTCCAGACTTTTAAAAGTCATTGGCACGCCTTGCTGCAAATATATAATCGCAATGATTACGCTAAATGGTAATAAAATATAGATTGTTCCTCTCCATACATCTACGAAAAAGTTTCCTAAATTTGTATCTCCCCTAAGAGCTCTAATCATAGCAATCGCTGCAGATATGCCAATTGCTGCAGAGATAAAATGATTTGTTATAGCAAAGAATATTTGGCTAAAGTTAGATAAATGTAATTCGCCTGAGTAGTGTTGCAAATCAGTATTTGTAATGAAAGAGGCAACGCTATTGAATATAGTAGTTGGAGCTAGCAAAGTTTTATTCTGTGGATTGAGTGGCAAGTATGGTTGCAAAGCAAGAATCACATAACCAAATACAAACAAAACTGAGCTAAAAAGAAGCATGCTAATTATATATTCTTGCCAAGATTGCTCACCAGTGTTGATGTATTGCTCAACAAATTTAAAAAAACTACGTGCCGTATATCTTCCATCCATGATCCAAGTCAAATACATACTTAAAGGGAGAGCTACTAACGCTGCCAAGCCTAGAATAGCTACTGGTAAAAACCATAAATGAATGAGCATCAACAATACCTCAAAACCATTCAGGACGAATTAACGTTACGATTAGGTAAATGAAAATGAGTACCACTACGATTACTGTTAAATAAATCATGTAGTTACCCCATGCTTAAATTTTTTCACATGCTAATACAAACAAATAGCACAGGAATAGAGCTATTATGCCCAACAACAATGTCACAGGGATCCAAAATAGCAAATTCATATTTCCCTCATATATACTTTAGTACAGCATTGAACAATATATAACCTATAGGTCATACACCTACATTTATAGAAGCTTTATGGTCTACTATTTTGCGCAATAGAACCTATACAAAGGCAAATAGCCAAAAACTAATGCCAGCAAAAAGTACCATATTGCATCTAAACAGAGTATAGGCGGCCAGATTTTTGCGATAAATAACGCAAAGCTAGCAACTGATAGCTTTAGAAAGCTAATGTGATACCAACGTAGCTTTGTAATACGCTTGTCCATCCATTTAAAAAATTTCATACTATTCCCTTCACTTTGTTAATAACATAACTATTATAGAACAGCATAAAGCTTTTTCATGACATACCTCGTAACACAGCCTAAGTAATATTTTATGGTGTTACCAGGATCTTTACGATATACAATCTAAGATAAGATCGGTTGGGGCGTATTTAATAATGTTTTGGTGATTTTTTGTTTGGCTTGTTCTTGTTGCAAGTAAGTTTGTATCGCAAGCTCGCTAATTTCTTTATTTTGCTTACGCAAATCTGCGGCTATTAATCCATTCTTAATCGCTTGTTCAGGAGATACTCCCTTACGCATACTATGTATCACAGTTGCCGCAAATGTTTCTATGGTGCCATGCGCTATGCCTTGCGTGCTCAGGGCCTTGTTGGCAACCAAAGCTGGCGTACGTAGTTGCCTACCTTTTACTAGGGCGTAAACTCCTTTATTTCCGTACATGGCAAAGACAGCTTCTGTGCCCTTTTTAGACAAAATTTCTAAAGTGCGCCATATACCCTTCTCAGACTCATCATAATTTTTGGCAAGACTATTTAATTGCAGTACTGTGCCAAATAATCCCTTGCAATTATTTAACAACGGTAGAATATTGCTAGCACTGCTTGCAGTAGAAATTTTCACATACACATCTTGCATATTTTGCGCAATGAAAGTAGATAGAAATGCATATATTTCTTCTTGGAAATTACTATCTGTGATTATTACTTCAGCGTTTTTGATTTTCTGTAAATATAAATTAACTTGTCTTATGGACAACTCTTTATATATGGCTCTTTCTATAACGCCCGTAGGTAGGTCTCCATTTGGGCCATGAAATTCTGTACGATGGGCTGTAGGTTTGGCTATTGGTATTCCTTCTAGAGGAATGTGTAATTGTTGCGCGTTTCTTTGCAGCAAGCCGTACGCAGGGTCATCGCTTTTGACAGTAAGCAGCAACAGATCTGGGCTTCCAAGTTGAATAGACGTAAGAGCCATAAAATATGCATCGCCACTAAACCACTTTTCACTATGGGCATCGCACAGATCTTCTTTCTGCAAATTGCTATCAGATTTATAGATAATTGCATAATCAGTAGCACCAAATACCACAGTTTTATGCCGTCTCTTTTCTTCATCATCCTTTTGCAGGCTCATACCCCAAACTCCCATATACACTAAGTATACATCTCAAACTTTAGCAATTACTGTAACTATGGAGTTCATTCTAGTTATTATGTTAACTGGTAAATGCCAGGTTTAATTGTTATGCTTTAATTCTAACATCTAGGCATTGGTTTGTGAATATACATCAGCACTTCGTAGAGTTATATTACATTATTTATTTTGGGCTGCGTACTTTTAGTCTCCTTACGGATATGTTGTTTAGCCTCCAAAGAAGCTAAAGTAGTGAGCGCTTCTTTTGTAAGCTTAGAACGTAACTCGGATGCATATTTTGAATATTTAATGAATTCCAGGGACTGCTCACTGTAGCTTGAAATTTGGCTATCAATAACTGCTTGTGTAAAAAAATTTATTGCATAAGGTCTTTGATAGAGGTCAACTACAAGTAACAAGCATTCAGCGATTTTGGCATGACAATCTACAGATGGAGCGCGATAGGTCGAAATTAAAAGCATCGCTTTATTTGCTGCCATAGCACGCAATAACTCTTGCCTAGCTATATATAAGCTTCTATTTACACTTAAGTGTACAAGCATAGCTAATATAGTTCTTTCACTATCCTCAGAGATCGCCATTGCTCTTGTCTGCAATTCATTCGCTAGAATATACATAGTTTGCATTTCATTTTTATATACAAAATCTTCATCTGCCTGCGCCTGTTGTTTCACTAATTCTTCGTCGATAGCAAACACAAACCCTAAGTACAAAATATTTGTTATATTGGAGAATGTATGATTTACAGAACGTATCTCTCTATTCAAGCTTACAAGTTCTCCTTTCAAAACAACGCCATATCTTTGAGTGCTATACACAATCCCTTGACGCATGTCTATAAAAAAACTTCG
>DALYEH010000028.1:0-6521 GCA_031972715.1 Gammaproteobacteria bacterium | reverse complement strand
ATATGTAAATGCTTGAGCTATCACTTCTATACTAGACAACTTAACCAAACGCAGCAAAACATCTGGCGATCGAAACCCAGCTTCACAATATGCTTGTAAAGCTGAGCCAACAGTTAATATCCCTTGGAAATATTCTCTATAATATGCAACATCCTTATCATGCAATGGCTGCTCTTTTGATTTTGCCTCATCAGATGAGCAATTATATTCTATACATTCTGGAGTATTTTTTAATATTAATTTGGCATTTGGAGGATCATTTTCAACACGGGGATTTAAATTAAGCAATGCGTGAATAAACGGGTCCATTGTATTATCAAACGATAGAATGCAGTATACATATAGCATTAAAACTGCATGCTTATTATCTGTGTAGCCTGTAATGTCAGGGATTGAACTCTGTGCAATTAAGGTCTGAAATAATTTTAACGCACCATTATCTGGATAACGGACTAGTATGGATAAAGATATATAAGTACCATCTGAGGCGTAAAGTGGCGTAGTTATATAATGTATTAATGACACTAACAATCTATAATCTTGAGAATTATCATGAAAATACTTGCAGAATTTTACTGCAACTTCCAGCTGATGTTCATCCAACTTGCTCATTGAAATCGCATATAAAAAATCTGAATAAAACCACTGCGGGATTTGATCTTCTATCTCTGTAAAAAGCATTATAGCGTTAGTATATTTATATGCAGAAACATAACGTCTAAAAATATCATACAGGTCTGCTTTTTGATGCAAGAAATCTATTTTGCTTTTATAAAAACTTTGCATGGTTTTATCTTCAGTATTGATATACGCAGACTCAATATCTATGCACAGCTCTTGTAGTGCTTTATAATATCTAATAGCGTCTTGTGCTCTTGCTGCAAATACATTAGTCGCAACTCCCGCTTTGTAAATAGGCTTTTCTAAATAATCTTTATACTCTTTACAAAAGTTCTCAATTGCTTCTGTAACTTGCTCCCTTATTGTAGCTTGATCTAATATAGGCACAGACTTTTTTTGCGTTTTTGGTTGATTCAAGTCTAGTGGTGACATTGCTTGCTGCACTAATGATGAACTTTCAGTATCTTCTTCTGTAACTGCAACATTCTTAGTTCTTTGCAAGAGCGCTCTGCGTTGCACATCGTATAAATAGGTTTCTAATTTTTCAACACGTCTGTCAATTACACTTTCATTATAACATCTTAACTGCCTATCAATTTTATATGCTCGCTCTAAAGTTTGTTCGATACTTTGAGTCAGCAAATATTTTATATCGCTATGTGCTATTTCTTGTAAAACATGCTCTAGTTCATTCTGTAATTTTGCTTTAGTAGTATTCATGTTGTTGATTATATGTAGCATAATATTTAATGCTGGCATACTGGCTGTTTGCAAAGGGATATATAATGGATCAGTCTCTTTGATCTCCTGATTATTTTCAGCATCAGTTTTCATAAATATGCCCGTACATTCGCCATAATGGTAATAAACATGTAGGGATAGCTCGTTATTAGATACTGTCTGAAAGCGTACCGTAAAGTGCCATTGATACCATAATTTTCTTTTGGCTAGATACGTTTCAGCTGCCGCAAAGACTTTATCAATTCTTATATGCGCATGTGGCTTACTATCTGCGTATATTTTAGCTAAATGTTCTGGTAAATAGTCTAATAATTTTATTTCTCCCAGACTCAATAATTGAATCAATATGTAATTTTCAAAGACCGGCTCAGTGATATCAACTAGACGTTTTTGCACATGCTGCTGTAAACACGAAAAATCAGTAAGCTTTAGATGATGATACAAAGCGCTGGTACGTACCCCACGACGCGGAGAGGTCACCACTGTAAAACCATCTGAGGTTGTTATTGTCGCATCACTATTAGTAGGTGAAAGTGTATCGCTACGTTCTTTAGTGCGTTGCATGTCTGTTGTACTATTTGCTTAGTTGGATAATGTGTAACACTAGATTAGATTAGTGTCAATATACTCTATGAGCAGGCTTATTTCGCTATGCTGCATATATGATTTAGCTTGCTATATTATACTATATTTAATATATTATGCAGAGCTTAACTGAAAAACAACATTATCTTTTGCGTGCTTTGGCGTTCACTATGGCAGCGCTAGCTCTGTACATCCCTGCAAACCTATATCCATTTATGACTATGAAATATTCTGGTCAATATCATTACACTACGATTTGGGATGGTATTCGCTCCCTTTATGATGAAAACATGTTGATTACTGCAACAATAGTCCTCATGGCAAGCATTATCATTCCAGTTTTTAAACTGCTAGCATTATTTTTCATAATTGTTACTGAATATTGTAATGTACTTTATAATATGCGTACTTCACTACTAGCCTTTGTAGATTATATTGGGCGTTGGTCGATGCTAGATATTTTTCTTGTTGCCATTATGGTTGCACTAGTAAAATTTGGCAGCTTCGCTACCGTCTCAGCAGATGCCGGCACTTATCTGCTAGGATGTGTAGTGATCCTAACCATGCTGGCATCAGCTAGTCTCAGCGAATGTTACATGGAGGTAGAATGCGAAATCTCCTCTTGACACTACTTATCTGGACTATTTGCTTTGCTGCAATAGTACTTGGCGCCTCCATGAGCTATAAATGGTATAGGCAATTGGGGACTGATGTTTACATTCACTTCGATAATGTATCAGGACTAGTACCTAATCAATCTAAAATAATGTATCAAGGTGTTCAAGTTGGGACCATCAATAATATTGAGATTAATTTGGAAACTAGAAAGCCATATCTAATAGCTCGCATAAATAAAAAGTTTATGCATTTATTAGGTGAAGAAAGTAAATTCTGGATTGTTAGTCCAGAATTCGGTTTAGGCAAAATAAGTAATTTAAGTGCAATTTCAACTGGAGATTATGTAAACGTATTTCCAATACCTGGCAAGCCAGCTATAGAATTTTGGGGCACAAACGATGAACCGGTTGACAATGAACTTGATTCTGGATTAAAAATAATACTTAAAGGCTTAACTGCTGAAGGCATCGATGAAGGCTCCAATGTATTGTATCACGATCTCATTATCGGCAAAGTAGCTGATATGAGCTTAGCAGCAGATGGCAGACATGTACTTATAACAATATTTATAGATCGCAAGTACGCGCGAGTAATACGCAAATCTACATATTTCGGCAACATCAGTGGCTTCCATGCAGACATACATCTTTTTGGTGGATCTAAAATTACTTTGAACTCAATACGCACCTTAGTACAAGGTGGTATAAAAGTTGAAACGCCTAATTTTCGCTGCCCGCTTGCCAAGGATGGCGAAGTATTTAAGCTATTAAATCGCGATGAATTGTCTGCAAGGGAAGAATCAAACTAAATGTTTGCATTGCTAAAAACTAGAAGATTTTTACCATTATTTATCACGCAGTTTTTAGGTGCATTTAATGATAATGTACTAAAGAATGCGCTTATAATTCTTATCACCTATGACCTAGTAAGTATAGCAGGACACAAACCACAGTTATTAGTAACTATTGCAGCAGGCTTATTTATACTACCATTTTTTTTATTTTCTGCTATTGCTGGGCAGCTAGCAGACAAGTACGATAGAGCACTAATTGCACGCATTGTGAAAATATTTGAAATTATCATCATGAGTCTAGCTACAATAGGATTTTTGCTTGATAACGTATGGTTCTTAATCTTTGTTTTATTTGCAACTGGTGTGCATTCTACGTTTTTCGGACCAATCAAATACGCCTTACTGCCACAACATCTACACCCAAACGAATTACTAACTGGCAATGCATATATTGAAGCTGGCACTTTTCTAGCGATCTTATGTGGCACTATCTTAGGCGGAGTGTTAATTATACTTGGCCATGGTACATGGCTAGTATCTGTTGTACTAATACTTGTAGCAATATTAGGCTATAGCAGTAGTACATACATACCAAAAGCACAAGCTCCAGTACCTTTATTAAAAGTTAACTATAACATAGTACATGAAACTAGCCGTTTAATTCAAAACATGCACAAGAATAAAAAGGTTATGCATACTATTCTGTGTGTTTCTTGGTTCTGGTTTATTGGTTCTACGTTTCTTGCACAAATGCCAACCTTTGTAAAAACATATTTACATGCCGAAGCCAGCGTGGTTACAATTTTTTTAACAATTTTTTCTATTGGCATAGCTATTGGCTCACTTTTTTGTACCAAGCTGCTTAATGGCGCAATAAAGAGTAGCTATGTACCAGCCGCATCCTTGGGCATAAGCTTATTTATTATAGACTTATATTTTTGTACCCTTGACCCAATATTTTATAATACACATGGTTTATATAGCATACAAAACTTTCTGCACTTTAATATAAGCTGGCGCATAATGCTTGATTTGCTATTTATCGCTATTTGTGGGGGTATTTATATTGTACCGCTCTACACTATCATGCAGCACAGCGCTGATAAAAATTACCTAGCAAGAGTTATTGCTACAAATAATATATTTAATGCGCTTTTTATGGTTTTATCCGTGTTATTTACTTTAATTATGCTGCAAATGCAGAGAAGCATTCCTGAAGTATTTCTAATTATATCTATCTTGAATCTAATGCTTGCGCTCTTATTACGACGTTGGTTTCACAGAAATTTATAGACCCTTACATCATGCAGAGCGAACAGACCTATACTGTACTGTATAAATTGCACGCTTCTTAAGTTAATTTGAGTGATTTTCATACTTATATATGACAATTAATAGGACTCTGGCCTAAACTAATACAGTCAGCTTTGTAATCAGAGGGGCTATATGCAACAAGCGCATAAATTTGGCAAACTACGCCGTATATTTTGGCCTATACACAACTATGAGTTGAAAAAACTTTTACCCATGTTGTTTATGTTCTTTTTTATTTCATTTAATTACAGTGTGGTACGAAATATTAAGGATGCCCTAATAGTTACAGCACCGGGTTCTGGCGCTGAGACAATACCTTATTTGAAAGTCTGGGGGGTTATTCCAGCGGCTATCATCTTCATGCTTATTTATGCGAAATTAAGTAACATTTTGAGCAAACAGAATTTATTCTACATTTCCGTTATACCTTTTATTATATTCTTCCTACTTTTTGATCTAGTGCTCTATCCAATGCAAAACGTGTTACACCCACATGTCTGGGCAACAGCATTACAAGAGCAATCTCCTGAAGGATTGTACTACTTAATAGCGATTGTCAGAAACTGGAGCTTTTCTCTGTTTTACATCTTAGCTGAATTATGGGGCAGCGTGGTTTTGTCTCTACTATTCTGGGGCTTTGCTAACGATACTACGAAGGTCGAAGAATCTAAACGTTTTTACGCCCTATTTGGTATTGGTGCAAACTTAGCACTGGAGGTTTCTGGATTAGCGACAGGCTATTTTGCCAAAGTGCCAGAAAACTTAGCTGCTGGTGTTGACCCAATGCAATATACTCTTAATGGATTGATTGGAACCTTCACTGTATGCGGGTTTTTAATAATTTTAATTTATAGATGGATCAATAAGAATGTCCTGACAGATAAACGTTTCTATGATCCAGCCCTAGTGAAGCAAGAAAAAGCTAAACCTAAAATGTCTATGCTACAAAGCTTTAAATTTTTAACTCACTCTAAGTACATGTTATATATAGCCATACTAGTTGTTGCGTATGGTATATCAATAAACCTGATTGAAGTGACTTGGAAAAGCCAAGTTAGATTGCAATACCCCAGTATGAACGAATATCTACAGTTTATGGGCGTCTACAACCGTTGTGTTGCTTGGACTACCATCTTCATGATGTTATTTGTGACTGGTAACGTCTTACGTGTGTTTGGCTGGCGTACTGCTGCTTTAATAACCCCAGTGGTATTATTAGTAACTGGTGTCATATTCTTTACTCTAGTTATATTTATGGACAATGCTCAGTCCATGCTAGAAGCATTCGCAATTACACCACTATATGCTGCCGTTGTAGTGGGGATGATCCAAAACGTAATGAGTAAATCATCAAAGTACGCTCTCTTTGATCCTACTAAGGAAATGACATACATTCCTCTAGATCCTGAGTCAAAGGTAAAGGGTAAAGCAGCAATTGACGTGGTAGGCTCGCGTCTAGGCAAAGCTGGTGGATCAATTTTACAGCAAGGATTGTTCTTTATTGGACCATTAGCCGTAATTACACCATATATAGCTGGCATATTGTTTATTATTATCACTATATGGATTGTTGCTGCCTATAAGCTTGGCCATGAATTTGCGGTGAAGACTAAACATCCGGGCTGAATTTAACAATTTATACGAGTGCAATGTTTATAAATACATTGCACCGTCAAAATTGTCTAGAAATTAGAGCTAAAATACAAATTTTGACATTTCATAATTATTAGGTACATGCATACGTTTAGCTTTATGATTTCGCGATATATTATCTATATTTTCAACAATTACTATACTTATTGCACAAAAAATTGACACTACACACAATGCTATGAACACAGAAATAGTC
>DALYEH010000027.1:12580-13512 GCA_031972715.1 Gammaproteobacteria bacterium | reverse complement strand
ACCTAATAAACCATATTTTGCGAAAGTTAAATTAAGCAAACAAATCAATCTGGAACATGCTGCCAAACTTGCGGAATTAGACTATAAAGAAATCAAAAAGTTAAATGCTGGATATAGAGCCTTCACAACTCACCCCAAAGGCCCGCATGAAATAGTATTACCAGTGCAAAATATTGCTATTTTTAAAGCAAACCTGAATGCGTTCTCTGCACAGCCTAAACCAGTAGTCAAGGCTACTCCAGCAAGTAATACTAAGTTGCAGCGCTCTAAGGGCGATATATTCCATGTAGTTAATCGTGGCGATACTTTGAATATCATAGCATCTAAGTACAGCACCACCGTAAAAGCAATCAAGCTCAAAAATAATCTAACATCTGATATAATTAGACATGGGCAAAAATTAGCTATCTAATGCCTGTTGCTCTAAGTTATAAGGGATATTGTTAGGTTATGAACTACTATTTAATACTGACTGGAATTATTATTAGCATATCTCTGCTAGTATTTATCTTGCGTTACACTCTGCTAGACCAATTACACCGTTTTAAAATGGAGATTGTGCAGCAACTGAGCGCTAAACATAGTGAACAGCAAGGACAGCACTTACAGTCCCAAAAAATTCTACAAGACACTTTACGCGAAACTTTAACTCATCATTCACAGGTGCTGTCTGCCAGCGTAGAAAATCTTACTAAAACTGCGGAAGGAAAGTTACAACAAGTAAATCAAGTAGTTGAGCAGCGTTTGAACGAAGGTTTTGCTAAAACCACAGAGACTTTTTCTGATATTGCCAAGCGTTTAATCCTGATTGACGATGCACAACGCAAGCTGACTGATTTATCCAATAACGTTTTAGGTTTACAGGAAATCTTAGCAGATAAAAAATCCCGCGGCGCTTTTGGTGAAGTGCAGTTAAATAATCTTATTAAGAA
>DALYEH010000027.1:8895-12570 GCA_031972715.1 Gammaproteobacteria bacterium | reverse complement strand
CAGCAATTACGCCCTACAGCATCAACTATCTAATGGTTTACGTTGTGATTGCATTTTGTTTTTACCCGCGCCTACTGGTAATGTAGTGATTGATGCCAAATTTCCACTAGAAAATTTCCAACGTTATAATGATTTAGACGTTGGTGAAAGCGATAAGAAAAAATATATGCAAACATTTAACCAGGACGTTAAAAGGCATATCAATGATATTGCCACAAAATATATAATACCCGGAGAAACAGCTAATGGCGCTATTATGTTTATTCCAGCCGAGGCAATATTCGCAGAAATACACAGCAAGTTTCCAGATTTAGTTGCCCTGGCGCACGAAAAAAGCGTCTGGCTGACATCCCCTACTACGATGATGGCTATTTTAACTACGGCTTGTGCAGTATTGAAAGATAGCGCTACGCGCGAGCATGTACATTATATTCAAGAGCATCTGCGCTTATTGGCCAAGGACTTTATGTTATTTAATGAGCGCATGGAGAAGTTAACCAAGCACCTTGAGATGGCCAATACTGACGCCAAAGAAGTCCATATTTCGGCCAACAAGCTCACTAAGCGCTTTAATGCTATAGAGAAAGTCGAAATCGTCGATGAAGTGTAATACACTGAATATAGATAGATACGATTATTTCGACATAACATTAAAGACTACATATGCGTATTGCCAAGTACTTAAACAATAAATTTACTGACTGGTTGACTGAAGATCGGCCGGTACCAGATTTTCCAATCTGTGATTTTGAACGCATACGTTACGAACTAAGGCCTTGTGATGTGATCCTAACTGAAGGGCGCTCAAGGGTAAGCGATGTTATCAAATATGCTACGCAGTCTACCTGGTCACATGCTGCCTTATATATTGGCCGCATTCATGACATTGAAGATCCGCAAGTGCGCAGTTTAGCACTCGACCATTTTAATGGCCCTCCAGATACGCAACTATTGGTGGAAGGGATCCTAGGTCGCGGCACTGTTATATCTCCCCTGACCTTTTACAGACAAGACAATATTCGTATTTGTAGACCCTGCGGACTTTCTCCGGCAGATGCCCAGAGAGTGATAGCAAATGCTGTGCAACGTTTAGGTGATAAATACGATGTCAGACAAATTTTGGATCTGGCGCGCTTCTTATTACCTTGGACTTTTTTTCCACGTAAATGGCGTTCATCTTTGTTCACTGACAGCCAATCTACCAGGACAGTCTGTTCTACTATGATAGGTGAAGCCTTTCATTCCGTGCATTTTCCTATATTGCCCCATATAAAAAGACATGAAGAGACTGGCATAGAACTCTTTAATCATAACCCCCGTTTATATACGCCACGTGATTTCGATTACTCTCCATATTTCGAGATTATTAAGTTTCCATTTGTAGGGTTTGATGCACAACCTGCCTACCGTACTCTGCCATGGAATAAAGAAGGCATAGTTATACGTGGTAACGAACGTGAAAAAAAGAAAAAGCGCAAGAAAAATGATATAGGGACCTCTTCAGATCCCCATCCATAATGTCTCTATACAGCTAGTTATTGATTTGGTAATGGCGTGTAAGCATTATTGCCATATATGACTGGAGAGATCATAATCAACATGCCTATCACAGGGTGATCTACATAAAAGACTTCTTTTTTCTTGACCCGTACGTCACGCACGATTTTAATCTCTTCTACACCAGGATCTAATTTACGATCTGCTTCTTGGAGTTTATAAATTGAACTAATTTGTACACTGAAAATATTACGATTAGGTTTAATACTAAATAAAGCTGTAATTTCAGGATCTTTGCCTGCTGTAAAATAGACTGGGGTTGATTTAACGTTATTTGCAAGCGGTTGCATCCAGGCTATATGCTTAATTAAACGTTCACTGTGGCTATTTCTTATATTTTTTGCTTCATTCTTCAGTAGATATTTAGGTGGCTCTACCAAATTTATTGCATCTGCAGTGATTTTTTTTACTGGTGCTCTACCTGCAGAATCCAATGCATCCAAGGTATCTAATGTATCTACCGCATCAGGCACATCTTTCTGCAAAGCATTTAAATTCACAGCATGTTCAAGATCTAACTTGCCTGCAAACTTAGGCCACATTTCATCTCTAAACCTATTAACATCATTATGCTCAAAAACAATCACTTCAATTTGATATATATCAGTAATGGGATCAGCCATTACGCTGTAGTTAATAGAAAATGAAAGACTTAGCACGCATAAAAAACGTAAAAAGAATCGCATATCAAGCACCTTGCATCAACTGTTGCTGAAATTGAATGATAGTCTGTATGTTAAGCACACCCCAATACCAGCCAGATACCGCCATAATTAAAAATGATATCCAAAGAATACTTAATAGCAACTTATCATGGTTACGTGCTGCTAATATAATGGGTACTAAAGGCCAACTAATAATAGACACTATGAACCAAAATATGTTCATAATGACACTATAGTTCTTAGGTGAATAGTACTTAAATACTATCCATAAAGGTGCAATAAATGTAAAAATCACACCAGATGTAACAACTAATAAACCTAGCATGCACCCTCCGTATTGGCAATTTTACTATGCTGTTAGTCGTGCTTACTCCGCCATTTCTAAAGATATAGACGGAATAGAGACATTGATGTCTACATCAGCAGCATAATCAACCTGATCCATAGCGAAACCAAAAAGCTGATAGAACTCATTTCTGTAACCAACTATGTCTGACAACTGATCAAGATTTTCAGTGCTTACTTGTGGCCAAATTGCTGCAACCTCTGCTTGCACATCAGGACGCATTTCCCAATCATCCAAACGTATACGCTGCGCTGCATCTAGATTTAAGCTTTGCGCACATAAATTGTTCGCAAATAGACGCCACATTTGTTCAATGCACCCTTCATGCAAGCCTTTCTGTTTCATGATCTTATATAGTATAGACATGTATAATGGCACTACAGGAATCGCTGAACTAGCTTGCGTGACTAAAGCCTTATTCACGGATATTAATGCACTACCATTGCAATGGGCTTGTAATTGTTCATTTAGCTGCTTTGCTGTTTGTTCCAAGTGCTGCTTTGCACGACCAATAGTGCCTTCATGATAAATCTGATGGGTCATCTCAGGTCCAATATATGTGTAAGCAATGGTCGAAGCGTTTTCTGATAGTACGCCAGCTTGCATTAATGCTTGCATCCATAGTGCCCAATCCTCGCCACCCATAACTTTTACCGTAGCTGCTATTTCGTCATCTGTTGCAGGCTCAATACTCACGTTGGAGACCACACCACTCATAACATCAACAGTCTTATCATTATATGGCTTGCCTATAGGCTTTAATACTGAACTATATACCGCACCAGTTGGGTCCTGACGCCTAGGTGCAGCTAAGCTGTAAATCACTAGATCTACTTTGCCATTCCAATCATTATTAATACAATCAATTACTTGTTGCTTCATTGCTTCTGTGAACGCATCACCATTAAAACTGCGCGCATATAATCCAGCTTGTCTAGCACGTTGCTCAAATGCTGCGGTGTTATACCACCCTGCAGAGGCAGTACGTTTATCAGCGGCTTCACGCTCAAAAAATACACCAAGAGTATTAGCTTCCAAACCAAAACCAGCCACAATTCTGCTAGCCAAACCATAGCCAGTAGAAGCGCCGATGATCAATACATTTTT
>DALYEH010000027.1:0-8885 GCA_031972715.1 Gammaproteobacteria bacterium | reverse complement strand
GCCGCACATCCGTCTGGATGCGCTGTAGTACAAATAAATCCACGTACTTTAGGCTCTATTAACATGTTAACCCCGCTCTATACTTTAATAGTACTTAATTTTCGCTGTTTCAATTAATGCCGCTTGTATGGAAGCATAATCTAGCTGTCCATTATAATTAGCCATTTGTCGCGTTACTTTTTCAAGCAAATCGGAATCACCAGATTTGTCTACAACTCCATTTTTCACTTTAGTCAAAGCAACTACCAAATAGTCACCATTCGACAGACTAAAACCTCGCGTTGTAAACACCTGTCCATCTTGAGGCTTAGGCATAGAAAAAACCAATTCCAGAATTTCACGGCTTAAGTCTTTATTGTCACGGTCAACGCCGTTTTTCACAATCCAATCTAAGTTCTGGCTGCTTGCTGCCTTGTGCGGATTATTGCTTTGCTTAATGGCAGCTAATAACTCTGCACCAATA
Organism: Gammaproteobacteria bacterium; assembly: GCA_031972715.1. GTDB lineage: Bacteria > Pseudomonadota > Gammaproteobacteria > UBA6186 > Azoamicaceae > JAGVLG01. The sequence goes on along the minus strand of DALYEH010000027.1, from coordinate 8,422 downwards.
TGTTTAGTTTCATCTTTAGCCATATTGTGCTTTAGTTGTGTCACAATATCTGCACGTGCTTCTTCTAGTGGCATAACATACGCAGGCTTTTTATCCTTGATACGTAACACCACATAGCTATCATCGCTTACGCGTACCAAATCGCTATTGTGGTTTTGCACTAAGACGTCATTACTAAAGGTCGCCTTAAGTACATTACTTGAAGCTAAAATTCCAGCTGCGCCCTGTTTAGTAAAATAATCTGAAGTCTTTATAGGTAGTTGTAATTGTTCACTTGCGACTGTTAAAGCTGTTGGGTTTTCAAAAGCCAAATTCGCCAACTCGCTACCTCTAGCTGAGAACAAATGCTGTGCCTCATCGCGCTTATAACGTTGCACGACTATATCTCGCACGGCAGCAAAACTCTTGGCCTGACCACCTTTGGTGTCTGCAAGCTGAAATATATGCCAACCATATTCACTTTGTACTGGCTCAGTAAAATCACCCTTCTGCTGCAACGCAAATACTGCAGCTGGATACTCATCACTTGTACTAGTCCAACCTAAATCACCACCATTACGTGCTGATTGCTTGTCTTCTGAATACTTTTTCGCCAACTCTGTAAAGCTTGCGCCCTTTTGTAACTGCAAATAGAGATCGTCTATTTGTTTCTTTGCAGAGCCTGTCTTAGCAGCATCTGAAAGCTCAGGAGCCAACAGCATTATGTGGCGTAAATGATATGTTTTTGGCTCAACAAAAGATTGCTGATTCGCTTGATAGTATTCTTGTAGCTTTTTCTCATCGATTTGTACTTGTTTGAGCATGTCATTTAAAGAGAGCTCTACATACTCTATACGCACTTGCTCAGGTACCAAGAATGAATCTTTGTGGGCATTATAATACTCAGCAATAGCTTCATCACTGATTCTCGCATTCTTCATGAATTTATTTGCAGGAATAAGTGTATAGCCAAAATCACGCGCCTGATCTCTTAATTGCATGATTCGCTCAGCTTGTTGCGGAGTAGCAAAACTAGTACTTAAAACAGCTAGTTGTAACTGATTGATTAGCAGTTGATCGCGCACTATCTCTTCAAACTCAGCTTCGGTGATGCCAGCTTCACGTAATAAAAGTTTGTAGCGCTGCATAGAAAACTGTGCATTTTCTTGTAACTCGCGCTTGCTTTTGATGTTTTCAACAATCATGCTATCGCTGACTGCCATACCATCTTTGAGCAACCCGCTAATAGTGGCGGCTTGTTGCGCTAATCCAATAGTGATTTGTTGTTTGATCATGGCTTCATCGATCTGCGTAGGATCAAAGCCTGGTTGTGTAGAACTCATGTTCAGCCAACGGCTATAAACACCGTCTACTTCTGCGACAGTAATTTCTCTACCATTTACTTTGGCAAGGACCTGGGATTTATTTGTGTTGATGTAGCCACTGACGCCCCAAAAACAGAGGACAAACGCAACTATGCCTACCAGCACCCATGCCACAATTCCTTGTGCCTTATCACGTATCATTTGCATCATAAGCTAACACTCTGGTTTATGTCTCACTCTAATACTTATGCATTACTGCTACAAGATCAAATGCAGACTAAATCATATCATTGTTAAATGTGGCGGAGCGGACGGGGCTCGAACCCGCGACCCCCGGCGTGACAGGCCGGTATTCTAACCAACTGAACTACCGCTCCACAATGATTTGGTGGGTGCTGAGGGGATCGAACCCCCGACCCTCGCCTTGTAAGGGCGATGCTCTACCAGCTGAGCTAAGCACCCTAGTAACTAACGAGCTGCTGTTTCTACAGTTTCGTCTACAGCATCTTTCAACGCTTTGCCAGCCTTGAAAGTTGGAACCTTAGCTGCCTTAATCTGGATTTCAGCACCAGTCTTTGGATTGCGTCCAATTCTAGCTGCACGCTCCTTCACAGAAAAAGTACCAAAACCCATTAGCGCCACTATGTCACCTGCGGATAAAGACTTAGATATGGTTTCTAATACCGCATCTAGAGCTTTACTTGCTACTGTCTTTGGCAAATCTGCTGCATCTGCAATCGCGTCAATTAACTGTGCTTTATTCACAAATCGTCCCCTTAAAAATACTCTTGTCCGTATCGAGATTGGCAATGTATACCATCCCTCAGTCATCGTCAAGCGAAACAGGAGAATACATAGAGATTCAGATATTGTCAACCTGAGCAAAATCAACCTCTAGATAAGCACTTTTAGCTAAAAGTACTAGAATTTTTCAGGAAAAAAGTGCACTTCTAACACATCACATGAAGTACGTTAACAAACATTAAAAAATTGATTTTTACCAAGATTTGTACCACAGCTACCCATTAGGTTGGATATGGGCATATATAGAAGCATGGGCGGCTTATAGACCTGTTAGAGGCGCAGCAGAAGGTTACTACGCCCGGAGCATAATAACCTTCATACGCAGCCTTAATGCGCGCGAATTTCCTGATCATCGGCACCCTTGTCTTTAGTTTCTACTTTCGCATCTTCAACTAAAGGTTCAGGTTTACGAGCTAGGGCAATTTCTAGTACTTCATCAATCCACTTAACTGGTAAAATATCTAAATCAGCATAAATATTTTCCGGAATTTCTTTTAGATCACGCACGTTATCACTAGGAATAATTACATTTGTGATACCTGCACGCCTAGCAGCAAGCAATTTTTCCTTCAAACCACCAATAGGCAATACTTGACCACGTAAAGTTATTTCACCTGTCATGGCTACATCACAACGCACTGGGATATTAGTACAGGCTGAAACTAATGCCGTACACATTCCTATACCGGCGCTTGGACCATCTTTGGGCGTGGCTCCTTCTGGTACGTGCACATGGATATCATTCTTCTCGAAGAACTCTGCTTTAATACCTAAACTAGTTGCACGGTTACGTACAACAGTCATTGCAGCTTCAATCGACTCCTGCATTACATCGCCAAGTTTACCAGTTCTAGTAACCTTGCCTTTACCAGGCATAGTGGCTACTTCTAAAGTTAATATTTCACCACCAACTTCAGTCCAAGCTAAACCTGTAACTTGTCCTATGCGATCATGATCTTCGATTTCACCGAAACGATATTTACGAACACCTAAGAAGCCTTCAATATCTTCCGGACCAATCTTGTATGTGGTTACTTCAGGCTTCATTAAAATTTCTTTTACCACTTTGCGACATAATTTAGAAATTTCTCGTTCTAAACTACGCACACCAGCTTCACGTGTGTAATAACGAATGATTTCTAATATCGCATCATTAGATACTGATAGTTCCGCGGGCTTTAGACCATTATTTTTGATCTGTTTAGGCAGTAAATAATTAACAGCAATATTTAATTTTTCATCTTCTGTATAACCCGCGATACGAATCACTTCCATACGATCCAATAACGGTGCAGGTATATTGAGCGAATTAGCTGTAGCGATAAACATCACATCTGATAGATCATAATCTACTTCCAGATAATGATCACCAAATTTACTGTTTTGCTCAGGATCTAATACCTCAAGCAGCGCAGAAGCTGGATCACCACGATAATCCATAGCCATTTTATCTACTTCATCCAATAAAAATAGCGGATTCTTGACACCAACTTTAGAGAGCTTTTGCAAGATTTTTCCAGGCATAGCACCGATATATGTTTTTCTATGTCCACGAATTTCTGCTTCATCACGTACGCCGCCTAAAGCCATACGAATAAACTTGCGTCCCGTAGCATTAGCTATAGATTGCCCTAGTGAAGTTTTACCTACTCCAGGTGGTCCTACCAAACATAGCACTTGTCCTTTAATTTTTTGCACACGATGTTGCACAGCCAAATATTCTAAAATACGTTCTTTAACTTTCTCTAAACCATAGTGCTCTCTATTCAGAGTCTCTTCCGCAATAGGTAGATCAGTTTTTGTCTTACTACGTTTTTTCCAAGGGACTGATACCATCCAATCTATATAATTTCTACAAACTGTGGCTTCTGCAGACATTGGCGACATCATTTTGAGTTTATTTAACTCGGCGTAAGCCTTTTCTTTAGCTTCTTTAGTCATGCCAGATTTATCGATTTTCTTCGTTAAATCTTCAATCTCATTTACACCGTCTTCACCCATGTCGCCCAATTCTTTCTGAATGGCCTTCATTTGCTCACTCAAATAGTATGCGCGCTGGCTGTTCTCCATCTGGCGTTTAACATTACCGCGGATCCGCTTTTCAACTTGCAATAAATCAATCTCAGCTTCCATTATGCCCATTAAATGTTCTATACGTTCAGCAACATTAGTAATTTCTAATACTTGCTGCTTTTCAGAAATTTTTAATGACATATGGGCTGCAATTGTATCTACTAGTCGTACGGGATCATCAATGCCTCCCAGAGAAGTCAAGATTTCAGCTGGGATCTTTTTGTTTAATTTTATATATTGCTCAAATTGGGAAATAAGAGAGCGGACGATAACACCTATATCAGGAATGTCCGCACCTTCATTGCGAATTTCTTCTACTGCAACTGAAAAATAAGGATTTACATGAGTATAGTTTTTTACAACCCCTCGCTGCATGCCTTCAACTAATACTTTTACAGTGCCGTCAGGTAATTTTAGTAACTGTAAAATGTTAGAGATGGTGCCTACAGTGTAAATGTCTGCACTTGTAGGATCATCCAGAGTAGCTTCCTTTTGAGTCGCTAATAAAATACGTTTGCTACCTTTAGTGGCTGCTTCCAAAGCTTGAATGGAGCGCTCCCGCCCAACAAAAAGCGGGATCACCATGTGTGGATACACAACAACATCACGCAATGGGAGTAAAGGCATTTCGCTCGTTACAGCAACAACTTCAGGGCTATCATTTTCAGACATATGTCCCCCTTGACATGCACAACTGCGTTACTATGTTACTTCTCCGGCGCGACGAGATACTTTTTCAGTATTTTCAAAAATTAACAAGGGCTTAGATTCACCATTGACGGCTGCACTATCGATCACAACTTTTGTCACCCCATGCATAGATGGTAATTCATACATGGTGTCAAGCAATACATTTTCAAGAATAGAGCGCAAACCACGTGCACCAGTTTTACGCTTCATAGCTTTTTTAGCTACGGCTTCTAATGCATCTTCTCTAAACTCAATATCTACGCCTTCCATCTCGAATAATTTTTGGTATTGCTTAGTAAGTGCATTTTTAGGATCTGTTAAAATGCTAATCAATGCATTTTCATCAAGTTCATCTAAAGTGGCCATAATTGGTAAACGACCAACAAACTCTGGAATTAATCCATACTTGATTAAATCTTCTGGTTCTACTTGCTGCAATAATTCGTTTTCAGATTTGCTGTCATTCTTACTAATAATCTCGGCAGAAAAACCTATGCCGCTCTTATCTGTACGCTGACGAATAATTTTATCCAAACCTGCAAACGCACCACCGCATATGAACAATATCCCACGCGTATCAACTTGCAAAAACTCTTGTTGAGGGTGCTTACGACCACCTTGTGGTGGTACGGAGGCAACTGTACCCTCTATGAGTTTTAAGAGTGCTTGTTGCACGCCTTCACCTGATACATCGCGAGTAATAGATGGATTTTCAGTTTTACGTGAAATTTTATCTATTTCATCAATATACACTATACCAGTTTGTGCTTTTTCCACATCGTAATCGCACTTTTGCAACAGCTTTTGAATAATATTTTCAACATCTTCACCAACATAACCTGCTTCAGTCAAAGTGGTGGCATCTGCAATAGTGAATGGCACATTTAGTAAGCGGGCAAGAGTTTCTGCTAATAATGTTTTACCACTGCCAGTGGGTCCAATTAAAAGAATATTGCTTTTGCCAATTTCTACTTGTGACTCATCCGCATTAGGAGTAGCGCTTGAATCTTGAATATCATCGCGTTGCATTTGCAGGCGTTTATAATGATTATAAACAGCTACAGCAAGGATCTTTTTAGGTACGCCTTGGCCAATCACATATTGATCAAGGATCTCGAGAATTTCTTTAGGAGTAGGTAATGTTACCTGTTCTGCACCACTAGCAGATATGGCTTGTTTTTCTTCTACTTCCTCACGAATAATGTCATTACATAACTCTACGCATTCATCACATATAAATACTGACGGACCAGCAATTAATTTACGAACTTCATGCTGACTTTTGCCACAAAAGGAACAATACAGCAGCTTTCCATGATTGTCTTTGCCATCGTCTCTCTTATCGCTCATGTATATTCCTCTTTTTATACCTACTATCACGTAGATATGGGGTTATCTATCAATATTTCAAGACCACAAAATTGCTATCTCAATTTCATTATAAACACTAATCACGTTTTTTGCGTGATATTACAATTTTGTATGATCTTTGCGATGTTCTAAGATTGAATCCACGATGCCGTAATCGCGGGCTTCCTTGGCTCCCATAAAGTTATCTCTATCAGTATCACGAGCGATTTTTTCTAAATCCTGACCGGTGTGATAGGCTAAAATATTATTTAGTCTATTACGTAACTCTAGAATTTCTTTAGTGTGAATTTCTATATCACTTGCTTGGCCTTGATAACCACCCAATGGTTGATGGATCATTACTCGTGAATTAGGTAGTACATGTCGTTTACCCTTAGCGCCACCTGCTAATAGCAAAGCACCCATACTACATGCTTGCCCAATACATAGTGTGCTCACTTCAGGTTTAATAAATTGCATTGTATCGTAAATAGCCATACCAGCTGTCACAACACCGCCAGGAGAATTAATGTAGAAAGAAATTTCTTTATCAGGATTTTCTGACTCTAAGAAAAGCATTTGCGCCACAATCAAGTTAGCTACCTGTTCATCTACTGCGCCAACTAAGAATATAACTCTTTCCTTTAACAATCTTGAATAGATGTCATACGCGCGCTCGCCACGTGCGGACTGTTCAACTACCATTGGTACCAAATTGTTAGCGTATACTTTCACACGATTCTCCTAGTAGTTATTCAGAATTATAACAATTCTACTATGCTGCAGCCTAGCTAATTGTTACCAATTATTTAGGATCAACTATTCCATAAAAAGTGGACTGCTTTTCTTTTATTGTAGCACCTGCCACAACAAGGTCAGCCGCTTGTTCAGTTAAAACCATATTTTGTATGTTTTGTCTGAACTCTTTTGACTCTTGATACAACTTACGAATCATATCTGTGTTACCGCCATACATAAGTGCCATCGAAGCAATCTTAGTTAGCACTCTTCCCTCTTCAGGTTTGATATTATGCTTGGCAATAATTTCGTTCAAAATCAAACCAATGGTAATACGCTTCTTAGCTTCAGCACGTAGCTTTGCCATCTCTTCAGCAGAAATATCACCATGATTATGTTGCTCTAAACCATGATCATGCGCTTTATTACCATGACCGTCTTTTTCATGAATCAGGTTGTGCGTTTCTTCGTCTAATAATGAAGTCGGTATTTCTAAAGGATAAGCCATACATAGTTTGTCTAAAACTTGCTCGCGTAAACGTGTTTTGTTTATATCTGTTAAATATTTTTCCATGTTCTCGCGCACTTTAGCTGGGACCATAGATACATCTTTTTCAGCTATACCGATACGCGCAGCAAAAGCTTCATCCACTGGCGCTGGCTGTTTGCCCTGCATGCTTTTAACTTTTACTTTAAACTCTACTGCTTTACCAGCAAGGTTCTCTGCACCATAATCGGCAGGGAAAGTCACTTGTAAAGTAGTGTCTGCACCAACGGAAACACCTACTAAACCTTCTTCGAAACCAGGTATAAATGCTTTGCTACCTAATTCTATTGGTTGATCATTTGCACTGCCATGCTCAAACGGCTCGCCATTTAATAAACCTACAAAATCTATAACTAATTTATCGCCCAACTGCGCAGGACGATCTGTAACATCAGCCCAAGTAGCAAATTGGTCTTGTAATTTTTTAATTCCGCTTTGCACATCTTCATCTGTGATGGCAGCAACTTCTTTCTCTAATTCTATTTGCGCAAAATCTTGTAACTCTACTTCAGGGTAGACTTCGAAACTAACGATATACTTCAGATCTGCATCTTTTTTTGCGTCTAATTCTTCAACATTTGGGCGGTTTGCAGGACGTAAATTTTGCTCTTTTAAAGCATCATTTAGTGATTGCTGTAAAACATTAGAAACAGCTTCTTGATGAATCTGTGTACCGAATTTTTGTTGAATATAATTAGCAGGTACCTTACCCTTTCTAAATCCTTCCAAGCGTAAATTTTTAGATAAATCTTTGAGGCGGTTTTGTTCTTCTTTTTGTATATTTGCCGCAGGAACTTCAATAGTTAAACGACGACCTAAATTACTGGTCTTTTCGACTGACACACTCATATTTTTTTCACCTGAATATGGTGCGAAAGGAGAGACTCGAACTCTCACGGGTTTCCCCGCTGGAACC
>DALYEH010000026.1:13344-13628 GCA_031972715.1 Gammaproteobacteria bacterium | reverse complement strand
ATAGCGTTTTAATTTTTGATGAAGTAATCACTGGCTTTAGAGTAGCATTAGGTGGTGCACAAGAATTATATGGTATACAGGCTGATTTAACTTGTTTAGGCAAGATTATTGGTGGTGGTTTACCGGTAGGTGCATTTGGTGGGCGCAGAGATATATTGGAAATGTTAGCTCCTGTAGGGCCGGTGTACCAAGCAGGTACTTTGTCGGGGAACCCTATAGCCATGGCTGCGGGCATTACTACGCTGCAAATCTTGCGTGATAAACCAGAAATTTATAGCCAATTA
>DALYEH010000026.1:5969-13334 GCA_031972715.1 Gammaproteobacteria bacterium | reverse complement strand
CATACAGCAACTGCACATTTGCTACAAGGGATTGCCGCTGCTGCAAAAGAACATGATATTGTTTTAGATGTGCGTAATGTAAGTAGTTTATTTGGCATGTCATTTGTAGGTGATAACAGTAACACCTTCTTTAAAGCGTTCTTTCACGCCATGTTAGAAACCGGGGTATACCTTGCACCATCTGCATTTGAAGCAGGCTTTGTATCTACAGCCCATGATGCACAGATCTTGGCAGCCACTATAACAGCTGCGCAGAGGAGTGTTGCGAGTATTAGTGACATGGTTGCTGCATAAAGGAACGGGCGCTTAGCGCCCGTTGTTGGTTTTATCCTTTTTGTCCAGGTTTTGTTAGTCTTGGTGGAGGTGGTGGTGGCTTTGGTTGGCCGCTGCTTGCTCCTGTAGTAACACCAGGCATACCTGATGGTAAAAGGGGTTTTGGAGGTGGTGGTGGTGGTTTTACACCTCCGCGTGGTGGTGGTGGTGGTGGATTGTCGCCACTATATGCCCGTGGTCTTGGCGGGGCCTGTAAAGGCTCTACTTTTTTAACTGCTTCTGCTGCAGATGAAGTGTGCACACCTCCCGCCACTCTGGTTTTTTCAGGACCCATCACTTTACTCCGCATTATACCTGCTTCTGTCTGCATGCTTGGTTTATGGCCAATAGGTCCAGAAACACTGACACCAGAGCCAACAGAATCTTTAATTATTGCATCGATCCTTCTATCGCTTAAAGGATTACTATTGTTTTCGCGTACGCTTTCTTTGTTAATCTTATCAAGTACCCCTTCCTTGCCAAGCATAATTTTAATGAATTCTCTCTTCAATTCGTTTGCATCAAGTTCTTTTATTGATTTTGTACCCAGATCTAAATACCGATGTTTTAAGTAGCGTTCTATATAATAACCAGGTATCTCGCTTTGATTACCACTCCAGAGCTTTACCATGGTCCTCTCAAATGGCACTTTTGCCATGCCAAATAACATTTTGGGTTTCTCAAGTTTCTCACAACCAGTTTTCTCCAAGAATTGCTTGTATATAGCCTCTTCCTCTTTAGTAGCCACTGGCTTTGTTACAGACTTAAAAGTATCCTTCACGGCACCAAGCACACTACCTCTACGAGCATCTGCCCTTTTAGCTTTACGCATTCCTTTCAGCATATCTTCGTTAAACACTTGTGGAATTTCTTTGCTTGCTGTGCCGCCTAGGATTACACGGGCTTTATTCACTTCGGATTGAATCTTTTCTAAAATTCTTGCTCGTTCTGCCTCGTCTAAGTCTTCTATTATATTAGATCCAGCGAAACCTTCAATCGCACTGACTAACACTTCCATCACTATGAGAGTCGCCACCTCATTAACATCTCTTTTTGCTCCTAAATTATCTACAGACACTTCGTCAAAATCAATTTCATTTAAATATCCTACTAATTTTACACTATCAATGTTTTTAACTTTTATATCAGCGACTTTAACGCCCTTGCTGTTCAATGCTTCCGCAAAATATGATGGGAAAATAATTGCCCATTTAGCATAAATATTGTTTAATGCAGCAACTAAATCTGCATCTGCAAAATCTGTAGGAGTTTCGACAGTGCTTTCTTGGGTTTTAGCAAAAATTTTTCTAAGACCTTCTCTAAATCCAGACATGATAACCCCCGAATCACACAGGCCGCACAATGTGGCCTACTATACCCAATATAGACCACAACACATGCAATATGTTCCGCACTATGGGTTAATAGTTTTTATACCTGTATATATATGCAATAATGCATGAATATAAGTGCTGCTGAAATTGTGTATGCACACTTGTTTTTAGCTTTGAGAGTTATGTCTGTTGCGCATTGTTTTTACTGCAGTTACCGCTTGTTTGAGTAGAAACGTATCATGCCTATTCGTTGTAAACATATATAGTATTTGTGGCAAAGCGTTGTTGGGTTGCGTATCGGTATCTGCATGCGCAAAAGATGCAATTTTTTCACATATTTCATTTGGTAAATTATACAAAGGATTCGTGGACTTCTTAATAGCGCTTGCTATGTTATCTTTATAAACCTGCGCTAACAAGACCCTCTTGCTTGCTACAGACTCAGCATATTCCTGGAAGCATTCTAAGACTCTTTTTTCTGCTATATTTGCAAAATTTCTGTTTAATATATTAACATATATTTGTTCGAACATAAAATTATTTTTATCAAAATAAGCCCTGTTCGTTACATGAAACATGGCAGGTGCATCATTTGCAAACTCTGACATGTGTTGCATATTTCTAAATAGCTGTAGATCACCAGCTGCTACTACGTATTCTAACACTCTACATTCATTTACAGTAATATTTGCACGTACACAGGGTATGTTTATCAATAATTTTACAGCTTCAAAACATCCCTTTTCTGCAAGCTTTTGAATAACATAATTACCAGATACCGCAGCATTATCTCTCACCTCAGAAATTGCCAGTAATGCTTTAATAAAATTTAACATCTTATTACCATGTTGGGCCGCACAATATAAGGCATAATTATTAACCGGAGCATCAGCTATGATAAAATTTAGTACTTCTGCTCTTTGTAAGAGTTGTAAAGCTAGGGACTCATTAGCTGCATTTATAGCATTAACCATAGGCTGTACAATTTGATCTGCGCCTGCATCTTGGGCTTGCTCTGCTTGCTGCCCCTGTACATCGTCCTGGTCCATTTCTGCCGCTACTTGTGCTGCAACTAACAAATCTAATTCTTCCAAGCTCTTCTCCCACATGAGTAAGTTTCGACAAATAGTCAGCATGATAACATATCATGACTTAGAAAGCAAGGAGTAATCTTAGGACTGTGGCGCTAAAATGAAATTAAATGATTTGAAAATTGCACATATATTTGTATATACATCTACTTACACATTTGCCAAAGCTCGTGGGCCCTCTGCAGTCCATTTTACGAAGTTCAGCAACTCCATTGCTGAACTTCGTAATTTTGCATGTATTCAATACAACAAGACCATGCTAAAGTCTGATTTAGGACGCGGCGCTGGAATAAGCTACTGCTTATCAAATTTTGCTTTGATCTTAGAGCCTTTTTTGGGTAAATCAGCAACTAAGTCTATCTTATGGTCCTCTGTAGCACCTAGCTTCTTTTTGAGCAGATTTAAAAAAGTATTGAATTTTGCAATTATCTTGGAGATAAAGCTTTCATTTTTAACACTGAATCTTTTTGCAGCTTTGGGATCGTTCTGCGCGTAATGCTCAACTACTTTAGAGGAATACTGTATAGCTGTATCTAGATGGCCAAGTAATTCTCGACCCGCTTGCTGCCGTTCTATAATAAAATCATTGGTAGGTGCAAATTCAATAGCCTTGATCCTTTGCTCTAATATGTCTAGGGCTCCGATATATAGATTCAGGATCTTCAGATCTACAGTTGCACGATTATCGTTTAGCACCAAGCCAGCTTTTCTAGCTTTTATACGTTGACTAAGCTCTAAATCAGAAATTTTATTAATACTGATCACTAAAAAATTAATATATTCTAAAATATCACGCTTTAAATCATTGAAGGTTTGATTTAAAGTGCCTTTAGAGTGATCATGTCTTAGTGATTTTGCATGTGTAATTACTTTCTTTTTTGCATTTGTCATAATGATAAACCTTGCATTTTGTAGTCCAGTTTCCTTGAGACAGGAACGACATGCTAGAGTTCATCAGTATTATTAGGAATTGTAAATGCACACTTAAATTATGATTTTTGCTTAATATGCTCTGCTGGAAGGACAGGCAGTTGTGTAGTTAATTCAATATTTTCTAAGGTTATAGATACTCTATAGGCCATAAGCTCGACACCAGCTGCAACAGCTTGTTCTAAGAGTTTATAATAATCTGGATCTAAATCAGCATGCGGTTTGATATAACTAATACCTGTATGCATTACACAGTACATTAATACAGCCCTATGCCCTTCGTTGCGTGCACGGATCAAGGCATGTAAATTTTCTATACCATCGCCACCACTAGTTGGAAATAATCCTACGCCATGCTCACCTAACAGCAATACCTGCTCTATACCCATGTAACACTGCTGTTGTTCTTTTTCTAGTAATAAGAACTGGCTGCGAAACTGATCGTATTGGCCACCGGCATGTAATATGTTACAGGAACGTAATTCGTGAATTACATCTTTTTTGATCGCTTCTATAATTAGGGGTTTCATTAGCTCGGGATTAATACAGACTAAATATCCGTTATCTACTTCTACTAATTCCCAAGTTGGCAAACAATGGTATCCTACTGCGTTTGAATACCATATTTTTGTTCCCAAAATGTCGCATCCGCGTATATCCCCTATATTGGGACAGCGAACCATTATTTTTTGACGATTAGGCAGCACGACCTCACCCATAAAGCGTAATATACGCTTTAGTAGAATTGCTTCTGTCAGGTGGCTACTAAATTTCATAATAAGCTCAAATATACTTTAGGTATCTAAAGTGTTTTTCGGCCCTAAGCCCCGGATCTTTACCCTGGAACTATAGTTGCTGTTATATGTCTAACCTAAGTTGTTATAAACAGGTGTTAGGTCGGGATTAGTTGCTATTGCGGGCATATGGCCTTTCTGCTATAAAATCCGTTTAACATTATAAAAAGGTATGCCTGGAGGATACTTATGGTGGGCAGAACTAAGGGAACCAGCAAGACTACAAAAGTAAATAAGGAAATAGAAGAAGTGGAAGACCAAGAAACTGAATTTGATTCTTCAGAAGTAATTACACGCACTGAGAAAAAGCCCCGCATTGCTCCTTACCGTGTCACTACCGGCGAACCATACATGAATGATGAACAGCTAGAGCATTTTCGCAACATGCTCTTGGCTTGGAAACGTGATTTGATGGAAGAAGTTGATCACACTATTACAGAAATGAAAGAAGCCACTTCTTTAGCGGATCCTAACGACAGAGCTACCCAAGAGGAAACTTTTAGCCTGGAATTGCGCACCCGTGATCGCGAACGCAAACTGATTAAAAAGATAGAAGAAGCGCTACAACAGATCAAAGAAAAGAACTATGGATATTGCGAAGCATGCGGTATTGAAATAGGTGTGCGTCGTTTGGAAGCTAGACCAACTGCCACTCTATGCATTGATTGCAAAACCTTAGCAGAAATTCAAGAAAAACGCGCCTAATGAGCACACTCAGCGTTTGTGTGATTACTAAAAACGAAGCACATAATATTGTAGCTTGTTTGTCTGCTGTGTCGTTTGCTGATGAAATCATTGTTATGGATTCAGAAAGCACTGATAACACAGTTGAATTATGCAAACGCTTCACAAATAAAATAAAAGTCCAACCTTGGCTTGGCTGTGGCCCACAGCGAGAACAAATCTACGCTATGGCAACCTGTGAATGGGTGCTGTTCGTAGATGCTGATGAGCGTATTACTCCTGCGCTAGCACAGGAGATTCAAAGTGTCTTGCAAAATTCTACATGTAGCGCGTATGAAATTCCATTTCGTTCTTATTATTGTGGTAAACAAATTCGCTTTGGCGATTGGATGCATGAAAAGCACATACGCTTATTAAAGCGTGAGCAGTGTAAAGTAATTCCACGTCTCGTGCATTTTGGATTAGAGATAAATGGTAAGATTGGCAAACTGCGCCAAGCCATTTTACATTATTCGTTTCCAGATATTAACAGCGTAGTGCGTAAAATGCATAGCTATTCTTCCGCCGGAGCTTTGCATTATTTTGCACAAGGTAAACGTAGTAGCTTCTTAAATGCTATTGGGCATGGTGTATTTACATTTATACGCGGTTATATTTTTCGATTTGGGTTCTTGGATGGCAGGCAGGGCTTTATGCTAGCCTTTTCCAACGCAGAAGGCTCTTATTATAAATATGCGAAATTAATCGAGCTACATATTAAAGCAAAGCAGGACTCAGAAGCGACTGCAAGTACATATCTACAGCATGGTGTATAATTTGCAGCGCATGCTGCCTATTGGTTGCCTGAAACACAATTAATGGTTCTGTATCTTCTACTTCTCCAAAATAGGTTTTGGTATGCGCAGAATATGTTAAATCAGCACGAAAATTTTTGTATTCTATTTGCAACATAGCTCCTTAAATGCCTCTTATCCTGGCATATTCAAACATATTGATGAATATGCTAAAATCCTGTTTTTCTTCATAGCGGTTGTATATGGTTAACGTCGATATAGTCATTTTTGGTGGCGGGATTGCTGGTCTCTGGACCCTTGCTAGGTTGCAGAACATGGGATACAACGCAATCTTATTAGAAACTGACACTCTTGGTGGCGGGCAAACTATTAAATCGCAAGGCATCATTCATGGCGGCTTAAAATATGCCTTAAGTGGGCAAGTATCAGCCAGTGTAGCCAGCTTGCAAGATATGCCTCAACTATGGCAACGATGTTTAGATGGCCAGGGTGAACTGTCGTTACAAGGCGCAAATATTTTAGCTACAGCGCAATATATGTGGTCGGTAGATAGGTTTACTGGCGGTCTTACAACTTTGTTTGCAAGTAATGCCATGCGTAGTCATGTAGAGGTCGCACAGCCAAGCACCTGGCCGCAGATCATAAGCACTTCAGCTATACAAAGCAAAGTCTATAAATTAGCAGAGCTAGTTTTAGATATACCTTCAGTCTTAAAGATCTTGGCTACGCCCTTGCTAAATAAATGTATAAAAGTTACGCAGCACGAATGTAAACTAGCAATCGACGATAACAAGCGCATCAAACATATCACGATTCATGCTGACAAACAGCCTATACAAATATGCGCACAAAAATACATATTCACAGCGGGTAGTGGTAATGCGCACATTATGCAAGATTTGCACAAAGCACCGACCATGCAATTACGTCCTTTGCACATGGTATTACTGAAGGCACCAAATCTTGCTACTGTATATGGGCATTGTATTAGTTTAAATACAGTACCGCGCATCACAATTACTACACACACGGCACACGATGGTACTCCGGTGTGGTATCTGGGCGGGAAGCTAGCTGAAGAAGGTGTGCATAGAACTGCGGAGCAACAAATTGCAGCTGCTAAACAGGAATTGTGCAGCATATTTCCTAAACTTGATTTAAGCACAGCTGACTTTGCTACTTTTTTTATAGATAGAGCAGAAGCAAAACAAGCAGATGGCGCTAAGCCTACTACAGTAACTGTGTATAATGAACATAATTACATCACAGCTTGGCCCACAAAATTAGCTTTAGCGCCTGTGTTAGCGCAGGTAATTATACAGCAACTGGCACAGGATGCTGTGCAACCAAAATATGCGCCTCACGCAGCACTAACAAACTTACCACAGCCATGCATCGCTACACCTATATGGGATCAATTATTATG
>DALYEH010000026.1:447-5959 GCA_031972715.1 Gammaproteobacteria bacterium | reverse complement strand
TTCACCTTTAGGTTTGGGCACTGTAAAATTTGGTAGAAACACAGATGTGAAGTATCCATCCGCATTTAATATTCCTACAGATGCAGCAATTGCTGACCTTTTGGCATTAGCGCAAGATTTAGGGATCAATTTATTAGACACAGCCCCAGCATATGGCTTGAGTGAAGAGCGCTTGGGCAAATTGTTGAGGGGGCAACGCGATAAATGGATTATTGTGGATAAAGCTGGTGAAGATTATGTAGAGCAAGCTTCAGTGTATAATTTTAGCAAACAACATATACTGCAAAGCATAAAAATAAGTCTACAAAAATTACGTACCGATTATATAGATTTATTGCTAATACATTCAGACGGTAATGATGAGCATGTTATAAACAACTTCGATGTATTCCATACTTTAGCAGAAGCTAAGCAACAGGGTTTAATTCGTTATTATGGCATGTCAACCAAAACTGTGTCCGGAGGCATTGCAACTCTGCATAATGCTGATGTGGCCATGGTGCAATATAACCCCTTCGCTACAGACGAATTACCAGTAATTCAGGAGGCAGCTAGACTGCAGAAAGGAGTCCTTATTAAAAAGGCTTTTGCAAGCGGACATTTGGATCAGTTTCAGACTAGCAACCCTGTACAAGCGGCCATGGATTTTATTTATGCCCAACCCGGCGTTGGGAGCATTATATTAGGGACTATAGATCCGCAACATTTAGTAGAAAACGTAGCGTGTGCATGCGCGGCTTTAGAAAAGTCAGACGCGTAGCGCTGTGACATCGTGTCTGGATAGTATTATGTTAAGTCTTGCGATTTTGATTATTAATCGTTTTTTGAATTCCATCCATTGCGAGCTTCGTCGCTTTTTTACCTTCCTCATATAGATAATGATTATACTCATCTGTAAATAAACCTATATCTTTAAAAGCAAAATCAATAACCACATCAGCCTGTTCTACTGCAAACTTGCTCTGATTTATATATGCAATCTCCAAACTGCGCTTCAAAACGCCCAAGCCATGGTTTGGTGCAGAAGTTGGCAATTGCTCTGCAATATTGACAGCTATAACAGTTTCAAATCCAAGCTCTTTTGCAAGGCGCACTGGCACTGGATCTGCAACAGCGCAATCTACAAAATATTGATCACCTATCTGCACCGGAGCGTAAGCACCCGGAAATGCTGCCGAAGCTAATATTGCTGGAATGAGATCACCTTCACTAAAGGCGGTCAAATTACCATATTGCAAATTAACTGCTGTCGCAACAAACGGAATTTTTAAATCTGCAAAGTTTTTAGCCCGCAGATTTTTGTCTAAATAGGCTTGCAGCTTATTTTTGTTATATACCCCATAGGGCCATTCAAAACTGCTCAATTCAATTACATCAGATTTCTTACAGGATAATAACAAGTCCTTTAGGGCCTGAATATCTTGATTATCAGCATATAATGCGCCCACAATAGACCCTGAGCTGCAGCCTATAATCACATCCGGTTGTATGCCTGCACGGCTCAGCTCTTCCAAAACCCCTAGATGTGCAAAACCTTTAGCGCCACCACCACCCAAAACTAACGCCAATTTTTTCTGTTTGAAATCAGTAGTCTTAGGAATATAAGGATTATGCTGCTTTGAGAAGGTGATTCTATTGGTGCAGCAGCCAATGCAAGTCAAGGCTAGCAATAAAATAATAGTTTTTTTGAAACGCATAAATATACATCAACCTAAGGATTTGCATTTTTTGCATTATGTTACACTATATCGTTGCTAACTAAGCAATATTTTTTCTTCCCCGCATATAGTCTTTGCAAAATTAATAACACAAAGAGTGCATAACCACTCGTTTCTGAAAATGTGATAGACTAGACTCGTTGCGTTAGCGCATTCCCTCTTGCATAATAATTTTCTTTTTGTTAGTATAACGACTAATAAAGATTGATGCGCGATGGCTTTATATGAAGAATAATAATGACGGTTTTACCGTTGTAAAACCCAAACATAAAGAAATAACCAACAGTGGTTTATATAATTTTCTGACAAGTTATGACCAAACTTGGATCAGCCACACAGGTCTAACGTCACAACAAGTCACAAGCAAACTTGAAGCAGGCTACCTAATAATTGGTTTGGATATATCGAAAATCCCTGCACAGGATATGCTCACTCCAATTGAATGGCATATTCGTATAGATAAAACATATAGCTTTAAAAGGCATTTTTTCGCACAATGGCACCATACTTTAAAATATACGAATAAAAAAACAGGTGTGGTACAAACCTTAAGAGCTTATTATAACAACGGTGTATTTCTGTGCATAAAGATTGATGACGATGATCTATGTGAAAATCATGCTATTAGCAGGCTAAATACCCATACTACTTATGCTAAAGATACTGTGCTTATGTTACTAGGTTTGTTACAAAAAGCACAGCAAACTTTGCAGGAATCTTTTGATACAGAATGTGCCAAGTTATATACAGAGCAGGCGAGTAACTTGAATACAGAGCAGATTAATACTATTTATGCACGCTGCGAAAAATTGTTTCAGCAACTCATAACCATTAATGAAGATATGACTAAGATGGGGATCATTGCGCTTGCAAATAGAGTTGCAGTTCTTAAGCAACGCAGAGAAGAGCTGCAGCCTCCGGCTGCATTATCCGAAGAGTTGGTGCAGACTACACAAGAACATGTAGCCCCAGCAGTCAAAAACAAGACAAAAAATAAACATCAAGCACGTAAAATTTCACCACAAATATTAAAAGACCTTAATGATGAACTGAATACAATACGGCGGCATTTGAATAGCAGAGACTATACTGCAATTATTGAAGCTCATGATTCTATCAGAGAATTTGAGACTCGAATCCTTTCGTATTATAAGTCATACCCAGACAGCAAAAACCATTTAGATGATTTCTTTCTAAATATTTCTACTTTAGATGATCTGAATAAAGTATTTTTGCGGCTAGTAAACGATAAGGAATACGCAATAGCTCAACAGTTACATGCTGCAGGTTTTGGTATACAGCCAAGCGAATATTACGGCAATTTAGTCGGCAATACAGTATTATTAAATAGCTTGACTGAAAAAAACGAAGTTGAATTCATACAATTTTGTAAATATCTGTATGAAAACAGTGAAAATTATAGAATTGCTGTATCAGTTATATTCAACCATTTACCAGTGTTTACAGTTGAGAATGTGTCAATTGGCATGAATGTTCTCACACAATTAGCTGCTGTTGGCAAAATGGGAATTTTTAAGTTGTTCTACGAGCAATTAAAATCTAACACTATAGTTGCTTATCGTTGTGGCAATAGAGCAAATGATCTTTTGAACGCAATTCTATGCTTCAAACACAACGATTATGACTTAATAGAATATCTACTGGATCAAGAACATCCTACAGAATACTCTACAGATCATTGTTCATATATTTTGCAAAAGTCACTAGAGTCCAAAAGATCTTCATTCAGGGTCGTATCGAGTGTGCAATGGAGAACAGAGGACGTAAAATTACGTAACGAAGCGCAAACTCTGCAATTGATGCATGCCCGTGATTTGGTAGCAGTACCATCTGCTTTTTATCATGGCTGTGTAAACTATTCAAAAAACTTAACACAAGATAAAGCTCGATTTGCAGCAATTTTGAAAAATTTTGCGGATAATAGCTCTATCCCATACTTAACGCTGGGGCTTAGTACTTTGCTCTTAAAAGCAGAGCGTTATGTGTGGATCCCTGTACCAGGTATCTCAAGTCTATGTGTCTATGCAGATCGTGCTGTTAGAGACAGTAAAATTTCAGAACATGTGAGTGCATTACAGCTTGGCAAAAAATGTAAGAGTTTGTCTTGCCTAGTTTTGGAAAGTCAAGATGAAATATTATTTGATTTAATAAGGTATATAGTAATATTATTCAATAAGCGTGTCGAGGAGATGAATGATAAGCAAAAATATACACTTCATATAGATCTTGGCAAGCTGATTACCTCGGAAATGAATCTTAAACAGAGTCAGCCTGTTGCTGCTAGCTATAATGCATTAAATGTTATGTACTTTGCTAATATACTAAGCGCTACATTGTTACCGCAAACAGCTGCTACTTTTAAGATGTTGCAAAAAGCGTGTACGCAATGTCTTCAACATTATGAAGCTATGACTAATGTGAATACAAACAATATTCTATCTAAGCAAACTACTATTGAAAATTCCACTCTTGCTTATTGGGTACAGGGGTATCAAAATCTAGTCAAAAATTTAGAGGAGCTTAAATTTTGGCATGATGAACTTCATCAGCAACCCGGGCCTACCCTTACACCTGCATTTAACGCAGTGTCCGCTCAACCTATCGCCCTACCAAGTCATGAGGAAGAAGAGCAGGAACCCCCGCCTCTAGGCATCGCAGCGAATTGTAGTATCAGCTAATAAATCATAGTTTTGGCATTATTTAGTTTGACAACACACATCTTATATGGCATGATGTGAACTGCAAATAGCTTTGTAGGAGCTTGGGTGATGGTACACGATCCGGCGCATAATAAGCCTTTCGGCAGAATACGCAGTTTAATCTGGCCAATACACACATCCGAACTAAAAAAATTGCTTCCTATGTTTGCCATGTTTTTCCTTATAGCCTTTGTATATAACCTACTTCATTGTCTGAAGATCCCGCTAATAGTAAAGGCACCAGGCTCAGGCGCAGAAGTAATACCCTTCTTACAAATCGTCGCTATTTTACCTGTAGCTGTATTATTAACGTATATATACACCAAATTAATTAGCAGATTTAGTCGCGAGCATGTATTTTACATGATTATTGGCGGCTTCTTAGCCTATTTTACACTGTTTACCTTTGTGCTCTACCCACAACGAGAATTGTTACAATTAGATTCTTTAGCAGACTTTTTACAAAATAATATTTTAACTGGCGCAGGCTCTAAGGGCTTGATCGCAGCCATTCGTAACTGGAACCTTACATTATTCTACGTTTTAGCAGAAATGTGGAGCGTGATGGTGTTGTTCATCTTATTTTGGGGCTTTGCTAATGAGGTCACCAAAGTAGAAGAAGCCAAACGTTTTTATGCAATCTTTGCTCTCGGCGCTAATTGTTCAGGTATCGTGTCAGGCGAGTTCGCTAGGCTTTTACAACGAATTCATTTTATACGTGTACCTCCGGGCTATCAAGACAATGAATGGCTGTTTTTACAATTGTCTTTCGTACTAATATTAAGCTTAGGAGTAATAGCACTATATTGGTGGTTAACCAATCATGTCTTTAAACATGAGCACATCAAATTGGTAACTCCTGCGCAGAAAAAAGCCAGAAAAATTTCTTTACCAGAATGTGTGAGCTATTTAAGAACTTCTCGCTACGTGCTATATATGGTTTTTATAGTTGTTGGATATTACATAGTTTACAACTTATCAGATATCTTATGGGCATACAAAATTGAAATGGTGATGTCTACTAGCAAAGAAATTAATGCTTACATGAGCCGCGTCTATAGTATTACAGGATTT
>DALYEH010000026.1:0-437 GCA_031972715.1 Gammaproteobacteria bacterium | reverse complement strand
GTAATACGTAAATTTGGTTGGACAATCGCAGCATTAGCAACACCAGTAATATGGCTGTTAACTAGTATTGGCTTCTTTTCAGGTATAGCCTTAGAGGGCACTATGTTTTTTGATGCTGTAGGCACCCTTATCAACAATCCAGCAAATATGGTGTTACTAATGGGTTCACTACAAATTTGTTTGGGACGTGGGTGTAAATATACGTTATTCGATGAAACAAAAGAAATTGCATTTATCCCCATGTCTAAAGAAGATCAACGCAAATGTAAAGTAATAGTTGATGGTTTAGCATCTCGCTTTGGTAAATCTGGCGGATCAATCATATATGTAGTGTTGCTTTACCTCTGTGGCGGCATGTCGCAAACTATCCCTTATATTGCTATGATCATATTTGTGGTTCTAGGAGCATGGATCTATGCAACTATTAAGATGGGCGC
>DALYEH010000025.1:1704-13641 GCA_031972715.1 Gammaproteobacteria bacterium | reverse complement strand
AGCTCGTGATTTAGATTTGTTACTGCTAATCGTTAGTGTGGTGCATCTGTTGTATGCGCCTATACGCCGTTTTAAACCGCGTGCAGTATTGCAAGAAATACGCAAGAACATTTACGATGAGCTAGATTTAATGCGTGAGGCAGCTAATGCTTCGCAGCTACGGCGCAATTTTGCAGATTCACCACTACTATACGTTCCGGCGGTGCATTGGTCACACAGCAGCCATAATGTCTTAACTTTAGAGCGCATACATGGCATACAAGTTTCAGACATAGCCGCATTACAGAAAAATAATACTGATATGCGTTTACTTGCTGAGCGCGGGGTGGAAATTTTCTTTACACAGGTTTTTAGAGATTGTTTTTTTCATGCTGATATGCACCCTGGTAATGTCTGGGTTTCTGCGCAACATCCGCATGACCCACAGTATCTGGCCCTAGATTTTGGGATCATTGGTACATTAAGCCCAGCGGACCAACATTATTTAGCTGAAAACTTTTTAGCGTTTTTTAAACGCGATTATAGGCGTGTCGCAGAGCTGCACATTGAATCTGGCTGGATCAAAAAGAATACGCGGCTTGATGAATTTGAAGCAGCAATACGTTGTGTCTGCGAACCTATCTTTGAAAAGCCACTCAATGAGATTTCTTTTGGTAAGACTTTATTACGCTTGTTTCAAACCGCACGGCGCTTTGATATGGAAATTCAACCACAATTGATTTTGCTACAAAAAACTTTAATTAGCGTAGAAGGCCTAGGACGCCAATTGTACCCAGAATTAGATTTATGGAGTACAGCCAAACCCTTTTTGGAGCGTTGGATGCGCAAACGGATGGGGCGTAACTTAATTGTAAGACGTATCAAAACATACGCCCCATATTGGTTGGAAAAATTACCAGAGTTGCCAAACTTGATATATAAAAACTATCAATTAGCTTTGCAGAATAATATGTCGGTAGCAGCTGCAAACAGACCTTCGCTTTGGTATTATTTTGTGTTAGGGGCTGTTTCAACAGCATTTATTGGAATGCTAATATTAAGGATCTTAGAGCAATGAACGATTGTATATTCTGTAAGATAGTTGCTGGCGAAACTAATACAAAGTTTATATATGAGGATGAACAGGTCATAGTGTTTCCAGATCTATATCCCAAAGCAAAAACACATTTATTAGTTACATCTAGAAAGCACATCCCTAGCTTGAATAAGATCACTGATGAGGATACAAAACTCATGGGACATATGATAAAGTTGTTGCCCGAAGTTGCACGCCTACTAGATATTAAAAGTTTTAGGACTATTATTAATACTGGTAGAGATAGCGGACAGGAGATTGATCATCTACATTTTCATCTGCTGTCTGGTAATTTACCAAAATTTGGTTAAGAGGATTTTGCCATGTTAAATAGCGTAAGCCCAGGATCATTATTGTTAACTTTTTTAGTGGTAATGGTATTATTTGGCACTAAAAAGTTGCGAACTATAGGTGAAGATTTAGGAACTGCAGTGCGCAGTTTTAGAAAAGCATTAAATGGCGAAGAGCCAGATCCTAAAGATCCTGCAGAGTGATCCAGCATCTCACAGAGCTACGTGCACGCCTGATCCGTTGTGGCACTGCTTTGGCTGTGGTGTTTGTTTGCTGCTACTGCTTTTCTAACAAAGTTTATAGTTTTATTACCACACCTATTCAAAAGTATTTAGCTGCAGATCTGCAAATAATTACTACGCAGGTTACGGCTCCATTCATGGTGCCATTGCAGCTATGTTTTTTTGTTTCTCTATTACTTTGTGCCCCATATTTGCTCTATCAACTCTGGATGTTTATACGCCCTGGTTTATATAAAAATGAACGGCGTAATATTGTACCACTGCTTATTACCAGTACTTTCTTATTTTACTGCGGCCTTGCCTTTGCACTTATAGTAATATGTCCAATAGCCCTAAAATTTTTTACTACCAGCGCTCCTCAAGGTGTCACGGTAATGTTAGATATAGGCAGCTATTTAGATTTTATAATAACCATCGCTATTGCCGCGGGCGTTGCATTTCAGATCCCTGTGCTTACAGGTCTTTTAATCCGTTGTAATATTCTAAGTAAAGAGCAGTTAAAGGCCAAACGTAGACACGTTATAGTCTTAACCATGATTATTGGCATGCTTTTAGCCCCACCGGATGTAGTATCACAAATGCTGCTGTCTCTGCCTATGTGGGCTTTATTTGAATTAGGGTTAGTATTAAGTAAATAGTGTAATTTTACAATCAACGTAAATATTACACTAATCTGGATTGACAGTTTAATGGGTTTAGCGGCTATTACTTAGTTTTGCGCTGCTTCTTTGGTTTTTGTTCTGGCTCTATAATATAAGTTTTAAACTCATACACTGTGAGTGCTAAGCCTATAAATAACAGCAAAAAGACAATTACTGCAAACCATAATAATTCAGTATCACTCATGATTTCTTACCTAAATTATGCAATGTTATAAAGGAACACAACTTAAAATAAATTGCAAAAGTCAAAATCTATGGTACCCAGATAGCAGTAAAGATGCCCGCTAGGTAATTACCTGTAAACCATAAATATGCCGAAACAATAAAAGATATAGTTACGGCAAGTAATATGAATATATCAGACTTTCTAAACATAAGCTGATCCCCCCAATTAAATCTTTGTAAGCATTTACTCATTGTAATACAAAATCGCTAATAGCAACAAAGCAGCTACCGCAACCATACTTAGCACTCTCATACCGATTTCAGAGCCAATAGCAAAGTACTGCAAGTCAAGTACCCCAAGCATACCTAGCACGATTAATATGCTGCAAGCGAATGCGAGGGTAGAAAGTAGTGTCGCTGCTATAAGTTTGTATGGCATTGTATAAACGCTGCTTTGATGTATTAGTACAGTATATACCAGGCATAGGCATTAAGTATGAAATAAAATTTAGAAACAGCTAATCACAGTGGTGTCGTTTTAGCTCATTTATGATTATATGTATCAAATTGCAAAGCAATATTAAGCTTATGAATGTTGATAGTTCTTAGGTTCAGGCCATCTTGATCAATATCTTGAGGTAATTTCACTAGTGGTCTAATATGCTGTACTTTTTCTATATTTGCCTTGGCATATATGCTGTCTGCATAACCTTTACGCATACTCTAAGCTAGCAGTAGACTTGTGGGTTTTTGACACACTAGCTTTTGAATTCATGTCTGGAGCTTCCGTCGGAACGCCTTTTTTATATCGTTTATTATAGACTGTTGTCAAAGGTCTTAAATTTTCTGAAAGAATATCTGGAGCAGAAGGCATATCACAAATAAAGACAGCTGCGTTTTTAGCATGCGAATATATGCTACTGCCTTTCAAAAATAAGCCCTTCGCAGCTAATATATTGTCAACAATCTCTAGCAATTTATCAACACTATAAATCTGATGAAGTGTCTGCAAAACTTCTTCGCGTGTTCTGTGGCCATCTGCAGTAGGAGCAAGAGCGTTAATGCCTGTGCGTACTGCACTAACAGATTTTCTACCCAAATCATAAGTAGTATGCGCAGCATGCTGTAGATGTTTCAACAAATTAGGTTCTTGATGCAAACTCTCTCCAACTATTTTTGCGCCTGCTACTGCTAACGGCAAAATTGATCCCGCAAGAATCCCCAAACTCACTACACCTGCATATTCTGCTTTGGTACTTGTGTATGCTACGCGAGCACAAAATCTTGCCAATTTATCTAAATCAAGCAAATCATATCTAGTATACGGCGCTATTGGTAAATCTATGGCACACTCAGCATTAAGCAGTGATAACAGTGTATAGTCAAATGCAAAAGTCACCCCAAATAAATTTAAGTTCAAGCCAGTTTTTAGCAGCACATTTGGTGCCGAGAAATATCCGCCGGCTATTCTCACGGCAACAGCTGTATATATCTTTAGATTATATGTAGCAACCAAGCCACCTTTATAACAATATTTATAGAATAATAGATTACTTACAGAATTCAGACCTAGTCTAGCCAATAAGTATTTACCTCTAAAGACTACTTCTTTAGCATATATGAGACCTGTTACTTCCGCTTTATCTTCAACTTCCAATGACGCAAATTCACCACAATCAAAAGTTGCATCGATTTCAAAAACATTTGCGCGAACAAACATACCATTAATAATGCAGTCTCCATGTGCGTCAAATTTACTATGCACTTCAAAAATGACATTCTCTCCTCTAATTGGCTTAGGATTATTTAATAGCAACGCTTGACAGATAAGCTTTAAATTCACATGTGTTATATTGTTGCATAGCTTACTGTATTCAACATCACCGCACTCTATCACTGTGTTTTCTAGATAAACATCTCCAACGAATATTAATTTTTCCATATCGTGCTGTTTTATATAATATACAATATTTGTATCATATGTACTAAAGTGACAGTCTTTGTGAAAAATGATACGGTTTATCACACAAGTTACACTCTTTAAGCTTGTGAAACTATCCTCAAATAGTATTAACTGTTCAGCAGTGTCAATAGATTCATTAATACTTATAAAAGTACCTTGATTACAAATTTTGTTTGCTATAATTTTAGAGCACTGGTTTTGGCTCGATACAAAGGCTAACTGTTTGAAATCAGGATCTTTAACAACTGAAAAAATTCCCTTAGTACCTATTTTAAGTAAATTGCACTCTATATCTCGCACACCTGCCATTAATCTCTTATTTACTTTTAGAGTATCTGCTACACAGCGTATCTGTTCTACAGTCACTGCGGCATCTATTTGTACATTGCCCTTATTTAGTCTAGGGGTTAGTAAACTCAGCCAGCTGCAGGATATTTGCTTTTTTAGAAATATTTGTTGCGCTGCAATAAATATATC
Source organism: Gammaproteobacteria bacterium (assembly GCA_031972715.1). Lineage (GTDB taxonomy): Bacteria > Pseudomonadota > Gammaproteobacteria > UBA6186 > Azoamicaceae > JAGVLG01. The sequence continues at coordinate 8,766 of DALYEH010000025.1, read as the reverse complement.
TTTACTGATCCATATATTGACCGATATCTCACATGTACCTCGAGTCGCAATCACTATATCTGATATAGGCATAGATTGTTTTAAACATATATCTACCTTAGCAGAAGTCTGAATGATCAATTTCTGCTGAAATAGAGTTATCACAACGCAAAGATTGTTTAACAAATAGATATTTAGTTGTTTATTCTCAAGATGGCTTTCTATTGCAAACCAACTGGCAGACAATGAATAAGAATATAGCTGTGAATCCTCGTAAGTATTGAATGTTATTGCCCCTGCTGCATGTGTCTGAGATACACTAGTATTTTCAATTTCGAATTTAGCGACTATATTTTTCATCCTACTTCCATATCCTTGAACAAACACTCATTAAAGCGGCGGTCGCGAAGACTTCTTTTGCGTATGTGTATCTTTTTGCGGATCATTATGAGGATTATCAGTTATGATAGTTCTCAGCTTCACACCAAACTGCTCAATATCGTAAGGGAATTTCACCAATGGTCTAACAGGTAAATTTTCCCAAAATTGCTCTAAGTCCCACACATATTTGCGATGCTCTCGCGCGATATCAGGATAATAATCATCTAAATATGATTGTGCTTTAAGCAGGCTATGCCTAGCAATCACTATTCTCTCCTGATGCTCAGATTCTAATACCTTATGCATATCAGCTTTAGCAACGCATCTGAGATAGCCCTTATATGGGTGCCCAAGAAGGGTAATTATTGCTTTTAATTGATAGTATCTAACTGCTATATGCGGATAGAATTCATCAGCAACAGCATCAAAATAAATGTCATCGAACTTTTCATATGCCTCAAACACTCTTTCTCTTGCTAAGAGCGCAATAGTGTCATCAATTTCTTTAGTTAATTGTTCAATCTTTGGTTTATGCAAATCTAAGCTATCAGGCACCACATCGATATACTTTTGTATGTAGCTATAATATCTAGTTGCATCCCAATTGGGTTCCTTACAGAGGTCGTGGTAGACCTGCGTTATTCTACATATACAAGCAAAGCCCTGACGCTCAGTCTGCGCAAATGGTAGCGCGCATTGATAGTCATTTAGAGCAGCGTGCAAATTTTCATGTATCTCATGTATAATGGCTAAACTGTAATGATACTGAAAGATCAGATAAGCACTACAAGGCATCCACTGGTCAAACAAAATCCAATGCTTATGCTTTAATTTCCAAAAAACTTCATCAGTACTTATGCAATTAATGGAGTCTATCCTCTGCAAATAGCTGTCAAATATGTTGATGAAATTTTGTTGCATTTTTGGATATATGTACCGGAAAAATACAGCAGTAATACCATGTACAATAGTACACCCAATTAAAACCCCACTCCAAGGTAATACCAAGCTGGCTATACTTTGCATCGCAATATTAGTGACATGCATGCCAAATAACATGTTATATAAATTAAAACCATATACAATACTAGCGCCCATCATAGTTACTGGCTTAATTAAAAATTTGACAACATAATCTAAATAATTAACATATACATACCGTTTCTTAGTGGGCGCAGGTATCTTTACTTGTTTTAATTCAGTAGTATATAAGGGTAGTGTACAAGAATGTACTTGTTTTGAAGTATTAGTATTATAGTCAAAGCGCACCGCTAAGCCTTCTATACCGTTGTGAGAGTCAAGTGGTACTCGCCATAAATCCACTAAACGCGGTGCCTTCTCTATATATTCCTTAGTATATGTAATGAATCTGCAATAACCTTTACCCATTTTTATCCCTGATTGTTTTTATACTGATTTACTTTACGCAAATGATTTGTTGCTGCTGGCTGAGTATCGGCAGGAGCAGCCGCTGAAAGATTAGGATTGACAAGCGCGCGTTTTGAGTATTGCATGATCTCATTAATAATCATTGTTGAAGGTGATACTTCTACATTATGCTCAGACAAACCTAGATTGTGTAACAGCACATTGAGTTGTGGACTTTCATTCATATCCTTGCCTCTCATTTTATGTTCAATTGCTTGCACAAAAGTAATCACTAACTCACATAATGGGCCATAAGTTGGTAATAATCGAAAGATATGCGTAGCACCAAAATGTAGTACTTTATTCAGTTCTTGCCTTAGAATTCCATTACGCTGCTTTTGTGCACAATTTAGAGCCAGCATCACCGTATCTTTTGCAAAGATTTGCATTTTCCTTTCGAAATTTGAATCGATACTACATAGTTCCTTATAATATTTGCTTATGAGGCCCTGGTTACTCTTTACTGCATGAGCATTTTCAGCTGCATCGTCTGCATATATTAGGGCATGTATCATCCAAATGAGACTTAATCTTTTGTATTCGTGTAATGTTGTATATCTATATGCCTGTTCCAGATACTCATATGCATCGCGCTTTTGGTACTTTGCCTTTACTATGCCTATCAATAACATAGCTCTAGAAAACTCATCATAGGATGCTTGCCTGTTTTTAAACCAAATGCTTATCTTGTATCGTCCGTTATCGCCTTTACCAAGTATTTCAGCCTCTAGCTTTGATCTTGCTTTAACCAAATCATCATCCTCATCATGCTGTACAAACTTGTTATACAGCACCAAACTATCTTCAACTTCATTATTGAACTGATTCACATTGTATTGATTAAGCTCAGCTGCGCCTACAGCGGCTAGTAAGGTGACAGTAAGAGGTAGCGACACCATACCTAGCACTTCAAATAGAAACCATTCCACACTAAACATAACTCCTCCGGCTCCAAAAGGTAGCGTTCTTCTAATCCACGGGCGCGCAAGATATCCTTCTGGAACTGGCAAGGTGCTCATATCTGTTATTGGATTTAAGATACACGATGTAATATTTCTTTCTATCATAGTGGTATTATAAATCATACCACTCTCTGAGCTCTCACTGTGTGCTGTATGCTGCAATTGAAGCTTATTATCAGCTTTTATAGTTGTAAAATTCCTACGTATACTTACACAAATGCTTGCACAATCATTGCTATTTTGTTGCTCTAATATATCCTTAAAAAGATAATTAATAATTAATAAAGTTTTGTACAAATCGTCAAGCTCACTACTAGTAGGGTTGTGTTCACTTTCAGCTGGCACATAGTTAGAATATGCCATCAGCATGCTCGTAGTTTGCTGTAGATATGCATTTGGATTGTGCCTTTGTAGGCTTGCCAGTTGTAGTTTATTTAAATCCTCTGCATCTGGTAAAAGCACCCCTGCAGCCGCTTGCGCAAAACTGGCTATGATAAATTGCCCGCAACTCAATTTGTCGTTTTGCTTTAAGGTTCCAGCGGTACGCAACACTGCAGCAGGAAACACCTTTAATAAATTTGTACGTATAGATTCAGGAGGCTCCAAATTATCCGCACGCAAAGAATCAAAATAGAAGCAGATATTTGATCTTCATCAATACTAATCAACAAACCAACCCACATATTTGATAATATGCACGGTAATAATAGTATTCGCGGACCATTCTCAATTTGTGGGTTATTTAAAGATTCACGTAATATCCATTCTAAATTATGTGTACCTTCATCTTCATTGGCGGGACCTATGATATGTATTGGCTTGCTAAGCTTTTTGCCTAGAGTCTCCACATACAGCTGGCTTTCTAATCGTTGTAATAACTCTGTGTCTGATAAAGGGTATCCAGGATATTCCTTTTGATCTGCTTCTATGTGCATTTTATACTCCCTATGCTATATTCCATGAAATTATATGGATAATAACAAATAAAATTTTTGATGAATCCATGCACTATAAACGCAAGAATATGAATCTGCAAGTGTTTGTCTATAAATTATTTGTACACCTAGCCCACTCTTAGGCTTTATACCTTTTCGTGCACAGCATGCATTTAGCCAAGCAAATTTCTGCTAACCCCCAAGCCGTCTTAGCATCGCCAATCACGCTTGTTTTTTCAAGCATTATCATATAATCTTAAAGCTTGATTTGTAGTTCCGCATTTACAGGAGTATTTTTATGCGTGATAATCATCCGGCTATTCATTTTTCCTATTCCGATCCAGAAACTAACACGACTTATTCTCAAAATATTCTTCATGCTTGGTTCTCAAATAAGAGCATGCTGAACCAGACCATTAATCTATCTGATAAAATATTGGTTTCTGTTACAAAAGAAGGTGAGATTCTTCGTGTTTCTGCACAGAGCGCACCCTATAATGCACGAGAAGAGCACTCAAGCATAGCTAAAGTAGATATACAAATATTAACCAAAATTCCTTTTAAAGCCATCCATGTTCGTACATATGGAACATGCAAAATAGCGAGTGCTTTAGATCTTAGTAATGATTCATATATACAAGCAAGTGTAATTGACTGTTTGGAACCAATACACAGCACACACAAAATTACCTTAGTGACTCCACTGGATGATAATTGCAGCATAACTTTTCACAAAGAATTTACCAGCAACAGACTGGTGATGCACACACCACTAGCAAGCATTAACGCTACGGTCACAACAAACACAGCAGAATTTGCCAAATGTGATTTGCATATTTCTAAATCAGGTAATTTGCGCATATTGGATGCAGACGCATTTAGTAATTTATTTCTAAAATTATTACGCTGCGCAGGAGGAATGAATTTATCAAACACGCAAATAGTGTCAGCAACAAAAGCAGAATTTATAGATAAGAGCACTGCTAATCTAGTAGATTGTCAGTTGTTTCTTAATGAACTGACGGTAGAGAAAGATGCAAAGATTTTAGGCCAAGACTGCTATATTGAAACCTCTGCAAAAGCAATCATAGAGGGATGTATATTTATTAATCGCCTCAAACTATTAGCTTATATATTAATAGTAGATGGTATATTAGATGGCAAGGATAGCCTACAAGTGCAAGTTTTACTTCAGGCTGTTGTTTCTGGACTATTAGCTGCACACAAGACTGAAGTGCGCGCACAGTTGATACTGGTTGCAGGTGTACTGGCTAACTTGTCAAACCCACTGATTCGTACATATTTTCCAAATAAGTACTCCACTGGCAGTATTGCTGCAGACAGTATCTTACAAATTAATTCTGCGTGCACTATATTAATGAGTGCAGGCATTTTAAAAGCGTCTAAAATTTCACAAGCCACTGGTCTTTTTGTCAGCGTATATGGTGTGACGCAAGCGTTTGAATTCGAAAACCATACTTTAGTAGAGTATCCATATGGATTGGATCTACCACATGCCCCACTAGACTATAGTGATCTGTATAATCCAAAGAAAGTATCAAACCTCCTAAAAAGACTTGCATTAAACAAACTGGTAAAACTGCAGGCCCTAACAGATATACTGAGTCTGCTCTGGATTGCTGTTAAAGCCTCTGCAACTGCGGCACACGCTCTAACTTTAGCTGCAACGCAAGATGCTTTTGGATCAGGGGTTAATAGGCAAAATAGTGCATTAGCAGCTTTATTTGCTGACTCTGCTAATTCATTTACTGCGAGAGTACGAAGTGTGTTGCAAAAGCTTTCACAGCTTTTTGATAGCAATAGGCGCAGTCAATTTTTGCAGCATGCAAATCTTGTTGATTTAGTTAATATCCTCTTATCCGCTAAAGGATATATTTTGCTAGGTGATTCTTTGTTTCGCATTGGTCATAATGTACCTGAGTTTGTACATTCAATTCGTAATACACTAAGTATTTCACCACGTGAATACGTAGATGAGTTTTTTCAACATATATCTAGCACCCTTCCTGACATGGCTAGCAAAAAGCCTGCTGCGGTGCCCTTACCTGCGCAAAATGGCTTCAATCAAGTGCAGAATGAAGAAAATACAAGCGTACTTGAGCAACCGCCCATCGTACCAGCTGCTATAAATGAGGAACTACCAAAAGCAGCGTCAACACAACCTCAATCTCAACCTCCAGCGCAGACGTCACAAAGAATTTATACCGATACAGATCGTAAATTAGGTCCGCGCATAAAAATCAAAGGTAGACATCGCGAGCATCATACTCCACGAACAGCACCGCCACCTCCTCAGCAAGATGCACGCACTAAAATGGATCATATGTATACGCCGGTGTTTCAACCTTTTGATTTTAACACCACATTAAGTGGTGCAAAAGCTGCAAGTATGCCAAATATGCATAGCCTTCCTACTGTAAACCTTAACTCATTGCCTACACAAAGCATTCCAAATATAGAGGCTTTGAAGCTGAGCCCAGATAATATTCAACAAGTCAAAAATGCAGTAAATATCACGCCAACTCCAGCTATGCACAATGCTCCTCAAGCACCACTCACACATCATGTGACTGATTCCAGATCAAATGTTTTTACAACACCTGCAGTTGTTGCTCCTACCTCCACTCCACCAGCTACCACTATTTCTGGATCTGGCTTAAATGCAGATGCCATTCCTTTTAGTAATATAAATGTTCCTAATCCAGCGCATAGTACTGACACTTATATTCCAGATATAACTGCAAACTTCGACCCAACAGGTCTTGCTAAAACGGCCCAAAGCATGTTTGCAGCAAAAAATGCTGCGAATCTGCAACCAGTAGCCCCACAGGCACAAGCAGCCGCGCCAACTGTGCTATATACAAGCTCGTATGCAACGGGCATGACAGAGTACATGGGTATACCAATCCCTGGTGCTATGAAAACAGATACAGGTACTCCTGCGCAACAATCTAAGATACATCTTACTCCTGCTGAAATCGGCGCTAGGGCTGTGTTAGGAATGGCTTATGCGTTTGCAACTCCACCATACCTGCCTAAGATGCAACCTAGAAAACTACAAAATGCTGCAGTAGAAATGCCATCATACTTGACAAGAGAGTTACGATCCTCATTTGACACACCACTCTCAGATCTGGAAAAGCGTGATCCATATTTTACTGATTGGTATTCACCGGCATGGATTGAAGATGGCACTGCTAATTCAGCAGCAACATTACATACCCTAGGAAAATTTTTTCTGGGCTTTTTCAGCGGCACAGCAGTAAATGGTGCAATTTTTAAATTAAATCAAATGCGCTTTGTGGGTACTTTTGTACGCGGTGTAGGACTACTAGGAGCAGCTACTATGATTGTAG
>DALYEH010000025.1:0-1694 GCA_031972715.1 Gammaproteobacteria bacterium | reverse complement strand
ATTGGTATTGCTGCTGATTTTGAGCGAGACAATTTGTTATTTACTGAAGATTTCGAGCATACTTTAAGCAATCCTTTAATCCCTGCAGAGCGCAGACAGTTATTACTAGAGGAATCCATACAAAGGCAGGCTAAGGCACGGCAAGAGGCTGAGCAATTAAAAAGCCTGGGTGCTAGATTCAGAGAGAATCCTGCGATTTATGGTTTTGGGATAGGTAGTTTTCTGTATATAGAGCAACTGTCCCCCTCTACCTGTGCAGCTAACGCTTTTATGAATTTAAGGATTAGAAATCCCCTCAAATCTGTAGATAATGATAGACACTTAGAATTTCTTAGTAAAGTTGTTAAAGCCCCTGCTGGCGCAGAGTATATAGAGGTTGCCACAGGTGGCGCACATGGCTTTGAAAATTTCGCTAAAGCACGTACAATGGCAACAATTAGAGCTAATTTAGGCGAGAATGCGGTGCCGTATTTATCCATCCGTGGTCCACATAAAGGGAATGTATATGTTGGTATGGGCACAAAGGATAGTAGTTGCCTTTGGCGTTTAGACTTGAATACGCGTGTGCCCAAAGATAAGCCGCCGATACCACATATCAACTGGCAATATTATGATAATAAATCAGAAACATTATATTATGGTGCAATAAATATAGATATGACACTTGATGAATATTATCAAATAATTAATCATTTTCCGCGTAAATTACAGTTCATAGGAGGGTGAAATGATGAATACCATAGAACAAGAGCGAGTTGCTAGATTAATTCGTAATAAGACAGTGGAAGTACTAGATTCTCAATATTGTATAGAGTTTGATGCTTTCATAACCAACCAATATCCTTGGGACCTAGGGTATGGTGATTTGATAGACTGGGACGCAACCCATAGTTATAAACAAATTAAAAATGTGCAGCTTTTTTCAGTAGAAGCACATAAATTTATAAGGGACAGCTGTGTAGCAAAGCATGACTACCTGGCGATAATTTATGGTGCTAACGAGCCAGGTGTGATTGGTAAATTTAATGATGTACTGCAACATCTCAGTAAATTGAGTTCACATACATTGTGGGTTGAATCTTTAGTAGGAGCTAAAAAAAACGACTATGGTATCTATGAACTAGTAAATACAGATTTTATAGAAGTATGGGTGGGTAAATGCACGCTGACAGCCCCGGATTTAACGCGTCATTGATGCCTATGGCTTGACGTAATGATATCCTGATATCTATAGAACTAATGAGATGCTAGAATGATAAACACGATTGAACAAGAAAGAGTTGCAAGATTAATTAAAAGCGGAACAGTAGAAATTCTATCTACTCAGTATTGCAGAGATTTTAATAAATTTATTACTGAAAACTACCCTTGGGATGTGGGCTATCGCGACTTGATAGACTGGGACGCAACACCTAGCTATAAGCAAATTAAACATGTGCAACTTTTTTCAATCGAAGCACAAAAATTTATTAAGCAAAGTTGTGTTGCAAAATATGAGTACCTAGCTATATTTTATGGTGCTGCAAAACCAGGGGTAGTAGGCAAGTTTGATGATGTAGTTACAAATCTCAGCTTATTGAGTTCACACACCCCATGGGTTGAATTTCTGATTGGAGCAAAAAAGAATAGCTTTGGCGTATATGAACTAGTAAATACAGATTTTATAGAAGTATGGGTGGGTAAATGCACGCTGA
>DALYEH010000024.1:9440-13891 GCA_031972715.1 Gammaproteobacteria bacterium | reverse complement strand
TTGTCTGGAAAAGGATCGCCACGCTATGCACCTAGAGCCGCATATTGGTATAAGCAGGCTGCTGCTCAGGGCGACGCATATGCGCAATTTATGTTAAGCATATTGTATCAAGATGGGCTAGGCGTACACACAGATTTAGCTGAAAGTATGCGCTGGTATAATATGGCAGCAGAGCGTTCTGATAAAGGTGCGGCACAAATGCGCATAGGTAAAAACTATGAGACTGGGTATGCGCTACAAAAAGATTATTTAGCTGCTAAACGCTGGTATTTGTATGCGGCAAATGCCGATTATGCTCCAGCACAGGCTGCTTTAGGAGACCTGTTAAGTGTAGATAGCGGTGAAGCGCTACCTGATTATGATGCGGCCTATGCATGGTATATGAAATCTGCGGAAGCCGGTTATCCTTATGGTGAATACAATGTAGGTTTGGCTAATTTACTTGGCAAAGGCACGGCAGAGGATCCTAAAGCCGCAGCCCTTTGGTTTAGAAGAGCAGCATATCAAGGTTATAGACCTGCTCAGTTTGAATTAGGTAACATGTATTTGTTGGGCAAAGGGGTGCCGCAAAACTACATTAGTGCGTATGGTTGGCTAAGCATATCTATACGCGAGAATACGGATATTACGCCTGAAGTATTGAGCTTATTGGTACAGCGCATGGATCCTAATTTACGCAATCGTGCTGTAGAGCTTGAGGCGCGTTATCGTGAAAGATTTGGCATGCCAGTATATGATGACAACCAAGCTTTTGTAAATTTGAATTAATTGGTGTTTTAAATGGCAAAAAAAACTCCTGTAGACCCCACAAATGCACGATCAGAAGAAGGGGAGGCTACGGGTGACAAAGGTGGCAAGGGCACTTCCACAGGCCGCATATATATACCTGGCTTTGATGATCTTATCACCGTCAGTCCAGAGGAAGCAGAACTAGCTCGTTGTGCTAAAGATGCTTTATTTGCGCAACGCGTCTCCTTAAAATCACAAGGCCATAAAGTATCTGCTTTAGATAAAAAGCAAGAGCTACAGAATAAAATGGCTGCACCTAGAAATGCCGCAGAGCTAGATGGCGGCGGTAGTAATCTTGAAAAGCATCCCCAACTGGAAGAAATGGCCGGTGTTTTTGATGATATAGAGTTTCCAGAGAGCGAAGCAGAAGCTGCAGCTAGTAATGATCCAGATCTAGCATTGAGACACCAATTAAAAGCGCGCTTAGGAATGGGTTTAAGTATGCAAACCTTACGTGAAGAATTACGCAAAGAAGAAAAATTACGTGCTAGACCAAACCTTGCTCCTGAACCCAAACCTGAATATGTTATTCGTCCAGCAGCGCCTCCACCAAAACCTAGGCCATTTTGATGTCTTTAGCTGAAACTATAATATACGATACAGATGATAATGCAGTGGCAGCGATTTTAGCTGGTACTCAGGACGTCAACGAGAAAGATCGTTACGGATTTAGGCCTTTAATTCAAGCAGTAATTTGTAAAAAGCCTAAAACTTTACGCGCCTTATTAGCGGCAGGCGCTGATATAGAGCAAGCAGATTTCATAAAGCGTACCGCGTTGCAATGGGCAGTGGATCGCAATGAAGTTGAAGCCTGTAAAATCTTGCTTAGCGCTGGAGCAAATCCAAACCATTACTCGGCTGATGGGCAACCAATTTTAGCTAACCCTATCTTGCGGCAGCAGCTTGAATTAGTAGAGATATTCATGCAGTATCACGCCGATTATAAGTTTGCGCAAGATTATATTAGTGCAAAATTGCTAGGGCATAGATTTGAGCTGACTGGTGAAGCAGATATAGTAAACCCAAACGGCACTTTTATACCGTTAAGTTTTGAGGGTTTTAATCTAGAATTTACTACTGGTTTGATCAGACGCTCGCTAGATAATTTTGTAAATAGCATACCCGGTCAGAAATTTACAGCATTTAGTGGTAGGTTGCAGGAAGTAATACGTGCTTTAAAAAATGCCGCACAACTCACAGAATTTACACGCCATAAAGACAAAACCCCTTTTGCGCCAGTGATCAAAAAATTATTACAAAGCAATTTGTTGCTCCTGCCAGCGGCTTATCAGGGGCATGCCATAACCTTCGTACGTTATGGAAATCTATGGGCCAAATGTGATCGTGGTGTGGGTGTGATTGCCAATACGGTTGTAGTATCCGAGGTAGGCAACCCATATATGCTAAATCAAGAGTTTTATGAAAAAATCTTGTACGCACATAAAACCGAGGATTTTGTAAGGCAGGGGATTGTAGATGAATTAAAGCTGCAGACTTTAATAACGTTACCGACTCGGCATCAGATTAGTGGTAACTGCTCTTGGGCTAATGTAGAAACAAGTATTCCAACAATGTTATATTTGTTGAGTTATAACCCACAATTGCATACTTCTACGCGCGAATTGACGGCCTTACAAAAAGAAATATATCAGTTCTATAAAGCCTGGATAGATTGGGATCAAGATTCTGCATTAGAAGAAGCGATTGAAGATTTTGCAGCGGCTGATCATGTACGTCGTTTATCTAAAGCCATCATTCTAGGCGGTATACTGGTACAACGCTGTGATCCAAAATTTAGCAGTAATATTGCTCGGGCCCAAAAAATATTATCCATTCTTACGCAGCCTGAATATAGCTTTATAATAGAAAATTATTGCAAAACATATTTTGCTCCAAACTCCGGGGTAGCGGGTGCACGTATTAAGAAGCTATTTAAAGCTTGCGGCCTGAATGTGGAAAAATTGGCATTAAAAAAGAATGTGCAGTATTTAAAAACTAATGTACATACAGATAATTTAGTGCGTATGACAACAGCCTTGCATGTGGCCTGTTTGCAAGGGGATCTAGCTGCGGTGCAGAGATTAATTGAAGAAGTGCATATAGATGTAAACTATATAGATCGTACTGGTAGTACTGCATTAATGTATGCCGCCTATAGTGGGCATTTGGAAATTGTAAAATATTTGGTAGCACATGGTGCCAATTTATCTATAAAAAATCTCAAAGGCGGCACGGCAGTCCGATATGCAGCATATGCGAATAATAAAAAAATTGTTGAATTTTTAAATAAAAATATCTAAATTGCGTGAGGATATGCCATGAATTTTGAGATGGAATTTGAAAAATATTTACTTGCAAGTATTGAAAAGGTAAATTCGCAGCAGGATGAAGCCAGTGTCAGGGAAGTATTGCACTACACATACGGTTTAACTTACATCCTAGATAACAACAAAGAACTTGAGTATAAGATCGCGATAATTTTGGAATATCTGGAAGGAATGCAAAACTTTTTCCCAGCCTTACACGCTGTTGTCAAAGAGTTAACAGCTTTACGCGATGTCAGCATTAAACAGCAATTAGTAGCAAAGGCACAACAAATATTGATACAACGTATTGACCCAGATCAGGTCAGCCCAGCTTTGGTAACCTTTTGGTTACAACGCAACTGTAATATGCAAGAAATAAAGTACATGGATACCATGATGTTGTTTTTAAGTAAGGAACAGCAACAAAAAATCTTGCAATACGATAAAGGATTTTTACAAGATCCATATTTGCAACTTTTAAAACGCTGCTTACCTACTTAGTCTCAGTATTGCTTTCACGTAACACATTCAGCAAGTGAATACGCCGAGTATCGGCACGCATCACTGTAAAATAAAACGAATCTATTTTTACGCACTCACCACGTTTTGGTAAATGTCCAAAAGTTCTAGTTACCAAGCCGCCTATAGTTTCTACGTTTTCAGCGTCTATATTGGTGCCAAAATACTCGTTAAATTCTTCAACTGTAGTCAGAGCTTTTACGGTATAACCGCCATCACGTTGTTCTCGAATTGAAGGTACATCATCTATATCATACTCATCTTCAATCGTGATTAAACCTGTGATACGACCATATTCATCAACAACTATGGCCATATGACTACGGTTCACCCTAAAATCTTGTAATAACACGTTCAAGCGCTTGCTTTCAGGAATAAACACGGCGCGGCGCATAACATCACGGATCGAGAAATTTGTTGGTGGATTGCGACTATATCCTAATAAATCTTTAGCTAAGATAATCCCTAATACTTCATCTTTATTCTCACCTAAAACGGGAAAACGCGAGTGGCCTGATTGTACGACACGCGGCAAAAGAGTATTGAGATCCATATCTGAATCCAAGGTTACCATTTGCATTCTTGGGATCATTACATCTGCTACGCGCATTTCTTGTACTTCTAATACACCCTCTAGCATGCTGAAAGTGTTAGCTTCCAGGATCCCGGCTTCGGTAGCACGGCGTAATACGTTAGTGATTTCTTGTTTGTTACGAGGATGTATAGTAAACCACTTTTTAATGTGTTTTGTCAGCGCCTTACGCATGGGGTAATTTATCTCCGTACGGGGCGGGATAACCCAATTCGGTTAAGATTTTGGTTTCTAAGGCTTCCATG
>DALYEH010000024.1:6576-9430 GCA_031972715.1 Gammaproteobacteria bacterium | reverse complement strand
GCATCATCTGAGTCTATGTGATCATACCCTAATAGATGCAGCGTACCGTGCACCACCATATGCGCCCAGTGTGCGATTAGATCTATATTGGCTTGCGCGGCTTCGCTTTGTACCACTGGTGCACAAATAATAATATCGCCCAATAATTGCATGTCAAAGTCGCCATCTATGTCTGCAGGAAAGGACAAGACATTTGTAGGGCCGTGTTTTTTTCTATATGTCTCGTTTAATTCTGTCATTTCTTCAATGTCTACTATGCGTATGGTTAATTCCACGTTATCATATTTATCATCAAGTGTACTACCAATCCATTCACGAAATTGCGCTGGATGTGGCAATGTTTGCGCTTCCGAGGCTATTTGTAATTCTAACTCTATTGTCACTTATCCTCCTGCTTATGTTTTTTCTCGCTGCGCTCATAAGCTTCGATGATCTCTTTCACTACCGGATGTCTGACAACATCTTTAGAGTCAAAATGGCTAAAGGAGACCGATGGTATACCTTGTAAAATATTCATCGCGTGCTTTAAACCAGAGGCTTTTTCGCGCGGTAAATCTACCTGCGTTACGTCCCCGGTAATTACAGCTGTAGAAGCAAAGCCTAAACGCGTTAGGAACATTTTCATTTGTTCAACCGTAGTATTTTGGCTTTCATCCAGAATAATAAACGCATCGTTTAGCGTGCGGCCACGCATATATGCAAGTGGCGCAATTTCTATGATTTGTTGTTCTAATAGTTTAGCTACTTTATCGAAATCATACATTTCCTGAAAAGCATCATATAACGGCCGTAAATAAGGGTCAATTTTTTGTGCTAAATCACCAGGTAAAAAGCCTAAACGTTCACCAGCTTCAACTACAGGACGCACTAGAATGATACGTCGTACCTTCTTCTGCTCTAATGCTGCCACTGCACATGCCACAGCCAGAAAAGTTTTACCTGTACCAGCAGGGCCTATACCAAAGTTTATTGGGTGCTTTAAGATTTGGCGTAAATATTCACGTTGATTTTTGCTGCGTGGTGTGATGTTCAAAAGTGGCGTTTTAATATGCACAACTTCATCGCTAGTACCAGTTTTACTTGCATGCGGGTTATCAATTTCCATATTTGTGGTTACCTGTTGAGTAAATAAATGGATCTCTTCTGGGGTTAGCTCTTGGCCATTAGCAGTTTGTGCATATAACGCTTGCATTGCCTTGGCCGCTTTTTCAACTACTTGTTTGTTACCTGATATATGAATAACATTTCCGCGTATAATAATATCGACTTCTAATCTTTGTTCTAATTGGCGTAGGTGCTCATCAAAACGGCCACATAGGCTTAGCAGCCGCTTATTGTCAAATGGTGTAAGTGTGATGTCACACGAATAAGTCTGTGTTTTCAATGTTCCGCTTAACAAAACTAATTTCTTGTTTAAGTCTAAACCTAAACTGCTAATTCGCCAACTTGCGTTTGCGGAATGGCTGCGTATGCAGCTATTAGTGTGTTAGCTTTAACCTCGGTGATCACTACATCTACTAATTGACCTATAAGATTAGCAGGGCCGTAGAAATTGACTACGCGGTTGTTGTCGGTGCGGCCTGTAAGCATATTTGGATCACGTTTAGAAGTACCGGAGACCAAAATTTTTTGCGTAGTATGCAACATGCTCTCACTGATTTTAGTTGCTTGTTGTGTTAAACGACTTTGCAGAATATGTAAACGCTGCTTTTTTACTTCTAGACTGATGTCATCCTCATAGTATGCTGCTGGGGTACCAGGACGCTGGCTATAGATAAAACTAAATGATTGATCAAAACCTATACTTTCTACCAAAGACATGGTTGCTGCAAAGTCTTCATCGCTTTCGCCTGGAAAACCAACTATAAAATCGGAGGAGATTGTTATATCGGGCCGTACAGCGCGTAATTTACGGATCCGTGATTTATACTCCAAAGCCGTATAACCACGCTTCATGCGGTTTAAAATTTGATCTGAGCCGCTTTGTACAGGCAGGTGTAAATGATTAGCTAATTTTGGTACATCCGCATAAGCTTGGATTAGGGCGTCGGAAAATTCCATAGGGTGTGAGGTTGTAAAACGTATGCGCTCTATACCATCAATTTCCGCAATGTAGTTAATGAGCAAGGCTAAATCTGCAAATTCACCATTATGCATGGCACCGCGATAAGCATTCACATTTTGCCCTAATAATGTGACTTCCTTCACACCCTGTGCTGCAAGATGGGTAACTTCGTGCAATACATCGTCAAATGGACGGTTAATTTCTTCACCGCGTGTGAATGGCACCATACAATAGCTACAATATTTGCTGCATCCTTCCATAATGGATACATATGCAAAGACCCCTTCAGCGCGTGGATCTGGCAACTTGTCGAACTTCTCTATTTCCGGAAAAGAGATATCCACCACGGGTTTTTTGTGTACACGTAAATCATTTAACATCGCTGGCAAGCGATGCAGAGTTTGTGGGCCAAACACTAAATCTACGTATGGAGCACGTTCCCTGATAGCAGTACCTTCTTGGCTGGCTACACAGCCGCCTACGCCTATCACAATTTCTGGTCTTTTATCTTTATATGCACGCCAACGCCCTAATTCAGAAAAGACTTTTTCTTGAGCTTTTTCGCGGATAGAGCAAGTATTCAACAACAGTACGTCAGCATTGTCGGGTGAATCGACTTTTTCAATGCCAAGTGTTTTTAGCAAATCTAGCATGCGCGATGAATCATATTCATTCATTTGGCAGCCGTGGGTTTGTATGTAGACACTTTTCATAATGCTTGCGTAGCCCTCTGTTGTTTGATGCCAATAAAATTCAGCGTTTTTGTTAAGTATTTAACGCTGGTTTTAT
>DALYEH010000024.1:4240-6566 GCA_031972715.1 Gammaproteobacteria bacterium | reverse complement strand
AAAATAGATCTAAATTTGCTATCTCTAAACAAACTAATGCATAACAAATAGTAAATAGCACATCGCTTAACCAATGTGCACCACAAAATAGGCGAGGTAAAATTAGCAAAATCGTTATTGTGTATATAACAAGACGTACCCACTCTGCAGCATAACGTCGACTAAAGAAACACCAATACACAGCAACCAATGTATGACCAGCTGGGAAGCAGTTGGTAGAAAAAATGCGTAACTTAGGGATTTCTAAAATTGTATGCAACGGTACTTGTAATGGCAAAGTAAGGCTGGGCGAAGATCTATGCATATGCAAGAGGTCAGAGAAAATAGCATGTGTACCAAACAAAACAATCTGGAAAAATGCCCAGAAATATAACACTGATACAAACGCTCTGGTACGTAGGCTTGGCTTGAGGCTATAAATCCCTAATATATTGGTCGCGGCCATAAAAATAACATTTAGCCAGCTTTCGCTTGGGTGATTTAAGTAACCGAAAAAATATTGCAATGCTGTGGAGTGCTTTAAACTACCATTCAGCAGTAAAAATGCCTGGCTATCAATAGCGTGACAGATCTTGCTCGTGTGTGGGTGAAACCATAAAACTAAACCAGCAAGCATTAGCACGCTAAACAGAGTTAGTTGCTTTGCTTGTCTATTGCTAGATTTGTAGTAGAGGTATTGCATGCTAGTATTTACTATATTTGGTGGCTATGGGTGGGCTCGAACCACCGACCTCGGCATTATGAGTGCCGCGCTCTAACCAGCTGAGCTACATAGCCATGAGCCGCATATTCTTACCGTTTAAGCGCTACTTGTCAAGCTAGTTGTCCTGGTGCATAACATATGTGTCAAGACAAGAAATTTGTGCATTGCATATTAGTTAGTTGCTAATGCAATTCGAGAAAAGATAGCTGCTCATGTTGTAAATATTAAAGCCTAATATGATTGTTATCCAACTTTAACATTAAGGATTCTACTTTATTAACGTCCTTTTGATAGATATGACAAGAATCGATAAGATGATAAAATTGCCCTACGCCCACTGCCAGTTGCTTAGCAATGTGATATTGTAAATTTATAAATTCTTGCTGATTCATCAATAGTTTATTATATGCATTTACTGAGTGGGCATGTACATGAAATTCTAATAGATTATTTTTAATACGCCCCCAAATAATCTGCGTGCATGGAGCCATCTCGGCATTTTGGTCGATAGTTTTATCCCATAAAGATATTTGCGCCCGGCCAGATTGATCCTTTTTTGCCAATTGCCGTAAAAGATAATTATATTGGTTGTTTGGTTCAGAATAGATTCTATGAAAATATAATTTAGTCCATTCATGTATTACTAACTCTTCATTTTCACCTGTTATAAGATAATTGTTAATTATATCTAAATCAGATTGTAACATCGGGAATTCTACTGGGACTTTTTCTATGCATGGTTCTAATATCTCTATAATAGTGAGTTCGTCACGGAAATATTTAATATTATCTGAAGCAGAGAAATTATAATATAATTGCTCTAGACATTGCCACCAAGCTAAATTTGGGGTTTTTGCAGTAATTGTTAGCATGTGCTTATATCCTAGAGCTTAAGAGTGGTGTAATGCGTTTTATTCGGGATCATTCTAAATGCAGGCCTTTTTTCGAATTGATATAACATCGGTACACCAACCACCTCATTACAATCAACGCAGGCTAAATTTTCGGCCTTTTTTACGTCAAATTCCTTATCCTGTAATTTTTTTAATTGCTCTGGATGATGTATACGGTCAAGATAACATCTAAGTAATTGTCCTGGACCATCTTTTTGGTATGACATTATATAACCAGTGCAAGAGACGCAAAACAATTGCAACATTTTTGGCTCCCCTCGGCGTTTCGCAAATCTATCATTTTTAAACTCAGTCCCAGTGAAATCTTGCTTGGCTACGACTTGATGAGTTAAAACTACTGGTCCGGACATCACTTCTAATTTATAGGGTTTCTTTTTATACGGAAATGTATCATAAGGCGCTGCTAATGAAGGAGATGGTGCCGGTAACGCTGGCAATTTAGGCATTCTTGTCTCTATCAGTAAGTCTAAAGTTACTCCTTCTTCTGTTTTCTTAGATTTATTGTGTTTCTTTTTATAATGTTCTTTATCAAGAGAAACTTTTGCTGGAATCGGTGGCATCAGTGTTTCAAGATCTTTTGGCAAGACAAGCAAATCTAAAGTTTTTCTTTCTTGCGTTTGCTTTTGTTTATCATGTTTTGTATTTGCTTTATGCATGTTAGCTCCTATAAACTTCTTAAATATTCAGCATATATAATCTTGGCTGTATC
>DALYEH010000024.1:478-4155 GCA_031972715.1 Gammaproteobacteria bacterium | reverse complement strand
ATAGACGTTTGCCATTAGTGTCGCGATCATCTTTGTTTAGTCTAGCGCCAAGCTCGGTCTCATTTTCTGGTTGAATATATACTCGGAATAATGAATTACCATATGCCTTTTCCATAACCGATATTTTGTCGATAGGCCAATCTAAAACTGGAAATTTATGCTGACTTAGGGTTTGATCAATTAAATATTTAGGTGTTCCGTACAATATTCCGTAAATTTCATTAACTACTAATAAATCTCCACATTGTTCTCGTGCATTCATTTCATCTTTAGTCACCGAAACTTTATCAGTCTCGCCTGGTCGAAGTTGTCTAGTTGTTAAAGGAGTAATATAACAAAACTTAGAATCCATCGCCTTGAGATAATTAATGATCGTGGATTTTCCAGTACCAGATGGTCCCATGATTAATAGGAATTTTGGTTTAGATTCACTTTGCGCTAATGCTGTCTGAACGTACATGCTGCTAATTAGAATCAGCAGGTACATCGCCATATAGCTTATCTTCTTACTATTCATAATATTAATTTCGCATCTTGTTGATTGTTTTTTTAAGCGCTAGAACCTCTTCCAGCACCGCTTTTTTCCATTTTAGGTTATTTTGCTCATACGGGTATAAAATACCGCGTGAAGAATTTACAAACACGCCGGTACCTTTATCATTCAGTAAATCTTTGACAACTTGCGGATTACCGCCTTGTATACCAACCCCGGCTAAAAGAATAGGCATATCTTGCGGAATTACTTTCCTAACCCGTTTGAAATCTACACTTTCTGAATTACTGGATAAAACTGGAATCAAGTTGCGGTTAGTATTCCATCTATTAACTGTTAGAGACAACATATACTCCCAAAAAGGCTTACCATGCATTAACTCAACTTCTTGCACAATTTTAGCGTTAGGATTGCTAGTTTGCACCAAGACAATTCCAACTTTTCTAGGATCTTTCTGGAAGGGTTCAAATACATCATCACCCATATATGGATTAATTACTACGCCATCAGCTTTTAATATATCAAACAAATTGTGCATATAAGCTTGCATTGTATTATCAGTATCCCCAATTTTACAATCT
This sequence comes from Gammaproteobacteria bacterium, assembly GCA_031972715.1. Classification (GTDB taxonomy): domain Bacteria; phylum Pseudomonadota; class Gammaproteobacteria; order UBA6186; family Azoamicaceae; genus JAGVLG01. Next base: position 3,081 of record DALYEH010000024.1, on the reverse strand, counting down.
ACAAATACCGGAATTTCAGGATGCTTAGTATGGATATAATCGATAGTATCCTGGAGTAATTTATGACCATTATTATAAGTATCAAAAAAAGCTTTCTGGATTTTATATGCACAGACATGATCAGCAGTTATATCAACAATATTTTGTAAAAAAAGTAGGGTCTTTTCTTCAATGTCAAGGCCATGCAAGTTTAGGATTTCTGTGGGAAACTTTTGTGGATCTGGATCTAAACCTACACAAATCAGCGTGTTCTTTTTACTCATTCGATCTGTTAAATTATCTATGCTCAAATTTGCATATGCTAAATTGCAGAACAATAAGTTGATAATTAAAAAAATTGCAAAACACTTTTTCATTTTCATTCTATTGCGCATAATATTGTACCTCTTTTCTTTTTGCTATTAAATGTTGTAGGCATTGGTTTTTGTTGGTATTGGTGGTCATTCTGGATACCTTTATACCATGATGCTGCAGTGATTGTATTTTAAGCCTATTGTCGGTTAAAAGAATTACATCCTTGTATTTGAATCTATGCAATAACGAACCAATACCATCATAAGATCTATTGTCATAACTATGATCTTTAACCTGATAAAGTAACTTAGCTGCTTCAATAGTATCAAGTGGTGTAGTTATATTTATCATACCTTTGCCTCCTTGTTTGTAGATTTCTGTTTCAGCTTTCGGTGCTGTGCCAAAGCCACGACCATCATGAGCTGGAACATGGATAATTATATCATGCTCGCTTTCTCTAGTTGCAATAACCTGTAAAGCATGTTGCAACTGATCTAGACAATCACAGGAGTCATCGTCATAAATTTGACCACTTACACACCCAGAATCTATACGCACAATCACCTCACCCTTTATTAATTCCTCATCAATTTTTTTGCGCGAGATTATATAATATATTTTCCATGTGTCTTTTTTATTTATTATGCGCATAACATGTAAAAAATGTGATTTACCGTCAATATCAATCATAATTTCCTCAGGCTCATAAATGATATAATTTTTGTCCTCAGATCTTATAACAGGGCTGCTTTGTCCAGAATATACATGTTGAATTAGATCGCTGGTCTTATATTTTCCAGACAAAAACTTAGCTATCTGGCTTAAGTCTTCTGAGCGAGAATTTGCGTATATCAAATCAATCACAATATCAGGGTACGCAACCATTGATACATCAACATGCCGAATTACTATATATTTGTTTTTGTTGTAATTACCTTTTATTAAAGACGTAAATAAACTGAATTCCTGGTTGAGTTTATTCTGCAATTTTATATTAATGTCAGAGGCTTTTATAAAATATAAAGCAGCCTTATGTGCATCCTCGGGTTTACAATTAATAAATGATATTTCGTATACTGCTCTTACTTTGTTTGGGCGGTCGTTAAATACCACCGGCATTAGCCAAGTAATACCATTTTCAGTGCTTTCTATAGGGCCGCCATAATATATTTTCATGTTATCTTCTTTGTAATATATAAGTTGTTCTCTAATAGAAGAGTAACTTTCTGGTTCAATTGCAAAAGCAGCAACTGGGTAGATTCCAATTATTAGGTTTAATACTGTTATCAAGCTTAGGGAATTTTTCACCAATATTTTTCTAAACATATATTTTATCCTTTATACTTAATCTATATTTTTATTAACTTGAGTTTATGGGATATGAGGACACAAATTAATCGGTGACAATTACGGATACTCACATATGTTATAGCTGATAGGTCGATTGTTCTCCATACTAAATACAGTCTTTGTCTAGCCTTAGGCCATTTTTGACTAGAATTTCAAATAGCCCTAAGGATTGTAATTTATTAGCTAATTGATTTTTATTATGTAGACTGAACTTTCCTTTGATATTCTCAAAGTGAGTTTCAACGGTGCGATGCGATATCCCCATAATTGTTCCGATTTGTTTTGCTGTTTTTCCGCTGAACCAAAGGCTCAAACAACTAAACTCTTTCTTAGTTAAATAGGCCCCATTATGCCCAGACTCTAGATAAAATTTATTCACATGTTGCATAATGTTGGAATAGCACATCCCAGCGTCGGTTATGGTTGTTTCCATAGGCAAATAGATTTTATTCTGCTCAGCCTCCTTTATTAAGTGGCGGGCATGAAAATTAAAGAAAAAAATGATATCTTCAAAGTACTCAGGATAACGCATATACACATCATTAATCGCCACATTATCTTTGGTAGTTGCAAAATCGTAAACTGCGCAATGGTCTTGGCTGGGCTTGATAATTGAATAACCATGAACTATATCAAACACGTTTCTGGCATGGATCCCCACAATGTTATCATGAGTTAGGCATTTCTCATCCCACATAGTTCGCTCAATAACATTTGAAGTAGGTAAACATCTATCCCACCATGCAACCTTGTAGAAGCCTTGGTTATAAAAATGGTTGGTCCAATCGCTGTCAGTACATAAATCTATACGTGTACCATCTTTATTTATTCTTAAATAGCGGAAAAATGTGATCTTAAATGGCGCTAGCACCTGCGTTAAAATTTGCGAAAGCTCTTTGCTTCGAGTAATAAAATAGTGATTACTTAAATCGATATTTTGATCCTGCATAATATTCTTT
>DALYEH010000024.1:0-468 GCA_031972715.1 Gammaproteobacteria bacterium | reverse complement strand
AATTTAATTATTGCGATAATCTTACATCAGCTATCAGAAAAAAACACTTTTTTGCAATATTAGTTAATTAAGATGCTTAATATCACATGTATCTGAATCAGATCAGCGAGCGTAGATTTCTATGTATTTAAGTTGCTATGCTACAATCTCCGTTCTAGTAATATTTTGAGAATTAAAATGACTATTCGTACTCGATTTGCCCCAAGCCCTACGGGATATTTACATGTTGGTGGGGCACGCACCGCTTTGTATTGTTGGTTATATGCCAAACACCACAAAGGCACCTTTATTTTACGCATCGAGGATACCGACAGGGAGCGTTCCACTGCTGAGGCAGTGCAAGCGATCTTAGATGGGATGTCATGGTTAGGCTTGGATTATGATGACGGTCCCCTTTATCAAACAAAGCGTTTTGATCGATATGAGGAAGTGGCACAACAGTTGTTAGAGCAAGGGCATGCTTATCGC
>DALYEH010000023.1:2496-14466 GCA_031972715.1 Gammaproteobacteria bacterium | reverse complement strand
TAATTATTAAGACACCTTGATTTATATAAATGTGCGTATAAAACAAAGTCATATTTAAATTTTAGTAGAAAAAAATAGCTCGTGAAGTGAAGAGTGAAAAGATATTTAACCATAAAATATTTATTAATGATTAATTTAGATCACTACAATATATTGAATAACAAAGTGCAGTAACTTTTACATATTCATTGCAACTATACTTTAGTTGGCTTGCGTAAAGATTCTAATTTTTCTTTTATTTTTAATTCTAAACCGCGAGAGGTTGGATGATAATAAACTTTTTCTCCTATTTTTTCAGGGAAATAAGTTTGTCCAAATGCTTTACCGTTGATTTCATCATGATCATATCGATAGCCTTTGCCATTACCTATGTCGCGCATCAACTGAGTTGGTGCGTTGCAAATGTGTAGTGGTACTGGTAGTGATCCATATTCTCTAACATCATCTTTGGCTGCATTGAACGCAACATATACAGCATTACTTTTTGGAGCACAGGCTAAATATGTAACTGCTTGTGCAAGCGCTAATTCACCTTCTGGGTTACCGAGACGTTGCTGTACATCCCAAGCGTTAAGCGCTATTTGCATGGCGCGTGGATCAGCATTTCCAATATCCTCTGTAGCCATACGTACAATACGACGCGCTATATAGACCGGATCACAACCTCCATCCAACATTCTGGCTAGCCAATATAATGCAGCATCTGGTGCTGATCCGCGCACAGATTTATGTAAAGCAGAAATTTGATCGTAAAAAATATCTCCATTTTTATCGAACATGCGATGTGAAGCACTTAAAACTTTAGTTATTATGTCTGCTGAGATCACTATTTTATGATGTATATGCTCACCATGTTCTATTATCAAATCAAGAATATTTAAAAGTCTGCGTGCATCTCCATCAGCATACGCTACTATTTGCATGCGTAGTTCTAATGGGAACTCAATTTGTTTTGATCCATAGCCGTTTTGAGAATCTAGGAGTGTATGATTTAATATTTCTAATAAATCCTCTGCCTTTAGTGCTTGTAATTGATACACACGCGCGCGCGACAGCAGCGCATTATTCAGAGCAAAAGAAGGATTTTCTGTAGTGGCCCCAATAAATATAATGGTGCCGTCTTCAACAAATGGCAAAAATGCATCTTGTTGGCTTTTGTTAAATCTATGCACTTCATCTATAAATAAAATGGTAGGCTGCATGCAATTTTGAGCCTGTTTAATTGCGTCTCGAATATCTTGCACTCCAGACATTACGGCAGATAGCTTGATAAATTGAGCTTCTGCACTAGCAGCAAGCATATGGGCTAAAGTGGTTTTGCCAACACCCGGTGGACCCCATAAAATCATAGAGTGTGGTTTACCGCCGAGTAAAACCTCATGCAATGGCATACCAGGAGCGAGCAAATGTTTTTGGCCTATAAAATGTGCGACATTGTTAGGGCGCATTCTTGCAGCTAAGGGAAGATGCATTGCAGAAACCTCACATGAATGTAATATACGTACAATTTGCAAATATTCTAACACATACTTAAAATATATACAGTATTTTTACAAAACTATTGTGCTGAGCATCTATCTTGAACTTTGTGCAGTGGTGGTAAAATTTTGCGCCAAATTTTTAAGGCTTATGATCTACTTAATTTTTGACGCTTGAATACTTGTTCCTCTAGATTCCAAGTATCTTTAGGTACTAAAATATTATAAAAGCCTTTGCATTCATACAGATAAATAGTTTGTATAGCATCAGGGGTAGGATACTTTTTGCTAGATGATTCAGCATGTAATACATGTATGTTTAATTGCAAAATAGCGGCCATAGCCTCTATCTCTGCAGTAGTTATAAAATCTTCAGCGGTGGCAATATTGTTGAGTATAGGATCCGAAAATGTTAAGTGTCTTACGTTCACCATATAATTATATACTTTATCACGTAATTGACTACAGCCCTCTATATCATTAGCAATTGCATTAGCAACGTTTTTTGCTGCATACAATACAGCATTATATGCGCTATCTATATCTGCTTTAATTTTTACTTGATCTAGTAGTGTATTTTCATATTGTACTGCGCGCCCAATCATTATTGTAAAATTCGGATAAACTTTGTTATCATGCTCTATTTGCATTTCTAATGTTTGTATAGATAAATTGCTTATAAAAGTATCTATCTTATTCTGATTTTCAATACTGATTAGGGCAAATGGTTTGCTAAGATCCGGCATGAAGTTAGTTTCTTTGACACAGGGCACTGCTACGCTTAAAGTTTTATGATTGATTGGTAGTGGATTATGCAAAGTGCGGCAACTGATAGAATATACTTGTCTTCCACCAAAGCTATAAAAACAAAAGCTTACTTGCAACAAATGCGATAGTATTTCTAAAAGCAATGTACTTGCAGTACCATTGCCTATAATATCTACAAAATTCGATTGCTTGGCAGTATGTAGTGTTTTATTGTGCCGAGTGATTACTAAGTCGCTTTCTTCCTCCTCCTCTTCTTCTGCGTCAGAGGTATACCTAAGCTTTGCTTTTAGTATGCTTCGTAATCTTTCCGGTTGTTCAAACTTTGGTAAATCTGTTGGCAATATTCCATTAATTGCAACATCGGATTGCACAATCTTGCTCATCAGGTACTTAACAACACTACGTATTTTGGATGCAGTGTTGATGCTTGCTGGCAGAATAACATTTTGATCTAAGGCTGCAAGAATGATAGCGTTTAAAAGTGCGTCATTTGACAGCGGCAGTTTATACAATAAGAAATGTGCATTATTTGCACCATAGATGATTTTATCTTTAACAAACGTATACTCTATAGTTGCATAAATTGTAGCAGGGTCTTCAAAATCGTTGAGATCGAATAACTCTACATTTTCCACGCTATCAATAGCTTCTGCCAATTGTTGTCCTGATAAATATCCACCATGTTCGGATGACAGTAGTCCGATTTGTTCTTGTAAAACTGTTGAAACATGATATTTAGCTTCTTCATAAAAATTGTGTAGCCTTAGCTGTTGCTCATCAGACAATTGACTAGGACTTAAAATAATTAGTTTTTGCAATTCTAAATCAATAGATTCTTTAAAGAACGCCTTCGTATGTTCTTTAACTAATTCAAGCGCCCATGGCAAAGGACTGGTAAGCATCTTAATTGCTGGATGCATATAACTGAATTTAATTAATGCACGCATGGCTGCACCATGTATGCAGCTGGGTTTGCTTACTCCTCCTGTGTCGTAGGCACTTTCATTGTTAGTATTGTAAGTGCGTGTTACTTCTACTAGGGCCTGTACTAATGCTTTTTCTCGTACTCGCAGTTGTTCTGGAGTAAATTCTACTTCGTAAAAACAGTGAGGATCTAATGCTGCCTTAATTACCAATGCCCATATTTCTTTAGTGGTGAGCCCCAAATTCGGTATCATTACTTCAGTGCCTGGATGTGACCAATCGGAGTGCCATCTAGAATAGTTTCCGCGATAACCAGGCAAACCGTCTCGTATGCGATGAAATGCATCTAATGCAAAAGATTTATACTCTGCCAAACTAGCATACCTAGCTATTTCATATGTTGAGTTTTTTTTGCCTGTAGGAGTAAATGCGCATAGTTTATAAAACGCGTATTGCACATCAGTTTCAGTCAGGCTATTTATAATTCGCTCTAATCTTTCAAACTCAGCATCTATATGAAAGCTAGCATCAAGACAATAAAACTGGCCCGTACCTTGATTCAGATTGATACTGATATTATAAAATGCTGCTAAAGCTTTTAGCGAAGAGACTGCCGAGATATCAATCTGAGAAACATTTTGAATTTCATGCAAAAAGTTATCTAAGGCTACTTGTTCAGCAGGAAATAATTCATGTGTGGCGTGAAGTGTATTGATATACGTGTGCAACTTAGCCATGACAATTGGTTTGTTATTAGCGCGTGCATAATCTAACAAGGAGTTTAGGTATGCAACATCAATTGTACCTAATCTTTCTGTTGCTTGTGTATGTTTTAACAAAATAGTGAGCATTTCCGGCTGATCTCGATCAAGCGTCATTTTTATTAAGTCTAAATTGTATTTGTATCCTGCTGCAGAAGTATCATTAAACTTATAAACATGTAGACATTCTTGGGCTAATAAAATACTCATGCTTTCAAGGCAGTTGTTATGAATGCAGAGAGTAATAGGATAGAGACCATCAATATTTGGAGAATTGATTTCTATATCAAGAGAAAGTAGTTCCTGTAATATACCATGAGCATTTTGAGAACATAACGCATGTATCAAAGCTTGTCCGTTTAACAAAACATCTAAATTATTATTTTTATACATAACATCGCGTAAATCTTCATAGCGTTTTTGATAAGCTAGTATCAAGATAGTTTTTAGAATATCAGTATTATAATCTAGCAGATCCTTTAATAGAGGCGTGATTTCTTCAGATTGACTGCTGCTTGCTAACTCTAATGCACTAATTAACCACTGAATGCTTACTTGCATTAGATCTATATCAAATACTTTTAAAGAATAAAGAAATATGCTACGTTGGTTGTAATAAACTGAGAGATATATTAAGTCATAATTTTTATCATACAAAGGTTTGTCTTGGTCCTGATAACTATATAGTCTTAACTTTGCTTTTATGTAAGGATCTTGTAGTAAATCTATTAAAAGTTGGATTCTGCCGTGCTGACATATACACATTAACAGACTTACTTCGTTAATGACAAAATTAAGATCAACACCTGCCTTGATACAAGATAAAAACTCTGGTCTATTATTCTTCTCTATAGCGGTTATTATTTTTCTTTCAAGCGCTAGGCTCATGTCAATGTGTGGTTTCAACAAAGTACAGATATGGTGTTTGTTGTTGCTAAAAGCATATGCATATAATAATTTGTACTCTGCGCTCTCTAATTTACGATTGAGTTCGTTTAAATAATATTTGAATATCGTTAGAAGTAAGACAGTATTATCTGCGTCAATTATTCTTTTGAAAATGTCCCAACGTGAGTTGTAATCTTTAGCATTGGTATTGAAGGGTGTAATGCGTAAATGCCTATGTTGTAGAACATAGTATAAAATATCGGAGGCATTATTCTTAATGATATAATCTAGAGAATCAGTGTTTTCTCTTGTATTGACAGTCATGAAGCGAGCATTACATGTTGTGAGCAGGCACTCAAGAGATGCGAGAGTGTTATTAGCGCAGGCTTCTTCTATTGGAAGTTTACCATTTATTAGCTCATTAATGTTGAAGGACGCTCCTCCATAATAATATGCCTTTTTTAATGTGATCAGATCATTTTTACTAATAGCTAGCATAAACAGATCGCGGAAATTTTGTTTAAATCGTTCTATATTTGTACGGTTACGAGTAACGTTTGCTGCTGTATAACCATGTAACTCAACATCATGTTTGGTATGGTTTGCTTCGAAATTGAAAGTACCAGATGTAAAGTTAAATGCTGTGCGCGTAGATAGCTGTTCAAATCTTTGTAATTGACACCGAATATCATGATGCCCTTTAAAAATTGCGGCAATATAAAGATTTGTAAAAATAGCAGTCTGTTTGTTATCAAAAAATCCAATAAAATTAATTCTTTGTAGAGATTGATGTTGGAGAGCCAAACGTAAAATTTTTTCTAGCTGATCAATAGACAGACTTAGGTGCACGGTAATTATGTCCCGCGAATGTTTTTGACTTAATTTACGTAATATCAAAGAAAAAGTATTTTCTTGTAGCATCTTATAGAATTGGATTGTAGTAGACCTGGAGCATGATCACATATATTTATTAACAAAGCAAGACTGTCAGTTCTGTCTATACTAGGGCATGAATGTCTTATATAAGGAATATGTTATGTCTAAGAGTATGTTAACAAAATATCAACAAGTACAGAACACACAAGAAGCTCGTAAGCCTAAACCATTGTCCCCGCAGCCCCCACAACAACAAGATTTTGAACTAAGATCTGACATGTCTGCCTTTATAAAAACCATATCAATTCCAAAGAATGGTAAAGCTAAGATTAGTATACCTGGTTGTACTACTGTTATTTTGTACCAGTCATTTAATTCTGCAGAGGCTCAGTCTATATGGAATGCCTTCCAAAATAGTAACCCTTTATACGCAAGATCTTTACCTAAAAATCCACAAGGGCGTGGTTTGATGGTAATACTGGATCCAAAGGAGCGAGTGGAAAGAGTAATTTCTTATCCCAAAGGTACAAAGTTCGTCATGAATAATCATACTCATCCAGTAGGAGCTGAATATACTATAACTAACGACATTATTATTAAAGGCCAAGTGTTTACACAGACATATATGGAAGTGCTATCGCCTATACCTTATGCAATTATACCAGGAGTTGTGTATGGTGGGCTTAAATCCGACGCTCCAGTAAGGCCTGGACCTAAACCATGAGTCTTAGAAACCCACTATCTTAGGTATAGTGGGTTTCTTGCAGCAATAGTTTATATAATGTGCAAAATATCTTTAGAAACTGCTAATAGTACTTCGATGACGATCAACCAGATAATGGTCCACTCTAAATGTGCAGACTGCTTATGATTATATTGATCATTTAGCATGTCAAACATCTCTTTTAATACAGTTAGTCTTTGATTTAGAACGTTTACACGGCGCTCTCTATCTAAATAATGAGCGGTTAATTTATATATTGGCTCTAATTCAGCATATTCCCAAAAAAATTCAGGTGTATCTAATAGTTCCTGATGCAAGTTTATAGAATGGCGATCAATAAATAATCTACCCATCATGCGCTGAATTTGCTTCCCGGATAAATTAATTTTACCTTGCGTGGCCATACGATGTGGTAACTCACGTGTCAAATCTACAGTTTTTTGAATGGTCTGTTCAAAGGAATCCAATTTGACTGATTGTGATATGCCATGTGAAAACGCTAGCTTGGTTAAAGTGTCGTGATCTGGTAATACGATTTCATCTTCAATGATATTGGCTTTGTTGCCATAGATATATGTGAATTCGTCATAGCATGGAGCTTGCATGGGCTGTACTTGGAATTCTCGAATGGTTGCTAAGAGTATTTGCTCTTGGTCGGATGTTAAGCCCCAGCAGACTACGGCGGCATATGGAAATACGAACACATCACCTTCTTGTGCATCCGGAGTAACAATTTTGATATAAATTACCTCACGAAAGCGCTTAACTTGGTACGATGATTTTAGATATTCAAATAACTCAAATGTCTGTATGCTAGCAGCGATACAATAGGCAGAGCAACGCATGATGAACCTGTATATACTTAATATATTAAACCTTACGGCTGATAGTATATTTTATCATATTTAGCCCAAGTATGACAGATGGATATGTAGCATGGATGAGCGTAAAAACCCAGAAAAACTGCTAAAGCGTGTAGAGGCAGAAGAACTACAACGCAAGCGCGGCAAATTTAAGATTTACTTAGGCGCAGCTCCGGGCGTAGGCAAGACCTATACCATGTTACAAGATGCCAAAGAAAAACTTAAGCAAGGTATGGATGTAGTAGTAGGTGTGGTTGAATCACATGGGCGTAAGGATATACAGACATTAATGCAGGATTTCGAGATCCTGCCTGAGATGACTATAGATTATAAAGGCATTAAATTAGAAGAGTTTGATTTAGATGCTGCTTTAAAGAGAAAGCCGGATTTATTGCTAATAGATGAGCTAGCCCACTCCAATATTGCAGGGTTGAGGCATGCAAAGCGCTGGCAAGATGTAAAAGAAATTTTGGACCGTGGGATAGATGTTTACAGCACCTTGAATGTAATCCATATAGAAAGTCTGAATAACGACGTATCTGGAATTATACATGCACCTATAAAAGAGACAGTCCCAGACTCTATGCTGGATTTAGCAGATACCATAGAATTAGTCGATTTGCCACCAGAAGATCTATTGAAAAGGTTGCAAGATGGCAAAGTATATTATCCAGCACAGGCCGACATAGCCAAAGATAAATTTTTTAGAAAAGGCAATTTGATTGCGTTAAGAGAATTAGCGTTGCGCGTTACTGCAGAACGTGTCGGAGCGCAAGTATTATTATATAGACAGGGCCAAGGTATACAGCACATATGGTCAAGTAGCGAGCGTATATTAGTATGCGTAGGTCCTGGTAAAGAGAGTTTACAGTTAATTAGAGCTGCTAGACGTCTTGCAACAAGTTTACAAGCATCGTGGATTGCAATTTATTTCGACTCAAATGAAAAAGATGTAACAAACCAAGAGCGCAATAATGCTATAAAAAACTTGCGCTTAGCAGAGCAATTAGGCGCTGAAACAAGTATTTTAACAGGCATTGATATAGTGACTGAAATAATAAGCTTTGCGCGTGAACAGAATGTAACTCTTATAATCGTCTGGAAGCATATTCGTCCGCTTTGGCAAACTATTTTCACCAGACCGATTTCTGATGAAATATTACGCAAAAGTGAAGAAATTAACGTCTACATTATTACCGGCTCTCTTTCTGATTATGCTGAGCATGAAAAAAAGCATATTGACTTGAGAAAACTACCTACTAGATATATATACGTTATTGCTTTGTGCATAGTATTCTTTGCGACAATTACCAGCTTTGTTTTGTATAAATTTATTAAAGCTCCAAGCTTAAGCTTGTTGTACGTGGGTGCGGTTGTGGTTGTGTCTTTGTTAGGCAGGGTGGGTCCATCAATCCTGACCGCTATTTTGAGCGTATTTGCATATACTTGCTTTTTTTACCCAGGCATATTTAACAAGTCTATTACAAATTTTGAGTTTTTATCCATCTTAATTATCATGATCATTTTAATACAATTGATCAGTAATTTATCTTATATATCGCGTAAACAAACCAGAGCAGCAAGAGCAGCTGAGCGCAAAGCTACTGCGCTTAATCGTTTAACGCAACGCTTGGCAAGTGCGCGTGGCGAAGATAAGCTTTTGGAAATAGGTGTAAACTATATAGCCGAATTGTTTGCAGCTGATGTAATGGTGTTGACGCCGAATGCACATACCTTAGCAGTAAGGTATAGTGTTGGAGTTGAAAAAGTAATTGATGCTAAAGACATGAATGTAGTGGAATGGGTTTATGAGGTAGGCCAAGTAGCGGGTTTAGGCACAGATACCTTATCTCAAGCAGATGCAATTTATGTTCCGCTTTTAGCTTCTCATAGAACTATGGGTGTATTACGCATTCTGCCTAAACATCCAGACAAATTATATACTCCTGATCAAATGCTATTACTAAGTACTTGTGCGAATCAATTGGCTCTAACTATGGAAGTTGATCAATTACAAGAACAACGCAAGCAAACTGAAATGGAACAGGAAATTGATCGTACACGCAATTTATTATTACAATCTGTGTCTCAGGATTTACGTGCGCCAATCGCAGCAATTATGCTCACAGCAGGTACACAGATGCAATTGGCTAAATCCGCCAGTCCCGAACGTGTACGTGCTTTAGGACAAACAATTTATAATGAGACTGAACAATTAAACAGATTAATCAATAATCTATTACAAATAACTTATCTAGAAAGTAATTCTGTGAAGTTGCAGAAAGAGTTATTATCTTTAAGCTTATTAATAAATAAAGTGATCAAAACATCGCGTGAAAAGCTTGGCACAACTCCAATCTACATTCATATTCCTAAGGAGATCCCCCTAATTCCAATTGATAAGGTATTAATGGAAGGAGTATTCTTAAATTTACTAGACAATGCGATGAAATTCGGACCTGCGGATCAGGCAATAGAGATCTCTGCGATGCTTGGCGATAGCAAGGTAATTGTATCCTTTGCAGATCGGGGGCCTGGTATCATAAATGATGAAGTTAGTAAATTGTTTGAAAAATTCTATAAAGGACGCATGTTGACTACAAAACGTGGTTTAGGTTTAGGATTGGCCATTTGTAGAATGATTATCGAAGCTCACGGCGGTAGTATTTGGGCTGAAAATCGGGATGGCGGAGGTGCAATCTTTAAATTTAGCTTGCCTTTAACGTCTAGCTAATTTGCGCATTCTTGCTTTTGCAAGTTCCGCTTGCTTACCTCTGAGGCCTCTTGCAGTACCGCGCCCACCAGACTGTTGCTCTTCGTCTTCGTCTTGAATGATAGCATCCCAATTATTACCAGCTCTTTTTGGTGTAGCTGCAGCACTAGATTTAGCACCATACGGGCGATACCCAGGATTTCTGAAAGCTTCCTGTACAGCGATTAGCCTAGCTAGTAAGTAAGGGTGAATTTGTATACTCATAGCTAGATATTCTAGCGAATTTAGCGATAGTTATCTACTGTTTATTGAGCCATTGTTGCACTATAAGTGCCGCGGCCTCAGCATTTCGTACTTCAAGCTGCTTTGCTGTTAGTTTCGGGGAGTTACCCTGATTTTGTTTGACTTCCCAACTACTTAAACGTTCATCTACAAGTTCTACAGGTATCTTAAATTTAGCCTTAATCCTATTGGCAAACTTTTGTGTGCAGAGTGTTATATTTTGTACTGATCCATCCATGTTTAATGGCAGACCAACTATGATGAGAGTGGGTTGCCAGTCTTGCATGAGCTTGGAAACCTCTTCCCAATTCGGAATTCCATCCTGGGCACGCAGAGTAGTTAATGGCGTAGCTGTTTTGGTGACTAATTGACCAGTTGCTACCCCGATATATTTCATGCCAAAATCGAAGCCTAGGATCATTATAAATCTCCAAATAATGCCTGCATAATTGCTACGGCTACAACCCCAGCAGTTTCTGTGCGTAAAATCCTTGGCCCTAAATTTATGTCATCAAAACCATGATCTATAGCTAGTTGTACCTCGGCGCTGCTAAAGCCACCTTCCGGACCAATTAATAAAGCTACTTCATTACTCACAGTTAAAGACTGTATGCTTATAGAGTTTGCACTAGGGTGCAAGATAAACTTATATTGCTTGTTATTTGCAGTGATCCATGTAGATAGTTTTTGTGGTGCATGCATAGTTGGTACAATAGTACGCCATGATTGACAGCTAGCTGCTACTGCAATTCGTTGCCAATGTTCTAATTTATTTTCTGAGCGTTCAGCAACTTGCTTAACTACAGAATGTTCAGAATATAAAGGTGTAATACTAGATACGCCTAATTCAGTTGCTTTTTGAATTACTAAATCCATTTTTTCACCCTTGCCTAAAACTTGGCCTAGATGAATTTTTAGCGGAGATTCAACTACAGGTTGCGTTACAGAAATTATGCGAATATTTACTGAGTTACGTTGAGTATCTGTGATATATCCAGTATATTCATTTCCTGAGTCATTGAATAAGTAGATCTGATCAGCGTTTTGCATACGCAATACTTTGCTAATATGATGGCTCAAGTCACGAGATAAAGTTAACTCTTGTTTTACTGCTAGTGGTATTGGAATAAAAAAACGATGTTTGCGCAATTATCACGCACCTATAGCTTTTTGCAATTTGGAGACTTTATCTATATGTTCCCAAGTAAACTCTGGTTCTTGGCGCCCAAAATGCCCATATGTAGCTGTTTTAGAGTAAATAGGCCTGAGTAAATTTAACATATGTATTATGCCATATGGGCGTAAGTCAAAAACTTGTTTCACCGCATCTATAATTTTTTGATCTGGGACTTTGCCGGTATTAAAAGTATTTATAAAAATTGACGTGGGTTCAGCTATTCCAATAGCATATGAGACTTGTATCTCACATCGATCTGCAAGACCAGCAGCTACAATATTTTTTGCCACATATCGACATGCATATGCAGCAGATCTATCTACTTTAGACGGGTCCTTGCCAGAAAATGATCCACCGCCATGATGTGCTGATCCACCATAAGTATCTACAATAATTTTTCTACCAGTTAAACCACAATCACCCATAGGCCCACCAACTACAAAACGTCCGGTGGGATTGATAAAAAATTTAGTTTTATCATGTAACCAAGCAGACGGAATTACAGGCTTAATAATA
>DALYEH010000023.1:0-2486 GCA_031972715.1 Gammaproteobacteria bacterium | reverse complement strand
TATTTTCCATGACTGCTTCAACTATTGCAGCGTGGCTTATATTTGGATCATGCTGCGTAGACAAGACTATAGATTCTACAGCTACAGGTTTTTCATCGGCATACCGAAGAGTGATTTGACTCTTAGCATCAGGACGTAACCATGGTAATGTACCATTTTTGCGTACTTCTGCTTGGCGGCGTACTAATCTATGTGCATATAATATGGGTGCAGGCATAAGTTCCGGTGTTTCATTGCAAGCGTAGCCAAACATGATCCCTTGGTCACCAGCGCCTTGATCAGAAGCCTGTTTATGATCAATACCAATGGCAATATCTGGAGATTGGTGCCCAATTGCCGTTAAAACACCGCAAGTGTTACCATCAAAACCCATATCAGAGTTCACGTATCCAATACTTTTAATAGCTTCTCGCACTAAGCTTTCTATATCAATTTTGGCTGTGGAAGTAATTTCTCCACCTACTAAAACAAAACCTGTTTTGACATAGGTTTCACAGGCGACGCGCGCGCGAGGATCTTGTTGTAGTATATGATCTAAAATAACATCGGAAATATAATCAGCTACTTTATCGGGATGTCCTTCTGAGACAGACTCGGAAGTAAAAATAGATTGGGCTGCCACCTCACACTCCTTGTTTTGAGAATTGCCAATTGCGTAGCTTTAAGAATACATTTCTATCAATACCTAAAATTATAGTACTAATCGCAATGATACTTATGCCAAACCACAGGTCTAGAGCTTTAGGTATTTCAGCAAATGCTGCGTAACTAAATAGAGCCGCAAGAATTAAACGCGCTGCACCAAATGGTAATAAGACAGTAACTTCTGCAAGCGCATAGGCTTTATTGAACGTATAATGTGCCAAACAACCAAACACACCAAGCATAAACAGCCATGGCCAGTGTTGTAATGTAGGTGTAACCCAACCATAATATGCTGCCGGTATAATAGATAAAGGTGCAATAAAAGCTAACAAGTACCAAGCTAATGTGCTTGGCTTTTCTGCATCTGCTAAAAGTTTACGTGTTAATAATTTGTCAAATGAAAAGGCTAGCGCAGATAATAGTGGTAATAGCATAAACCATGTAAAAGCTGAGCCATGTGCCAAAGCTTGATCTGGCCTGGCTACCAAAATGCCGCCAACAATACTGCAAAAAACAGCGACTTTGCGCTGCCAATCAAACGTTTCCTTTAAGAAAATTATTGCACCAACAGTGGTAAAAATAGGTGCTGTGACACTCAATGCAACTGCCTGTGTGACGGGGATATATTTTAGGCTCAAATAGAATAAACCTATACCAAGTGTGGCTGTAAGCACGCGCCAGAAATGTAACCAGGGCTTTTTGGTGACAAAGTCATTGGCTTGTAGTTCTTGCTTGTGCCACATCCAAAAGGTAATGCACACAAAACCCAGCAGATGTTGGAAGAACATTATGGTGTATATAGGCAGGGGCTCTACTTTCATAGGTGAACCGCCAGATAAAAAGCGTACCATGACATTAATGGCTGCGAAACAACCACATGATAGAACTTTCCAGAGAATACTGTGCCATATTTTTTGCATGAGCCATTATACTCAGTAAAGCCTTTTTGGTACAATTTTAACTCAGAATAAACTGAATTATAAGTTAGTAAGATTATTGAGATTTTATGCCTAGCAGACAGCAATTGGCCAATGCCATTCGATTTTTAAGTATAGACGCGGTACAACAAGCAAAATCCGGCCACCCTGGTATGCCTATGGGTATGGCAGATATTGCCGAGGTATTGTGGAATGATTTTTTAAAACATAATCCAGCCAACCCACAGTGGATTAATAGAGATAGATTTGTTCTCTCAAACGGGCATGGATCTATGTTGCTGTACAGTCTGTTGTATTTGACTGGGTATGACCTGACTCTGGAAGATTTGAAAAATTTCAGGCAACTGCATTCGCGCACACCAGGGCACCCTGAATACGGCGTCACTCCAGGAGTAGATGTTACTACGGGACCATTGGGACAGGGTCTCGCGAGTGCTGTGGGCATGGCGCTATCGGAGGCTGTATTAGCGAATACTTTTAATCATCCTGATAATAAAATTATTGATCACTACACATACTGTTTTGTTGGTGATGGATGTTTGATGGAAGGGATCTCCCATGAGGCCAGTTCGTTAGCAGGGACATTAGGCTTGCATAAACTGATAGTGTTCTGGGATGACAATGGTATTTCAATTGATGGACACGTTACTAACTGGTGTAAAGACGATACAGCACAGAGATTTATAGCTTATGGCTGGAATGTAATCCCTGATATTGATGGACACGATGCATCAGCAATAAAAGATGCGCTTACAGCTGCGCGCAAAGAACAAGCAAAGCCGACGTTAATTTGTTGCAAAACCCAGATTGGTTATGGCTCCCCAAATATTGCAGGTACTGCAAAAGCGCACGGTGCACCATTAGGCGCAGACGAAATAGAAAATGTACGTAAGAGCTTAAATT
>DALYEH010000022.1:14033-14856 GCA_031972715.1 Gammaproteobacteria bacterium | reverse complement strand
TAGTTTCTGCATCAGTATAGAGGGTCACTGCATCTGTTGTAGTATTATGCTCAGCAGCTATAAATATAGTTGCATCTGGTATATTGATCGCAGCTTGAGCTAAATACGCGCGTGTTTGGCGATCATTCATGATTTTAGCAAGTATTTTGGCATTGATGCCTCCGTGCCTGCCACCACATGCACCGCAATCCAGAGAAGTTGCGTAGGGGTTATTATAGGTAGTACTACCGTGGCCACATAATACGATGGTATTAGAAAAGTTACTTTTGAGCCCTATCATATCAAGGAATGTCTTGGCGTAAGTACAGCGTTCCTCTAGAGGTATATTATCAATATATGGTTCCAAATCACCGTCATTTAATGGTTGCTTGCCTTTTGAAATATTGAGTAGATTGCTAAAATGTGGCCATACAGTTTTCTTGGTTATGGAGAGTCCACAAAACACTCCTAAACACTCTGCCAAGCCAAATGGTGTTGTAAAGTTGTATTTGAGCTTTTGATATAATGCTTTATATGCTCGCGTTAAAGCCTGAAGTTTACGATATTTACCATGTTGCTTGTCAGAGCAGGGGCTGCACTTGACCTCAAATTGCGGTTGTAACAGCACAGGGCAAGATGCATAAGCATCATTAGTGATGGTATTATTAATGTGCACCGGAATACCAAAGAAACCTGCAAAACCATACGTTGTATAGTCATCTATTGCTTCAAGACTTCTTCTAAATGCCTCTGAACGCACATCTATGCAAAAAACAAATTGTGCTTTTGCAGTGTGATGCGGCTGTTGTTTGTGTTTAGATAAAGTGCTCAATATGTTATTACT
>DALYEH010000022.1:5301-14023 GCA_031972715.1 Gammaproteobacteria bacterium | reverse complement strand
TCTGTTTTCTGCAAAGCATTCCTATGTAAAGTCAAGAGTACGCCTGCTTCTTTCCACAGCAAACAGGTGATGACTAGCCTAACGGCTAAATAATCATCCTGGCTGCATGGGTTTTTAGTGTATGCAGACGGTGTAGACCATTCTGTTCTATACTTTACAAAACCAGCCCAGCCAGGCAACGTGGTGAGTAGTATGGTTAAAAATTGCTTATGATCTTCTTGCTTAATGTTTAAGAATTTTAAGCAACGAGTTATTGTCTTGTAAGAACTCTCTGGAAGTTCTTGCAAAAAAAACAACTTTTCTGCTTGTTTATTGTGTAAATGAGTATCATAGATAGCAAGTTTGCGCCAAGATCTATATAAACCATATTCTCGCAATGGCATCTTAATTGTTGCTTGTCCGTGATCAAAAAAAGCTTGTAGCCACTTAATTGTTGCACGGTTTATAGCTTCTAGTTGCTGAGATATAATATTGTTCTCAAAGTATGTTGCGCCATGTGCAAGTGCTTCTTCAAAGGGCATATCTTCTAAGCCCTGTAATGGATTAGTAGCTATTAGATTCTCAAGAGGCCAATATGGTGCTATATACTTGAAGCTTTCTTTGCTTAAGTTAACATTTTGTTTGGTGTATTTTTCTGCAACCCCATGAATACTCAGGACTGTTTCTTGAACATGTGCCATAAAAACTCCTTTAAAACTTATATTGTGTGCGATATGCTGTGACTGTTTTTGCATGTGGTTGACTTGCGTTTAACATGATAACGTACCATTTGTTTAAGCTGCCCTGAAAAAACTGACGAATTTTTGCATTTTCTAGTAGGAGTTTAGATAGCCACGCAGCAGTGAACAATAGCATACCTAACACATGGATCTTGTTAAGCGTTTGCGGTTGCATGATATTCATGGGCGCTAGATATAATGCAACAGCTTGTACGCTTGCTCCATAGATTAAACCAAAACTACAGCTTAGAAGTAACGCAATAGGTATGCGCACAGCGGTTTTAAAACTTAATGCTGTAGCGGAAACCTGGGTTGTACATATAAAAGAGACTGCTATTAGCACTAAAGATGTATCATTGTGTAGGATAGATTTATCCGTGATATAGCAAAATACTAGACTACCCACTACACCGAAAAGTAAAGCATAGCTGCCGCTCAATAAATCAAGTTTTGCGTTAGATTCTATACGTTTATCTTTTGCTGCACTGCCGCTCATTAGAAATAAATAAGCTTTAAACATTCCGTGGTATATTATATGCGCAATAGCAGCAGGGAATAACCCAAGCCCACATTGTACGAACATGAAGCCCATTTGTGCCAGCGTAGAACAGGCAAGCATATTTTTTATGTTCACTTGTAACAATTTCCAAGTTGTTCCTAAAATTGCACTAATAACACCTAAAGCAAATAATATGGTAAGAATGCTTGGGTATTGCAAAAATAAAGGAGCAAATCGAACAAGTAAGACGCCGCCACCGTTAACCAAGCCAGCATGCATAATAGCCGAGACAGGGGTGGGAGAATTCAAGGAACTTAGCAGCCATTTATGGAATGGCCATATAGCGGATTGCGTCATAGCTGCAAGTATGATCAAAATTAACACGGGGGTCACAATCACTGGTTTAATATCAAGCTGTAGTATTGTGCTTAAGCTTAGAGTCCCGGTTGTAACAAAAAGTATTGCAAAAACTATAAGTAGGCATGATGCACCCAGTAGAAAATTTTTACTAGCAAGTATGCCTGAAGCTTTAGCTGCTGCCCATTCGTCTTTATGGATCATCAGTCGCACCAGCAGTGTGTTGCATAGGCTCCATAGTATAAACAGCAAAGCTAGATTATCTGCACATAGCATAAGAGACACGGATAGTAGGAGTAGCCCCATTTGAGCAAGAAATGGATAGAATTTTCTATCACCACTCATATAGCGCGTAGAAAACATGTATACGCACACTCCCAGGACTAGTACTAGTAGCAGCATGATGACGGCGAACTTATCCACATTAAACAGGTTTTGTACGTATACATTGGTCATTGCTAGTTCCTATTACTGCATTGATTTCTTGACTTATATTAGCTACACAATTAATATAAGTAAAATTAATTATTCTGATGAGATCTATTAGATTTATGAATATCGATTCGCTAACCCTGAGTGCCTTTGTTGCTGTAGCGGAAACTCGTAGCTTCACAAAAGCTGCAGAAAAGGTCGCAAGATCGCAATCAGCAATAAGTCAGCAGATAAACAAACTGGAGGCTATGCTAAGTAGACAGTTGATCTTGCGTGGCAAAACCTTTGCTTTAACCCCTGAAGGCGATATTTTTCTTAATTACGCACGGCAGATGCTTGCATTACAATGTGAGCTTAAGGATCATTTCAAGTATCCAGAATTAAACGGTGAGGTACGGTTTGGTCTACCTGAAAATTTTGCGCATGCATATCTAGCGGATGTTCTAGTAGATTTTTCACGTATTCATCCTAGGGTGCACCTGAATATAGAATGCGATTTAACCTTAAACCTTTTCGACAAATTTAAAAGGCAAGAATTCGATTTGGTCTTAGTTAAAATGAATCGGCCAGAAGATTTTCCCAATGGTTTGGAGGTTTGGTCAGAATCACTAAAATGGGTAGGACAAGAGAGCTTAATCAAAGACGATAAGCCTATTCCTTTAGTTTTATCACCACATCCTTGTGTGTACAGAACTGCAGCCATACAAGCGCTGACACATGCTGGACGAGCATGGCGCCAAGTATTTTCAAGCGCTAGTTATAGCAGTACCACTGCTGCCGTAAAGGCAGGTATGGGTATCACTGTAATGCCGCATACAATGATACCAAGTGAGTTAAATGCTATACAATTAAAGTCGCTTCCATCGTTACCTGACACGCATGTGTCTTTATTAAAACATAGATCCGATAATCCAGTCATAAATACCTTAGAAGCCTTCGTATTAAAAAAGTTACATGGATAACATTTTGATGCTATTGCTTTGTAGTAGCATAATACAGCGCGATACTAAAAAGAGTCGCAAAAACCTCGAAGGCAATATAGGTCAAGGTTGTAGAATCATAGGCTTTGTTCACCAAAATACCAATTAGGCGCCCGGAACCAAAACCAGCATAAATGATAATCGTGAAAAGCAGTGCCATCGGCCTATCTTTTGTTAGTAAATAAAGTATAATTACTCCAATACTTATCATAAGGCCGCCATAGCAAGCTTTGAGCTCTGCATAGGCACCGGCTGTAGATAAGATATAGCCAACAGTAGCAGCAACTTTTTGTGGATTAAGGAATGTTAATAACCCTATACCTATATATAAGATGGAGTTTAAAATAAGCCATATGTTTACAATCATGTTGTCTCGCAATATATTCTGTTCATTGTATAATAACACTTCTATAAAAAGTCGCAGCTATTAAAACTGCAAAAAAGGAAAAATATGTACCAACTCGTTAGATCCCTTTACTTATGGATAGATGCCCAAGGCCAAGTTCCAAACGCTGAGAACGAAGACAAGATTGACCTTCTGCGTTGCATGCCTTTTTTTATTATCCATGCATTGAGTTTAGGCGTTTTCTTTGTAGATTTCACCTGGTCGTGTGTTTGGGTCTTAGCCTTTACTTATAGTTTGCGCGTATTTTCGCTGACCGCGTTTTATCATAGATATTTTTCCCATCGAGCCTTTAAAACATCCAGATTGGTACAATTTATTTTTGCCTTCTGTGGTGCTACTGCTGCTCAGCGTGGGCCATTGTGGTGGAGTGCGCACCATAGATTCCATCATAAACATTCTGATAAGAAAGACGACAAGCATTCACCGCACGTGCGTGGTTTTTTCTGGAGTCATATAGGTTGGTTTTTGCAAAATAAAAACTTTAGAACTGATGAAAGCTTTATCAAGGACTGGGTAAAATATCCAGAATTGAAATTTATAAATAGGTACGATGCACTACCGCCATTATTTTTAGTTTTAGTTCTGTATCTCTTAGGCGGATTAAAGTTTGTATTCTGGGGATATTTTTTATCTACAGTACTTATATACCACGTTACTTTTTCTATCAATTCTTTAGCGCATCTATTTGGCAAGAGAACTTATGCAACAGATGATCATAGTAAAAATAATTGGTTTTTAGCGCTGCTAAGTTTTGGAGAGGGTTGGCATAATAATCACCATCATTATCCTAGCGCAGCTCGCCAGGGTAGAAACTGGAAGCAGCTTGATATTTCGTATCTGATCCTGCAGGTGATGGAAAAATTCAACTTGGTCTGGGATTTAAGGCAATATCCTAAAGAAGAGCCTTGCTAGAAATATGCCCCCCCTGAAGGGGCATAAATTTGTGTATATTCTGCATCCCATCTGCATACAAAACATCAACTTATACCTCCCATCTCACTAAAGTGTAAATGGCATTGTTGCATATACATTTTTATCAATGGATGAAAAACACATTCAAGACGCATGGAGTCTAACTAAGTTATGATAGTATATGTCATGGTTAAGCGTAATTAATCATACTTAAAATTATAATAAATAGGGGTAGATACCATGTTTTTCAGCATATTCTCGTTACGTGATCCAAAGCATGCACTTCAATATAAATTTATTGAATATATAGAGAACAATGACTTAAAAAGTGTAGAAAAGATGATTCTTGATAAAGCACAAAATGTCGATATTAATTATAGAGAGCACTCGCTAGAAAAGCTGTCGCGTCATGAGTATGATAGCCTGAACTTTTCCCCATTACATTTTGCATTATTGTATCAAATATTCCATGCAAATTCTTTAGACATGATAAAACTATTGCTTAAAAATGGCGCAGATCTGCAAGCATTAACAGACCAGGATTCAATAGCTGATCTTGAACCTAGAAATATGCCTATTAATTCAAATAAAATCAGAATTATGCTTAATAGGAATGACAATCTTTTATTAGAGCAAAGATTCCACCTGAAAACAAATAAAATCCGGAAATATGGTGAATCTACGCAAGGTATTGCGATTACGCCAGACATAGCTAAATTGTTAATAACTAGCCACCCTGATTTGTGTGGTTTTATCAAGGGAGATGCGTTAACTAATGAATTTATTGCTGAGATATTTCTGCCTTTTTTTATACTTCTAAATGATAACCGAATGTTTTTATCAAGGTACACTATATCAATAGATAACATGCCTTTGATGAATATCTTACCTGAAGATTTATTAGTAAAAATTCTTGGTGATTATATACCCTTATTTATAAAACAACTTTTAGTTTCTGTATGTAGTATTACTTCAGACCGAGCCTCTGAAGTTTATAGTTTAATTGCGAATATGGCTAAATGCGCAACAAAAGATGAATTAAATATGCAAAGGGAGTTCTTAACAGCTACATACCTGCACTCGAAGTTGTGTGATGTTGTGTATGCTCGCATAATGAAGTCATTTAGGGATATGGATGTATTAGATTCTTCAATTAATAGCAAATTGATGAAAGAATATTTCGTTTCTGAGTTTGAAAAAGTTTTGACGCCAGATACTGCTAAGTATTTTCAGATAGCGGGTAGATTGATGCTTTCTGAATTTGCTACACAAATTGCAGTGGCAAATAGAGAACAGCCTAAATTTATAAAAACAGATATGCGAATTATATTTCAGGTGCTCTTGTATCTTGCTACCAATCAGCGTGATCGCGCTTTTATATTTATGGCAAATAATTCAACGCATTTGAAAGAGAGGCAGGGTTTAAGGGATATGTTGTTGGGCTTTATAGATGATGCTCAATCTTATTCGTCTACAGTATGCTGTCGAAGACGTTTACAGATTAGTTAATGTCCTTAAATACAGCTGATAATTAGCATGTGACTTCTTGCCCTAGAGTTAACACACAGTGATTATTGTATATGCAAATATTATGCAATATCACTGTGTTTGACCTTGCAGCTATTGACCCCGCTTGTACAAGCATGGCAAGCTGTTCAAACGACTAAAAAATAAAAATAGGGCGAGGATTATGTCTCAATTCAAAAACTTGCGAAATTTACTCAAAGAATTTTTTAAGAAAGACCCTAACTTTAGTTGGGATGCTGTGTGGAGTAAAATTTCAAGTACCCCAGAATTCAGCAAGATTATTCAGGATGGTGATTTTAAAAAAGATTTTTTAGATTCTATAAGTGCTAAATTAAACGGCATCTTTATCAAAGTAAATTATCGTCGACTTACACTCGCTGAGCATACCAGGGCCCTTGCTTGCGCTTACTTAACATTAGCACTTCAAAAGAGACTTCTGTTGCCTGCAGCAGAGTTATGTGATCTTATAGACGTGCAACTTGATGATTCTGTATTATCAGATGAAATCAAAGGGCACATACTAAACTATTTTGATACTGTAAAAACTCGATATTCTTTAGAAGATTTGCAAATGTGTGCTTCGTTAGCAAAACGTAAATCTCAGCTTAGGTTACACGTTAAGATACAACAACAAATTATACAAATGTCTATGCAATCTAATGATAATCCTATGCCTACAAGATTTGCACGCCTAAAAGCTGCGCTTGTCGTATATGCGCCCTTTGCAGTTTACTATGGTGTAACGGTTGTGATTTACACCATAATTGCATTTGCAGCAGGTGGTATGCTTATGTCCATGTTGCCCGCGGTAATATGTACGTTGGGTGTCGATGCAGGTGCGTTTTTTGTAGGCTTTGTAGCTCTTTTGAGTGCAACTCTGTTTTACGTTGCTAGGCAGAAATTGTGTGACGCAAAAGACAGTTTGGCTCCGTATCAGGACAAATTAGATGTTTATAATAACCATCACCGCAATCCTGAGAGCATGCAGGTCTTGCGCGATTTTCCAGAAAGCAAGCTAATAAATGGATTGCTATCGGATATTCCTTCAAACTTTTTTGATGTGTTTTTAGGTGATAGTTACCCCGCAATCTCTTTAGCTGAAATACAGGCTTCAGAAAAAATTCTTGAATTTATCAAAAAAGACTTAAGCAAGAGGGATTATGACTTGATTAAAGACTATATAAAATGGATACAAGATAGACGAGCTGCAGAAGCTTCCTCAGGACTAGACTCAACCGCAGGGCCAGCGTCAATTTTGCCGCTTTATACAGCGAGTCTAGAACATGCTGAAAGTAAAGCATTAACTACCGAGGAGCTTCCTGAGCTCAAAGACAGTACATTAGAAGAAGTCGCGATACCACCACCGGGTAGTAATCAGGTTAGCTTTTTTAACACATGCGAATGATCCGCACTTAGCATGCACTTGCAGCGCGGCTTTGCTCGCGCTGCTTTAGCCTGAATTTGCCATAAAAGTTCTACCTTAACGGACTCATTATATGGGAGGATACCCACGGCATAGAAGATCTGTCAACGCAGTGCGCTCAGGATAGACAAAAGCAGCATAATTTGTGCTGACCTTACACCTATTGACGGAGATTTTAGAGCATGTTACTTTTATTACTTAAATAATAATTAGCGTAGTATGCCATGTCTATCATCGCAAATATAACAGTTTTGCTCAAAGATCATGTAAATGCTGATCCATCTAGTTCTACGACTAGTACATGGGTAGATTCATTCTTTCATAAATACGCAGGCAAAATAGCTAACCTGGGGCTACCTAAAGAGCGTGGCTTTAGTGAGTGCCTAAATGAAACAAAAAAATTGCTAGATTCTATACTGTTAAAAGGTACTACATCTACAGCAGAAGATTGTAAATGGGCATTTATTGCTGCATATATAACTGTGGTTACCACAAAGCAAATTGCCTTAAAGCATAAAGAATTATGTGATCTTATGAGCCTTATGCAAAGTAATTTGAATATTAAATCTGATCTTAAGCTTCAACTAAAAACGAGTTTATACAAATATTTCGAGCAAAATAAACAAAAATATACATTAGAACAGCTAAATGAGTATCTGTGGTATGCAAACTCTAGCAATCCTAAATTAAGTATTCTTATAGAACAACGGCTTGCTCAAGTATTGCAATCTTCTCCTCCCTTGATTGCACCTACAAGATTTGAGCGTGTAAAAACAGCTTGCCACATGTTTGCGCCATTTGTGGGTTATTATGGTATAATGCTCGCTTTATGCGCTGTATGTGGATGTGTGCTGATACTGCCCACCTTATTAGGTGCTAGTTTGGTGCTGTCAAATGCAGTGTCTACTGTCATAGCTTTCCTTTGTGCTGTTTCATTATATGCTGTGATGGAGCTAACGGTTAATGCAGAAGTGAATTTGACTACTCATATACGCAAGCTAGATATATATCAAGGCGTACACCGTGACCCAAATATCACAAATTTAATTAAAGCGCATGCGGAGAGTAAGCTAATAAAAGCAATGATTTCTCCAGATCCAAAAGAATTCTTTAATGTGGCTAACGATGGTGAGAACTTTACAATAGGTGAGTGGAATGCTGCTGAGCAGATAGCTCGTAAGATTCATTTAGATATTAGTCCTGAGGAATTAGAGGAGATGAAGAAAATAATTGTCAAAGGATTATCTAATGCGACTCAACCTAAAAACGGTGCTTCATCAACAGCATCTGCTGCTGATAATAGGCAGTATTTAAACCGCAGCAAAGGTCTTGTTTTTAGTTCAAATATAGATACGCCTGTTGTAGCAAATTATGAAGGATGCAATTGCAATTCTTGCCAACCGCCTGTGGAACATTATGGCGTGCCTACAAATGGCCTCCAATAGCCACTAACAGAGAAAAACTAAG
>DALYEH010000022.1:3723-5291 GCA_031972715.1 Gammaproteobacteria bacterium | reverse complement strand
CCGCGCCTAGCATTCATATGCAGCGCGGCTTTTTCTTACATCGAAAGACCTTTGAAAAATGGTGCCCCGGAGAGGATTCGAACCTCTGACCTGTCCCT
Organism: Gammaproteobacteria bacterium; assembly: GCA_031972715.1. Taxonomy (GTDB): domain Bacteria; phylum Pseudomonadota; class Gammaproteobacteria; order UBA6186; family Azoamicaceae; genus JAGVLG01. Next base: position 5,193 of record DALYEH010000022.1, on the reverse strand, counting down.
TAGGAGGGGACTGCGCTATCCATCTGTGCCACCGGAGCGCTGCATTAGTATTAACAGCAGCTGAGAAGTGGATCTAGGATTAGAGTCCATACTAGACCTGATAAACCAGCTAATGCCATAAATTGTAATATGCTAAATTTGCCTAAAATTTTAAAGCGCGATAGATCTTTTTGCATCTTAACCTCGTTATGAAATAAAATTGTACTTTTTGCTAAATCTATACCACACACGCTCTATAGCTGTGCTGGTTGATTTGTATAATAGGCTGCTTAATTTCTGTTTCAAGCCTTCGTTTACTTCTAGAGTTACCTCATAAATATCTGCATTAGCAGCTTTCTCAACTAGAAAATCATCACTGGTCTTTATAGTATCTACTAAACCTAACTCTAATGCTTTACTACCGTACCATGCTTCGCCAGTAGCAACTTTGTCAATATCAAGCTGAGGACGATTGCTAACCACAAAATCTTTGAATAGTAAAAATACATCCTGTAACTCTTCGCGGAACTTTTGTCGGCCCTTGTCTGTATTTTTAGCAAGCACTGATAGAGTAGTCTTATATTCACCAGCCGTGTGGTGCTCTATTTCTACGTCGTGCTTTTTCAATAAAGAATTCACGTTCGGTACTTCAGCCAACACGCCAATAGAGCCAAGCACCGCAAATGGCGCGGCTATGATATGGTCTGCTACGCAAGCCATCATGTAGCCGCCGCTGGCAGCTATTAAATCAACAGCTACTGTAAGTTTAATATTTTTTTGCTTGATACGCATAAGCTGTGATGCAGCTAAACCATAGCTGTGCACTATGCCGCCAGGGCTTTCTAAAATTAATAATACTTCGTCCATTTCTTTAGCCACGCTTAGAATTGTGGTAACTGCTTCGCGTAGATTTTCCACTTCGCTGGCATGCATGTCGCCTTCAAACCTAACCACGAATAGTCTTGGCCTATATGGTTCTTCTTCACCTTGTTTCAGTCTAGCTTTACGCTCTTTAATTTCCTTTTTATCAGCTTTTTTACGCTGCTTCTGCACGGCTTTATACTCATCTTTTGTGAGGATTGCTGCTTCTATGGTATCTTGATAATCTTCAAATTTTTCATTTAAATTATCAATTTCTAAGGATTCACGGCCTTTGTTTGCTTTAGCGATGGCACTAGCTATTATTGCCACAATAAATCCAAAGCCAAGCACAATCAAAGTGAGTAAAGTAATTACCTTTGCTGTAAACAAACCATAGTTAATAAAAAAATCAGCCACCCGTAGTACCCCCAAATTTACTTGTACATATTGTACGTATTAGTGAGCCATACAGCAATAAGATTGCATTTTTTTTGTGCAGCTAAACGTATACAATTGATTTGGTATGGAATGCTTTAATGGCTTTGTGAACTAACTTAATGTTACAGCTTAAGAATCTATTATGTTCTAGGAATGAAAGGGTATTGTTCGATAGGATCAATTGTACTTTGC
>DALYEH010000022.1:0-3713 GCA_031972715.1 Gammaproteobacteria bacterium | reverse complement strand
CCTGGACAGGTATTGCAGCTCACTGGTCCCAATGGCATTGGTAAGAGTACGTTGTTGCGGACAATAGCAGGTTTTATAAAGCCACATAGTGGTCAAATCGTAAAAAATTGTAGTGAGATCTGCTATGTTGGGCATAGATCTGGCCTGCATCCAGATCTCACGGTATGTCAAAATCTAAAATTTATACAGGCATTTGTATCTACTAAAGTGGATTTTTCTGAAGCGGATACTTTGCGTTGTTTGTCTACATTTAGCTTACAAGCCTTTAGGCAGCGTAAATTGCATAGTCTTTCTGCTGGCCAAGCGCAACAGCTTAGTTTATTACGTTTGTGCATCACTACTGCCAGCTTATGGATTTTAGATGAACCATTAGCGCATTTAGATCAAGAGTCTTCTGAGATTGTGCACGGCTTATGCTTAAAGCATTTACAGCGCGGAGGCAGTATAGTTATAGCTACGCATAAAATTTTAGATTTTAAACCTTGTGTAGTGCAAGATCATTGTTTGGTGAATGCTATATGATGCCTGTAATATTGAAAATTGCTAGACGGGAAGTTGCTATACATATGCAGCGTAGAGCGGAGTGGGCAGCAGTGCTGATATTTTACCTTTTATGTTCCAGTTTATTTCCAATTGCAGTTGGGAATTGGCCACGAGAGCTAGTGTGGATCTCTCCAGTTATTATTTGGATCTCCGTATTGTTAGCAATTATGCTGGCGCAAGAGACTTTACTACGGGAGGATTTTAGAATTGGCTTGTTTGATGTATTGTTCTTGCATCCGTTGCCATTTAGTTTATTAATTCTAGTTAAAATTTTAGTGCATTGGCTAATCTTTGCGCTGCCTATTGTTTTGCTTACGCCGTTGGTAGCTATTAGTTATGGCTTAAATGAGCAGGCAATCTTGGCAATAACTAGCAGTATTTTTATAGGTACTTTATTTCTTAGTTTAATAGCAGCAGTAGGCGCAGCACTGACAGTGCCTTTAGCACGTGGCGGTACTTTTGTGGCTTTACTGATCTTGCCTTTGTATATGCCAATCTTATGTGTTGGAAGTAAGTTAGGAATTTTAAGTGTACAGGGCTCTCCTATAGCTGCACATTTTGCGTTGTTAGGTGCTTTGACAATAATTGCCTTATTAAGTGTGCCTTTATTAGTAGCCACAGCAATCAAGGTAAGCATGGAATGAAGCAAATATTTACGTTACAAAATTTTTATAAGTTGAGCTGGTACGCAGCAGTGTATCCATTTGCATTAGGGTTTACTTTGTTGTGTTATGGCTTGTTTGCTGGTCTGTTTTTAGTACCTGCAGACTATGTGCAGATGGATGCGGCACGAATCATGTATGTGCATGTGCCGTGCGCGATTCTCTCTTTATCTGTTTATACCATTATCGGGGTAGCATCCTTCATTTATTTAATTTGGAAGGTCAAACTAGCGGATATGGTGGCTAAAGTCAGCGCCTCTTTTGGGGCTATGTTAACCTTGCTAGCATTAGTAACTGGTGCTCTATGGGGGAAACCTATGTGGGGTACGTGGTGGGTCTGGGATGCTAGGCTGACTTCGGAGTTAATTTTATTATTTTTATATTTAGGGTACATAGGTTTACGCGATGCGATTAAGGATCAAAAAGTTGCAGCAACATTTTGTGCAATTTTGGCTGTTGTGGGTTTGATTGATATACCCATTATACATTTTTCTGTTGAGTGGTGGCACACTCTGCATCAAACAGCGAGTATCAGTAAATTCTCTAAGCCTTCCATAGATCCAGCCATGTTGTATCCTTTATTGTGCGTAATATGCGGCATGTATATGGTATACTTGGCCGTTACCTGTATAAATATTCGTAGTGAAATATTATGGCGCGAGCGTAAGAGCAAGTGGGTGCGAGTACTGCTATCAAGGGAGACAATGCAACATGTTTGACAACATTTATAGCATCTTTAGTATGGATGGTTATGGGATCTATGTTTGGCCTTGTTATGCACTGTTGCTAGTGTTGTTAAGCTGGCAAATATATGTGGCTATAAAAAGGAATATTACGATACAGCAAAATATCACACAAGATCTACGTGACGGATCAAGTAGTGATTAGTAAACGAGCTGTACGGCTTGCGTATCTATTAGTTACTTTACTAGGGATAGCTATAGTGCTTGGATTGATATTATATGCTTTGCGCCAGAACATAGATTTATTCTACACTCCTTCGGAGTTATCTAAAATAAAGACTCAACTACCGCAACAGCAAATTAGAATCGGCGGCATGGTGCAGAAGAACAGCTTGGAATATCTAGAGGCTTTAAAGGTACGTTTTATTGTAACCGATTACAAACAGGACGTGCTAGTTGAATATGTGGGGATATTGCCCGACTTATTCAAAGAAGGCCAAGGGGTGGTTGCCGCAGGGCGACTAAATATGGAAAATGTATTTATTGCAGAGCAGATTTTGGCGAAACATGATCAAAATTATATGCCAAGGTGATCTATGTTAGCAGAATTAGGTTTGTTTAGTATTATCTTAGCTTTCACCTTAGCCTTGTTGCAAATCATAATTTATAATACCAAAATTGGTGCATTACAAATTATGCGCCCAGTAGCGTTAGGGCAAGCATTTTTTTGTAGTTTAGCTTTTGTGTTTCTTGCGCTTTGTTTTATTAATAACGATTTTTCAGTGCTTTTTATAGCACAGAATTCAAATTCCAGTTTACCATTTTATTACAAAATTCCTGCGATATGGAGTGCGCATGAGGGATCGCTATTGTTATGGATTTTTATTGTCAGTCTTTGGGCTTTGCTCTTATGTAGCAGGTCGCAGAAGTGGACTAGGGATTTTTCAAATGCGGTTTTATTGATCTTTGCATTAGTGAATGCTGGTTTGCTAGGGATCCTTTTATATAAGTCCAATCCTTTTGCTAGAAATTTTAGCAACATCCCCATAGACGGACAAGATCTAAATCCTTTGTTACAAGATATTGGTATGATCTTGCATCCACCAATTTTATACCTAGGATATGTTGGGTCAACTATTGGTTTTGCATTTGCGTGTGCTGCTTTACTAACGCGCCGCATAGATTCCAATTGGGCTACTGCACTGCGGCCTTGGGCCTTGATGACCTGGATGTTTTTAACTTTGGGGATAGCGCTTGGTAGTTGGTGGGCCTATTACGAATTAGGCTGGGGTGGCTGGTGGTTTTGGGATCCAGTAGAAAACGCTGCTTTGATGCCGTGGTTAACGAATACCGCGTTATTGCATACACTCATAGTTGCGAAAAAAAATGGCCAGTTGTTATGGTTGGCAGTCTTTCTGGCTATTGCTAGTTTTATGCTGAGCTTGTGTGGCACATTTTTGGTACGCTCTGGCTCTATTGTCTCTGTACATGCTTTTGCAGCTGATCCGCAACGCGGCCTGCTGTTTTTATTATTAATCTTAAGTTTATGCTTTTTAGTTTTATGGTGGTTGGTGACACATCTGCGTAATATGCAAACATCTATTGTCACTGTAAACAGCACACAGCGCTTAACTATTTTCATGTTAGCAAACAGCTTGCTTTTGCTAGTAGCTACAGGCACTATTTTGTTAGGAACTTTGTTCCCATTGGTGGCTGAATTTTTTGGATCCGATGCGCTGACTGTAGGTGCTCCATATTTTAATTTGGTTTTTGCGCCAATTATGTTAATACTCCTAACATTAATGTTACAATACTTTTCTGCGAG
>DALYEH010000021.1:13490-15639 GCA_031972715.1 Gammaproteobacteria bacterium | reverse complement strand
AGGTTGTAGATACACTTTTTTGCCTATTGTTCTTAGTTGTCATAAACAGTACAATTATGTTATAGAGCTAGCCATGAGCAAAGTATTGTCTTTAGAGCTATTAGAGTAGGCAAAATCAAGAGAACACCAATGGAAAACATACAAACCAATTTATTAGGCATGGACCGTACTAGCTTGCAAAATTTTTTTATTGCACGCGGTGAACAGCCATACAGAGCTGTGCAATTGCTAAAATGGATCCATAACCGTGGTATTATTGATTTCGACCTAATGACCGACATGAGCAAGCAATTGCGCACCTCATTACAAGCAAATTGCGTTATACAAGCTCCTGAATTAAAATCTGAGTCCGTCTCTAGTGATGGGACACGGAAGTGGTTGATGGCAGTACCAGGCGGCAGTTCAATAGAAACGGTGGTTATCCCAGAGCAAAAGCGCGGTACATTATGCATTTCCTCACAAGTAGGCCGTCAAGGTTTTCAACGCAATTTATCTGTAGCAGAAATTATTGGACAACTTTGGTTAGCTCGCGATCGCTTGCGGACTGTAACTGATAGCCCATTATGCACACAAATCACTAACGTAGTTATGATGGGTATGGGTGAGCCATTATTAAATTTTGATGCCGTTGCATGCGCATTGTCCATTATGCGCGATGAATATGGCTATGCATTACCAAGACGTCGTGTTACAGTCAGTACGTCTGGCATAGTACCTGCTATGAGTCGTTTGGCTGCCGAGTGTGATGTCTCGCTAGCTGTTTCTTTGCATGCGCCCACAGATGAACTTCGTAATATTTTAGTACCAATCAATAAAAAATATCCTTTGCAAGAGCTATTGGCTGCTTGTAAGCAATATGTTTCGGCTAATCATCGCTATTTTATCACTATGGAATATGTGATGCTTAAAGGCGTGAATGATAGTGAGGCGCATGCAAAAAAACTTACCAGCCTATTAAGTGAAGTGCCGTGTAAAATTAATTTAATCCCTTTTAATCCATTTCCAAATTCAGGTTATGAATGTTCAGATGAAGAGACCATTTATGCTTTCGCAAGAATTTTATCTGATCGCGATTATGTGTGCACTATTCGCAAAACACGTGGCGATGCCATAGATGCTGCCTGCGGACAATTAGTAGGGCAAGTTTTAGATCGCACAAAACGTAGCAAGCGTTTTAAGGATCAAGCCCTGGCGCAATAACCAATGTACCTCTAAGCGCTTCATGTCTCATATTAATCAGCTAACTATATAGCGTGATAGTAAAAGAAACTGCATTAATATGTAAATTAAATCTATAATAACAAATATAGCTGGCATGCAAATATGGAATGAGTGTTATGGAAAATTACCGTTTACCAATATTGGTCGCAAGTATATTAGGTTGTATGCTGATTATTCTTGTAAGTCTTTTCTCCATACGACAACTACAAATGATTCGCGGTGATGCACAGCTTCTAAGCGTTTCTGCAACAGCTAAAGCAGAGTCTATCCCGGATACTGCAGTCGTAACTATAGGGGTGCTTACAGAGGCTCAAACAGCCAAAGAGGCTAAAACACAGAATACCCAACAAATGAATCAAGTACTTGCATTTATTAAACAAGCAGGTATCGAAGATCCAGATATTAAGACCTCACAGTTTAATATTGCTCCTAAATACAATTACAATAATCAGCAACAAACTGTTGTAGGCTATCAAGCTAATCAAACAATTACTGTCAAAGTCAAAAATATTGATAAGTCTTCAGAACAGTTAGAGTCTATTGTAGATGGAGCCGTACTGCAAGGAGCTAATCAGATTCAGGGAGTTGATTTTTTCTTTGCTAATAATGAAGATTTGATGCAAAATGCGCGCAAGAAAGCTATCGCCAAAGCCATAGAAAATGCGCAACAAATAGCTAAAGATGCAGGCATGCAATTAGGGCGAGTTGTAAATGTAATTACTGCAGATCAAGGAGCTCCCTCTCCTATGTTCATGTCTACCATGGCATTAGCTAAGGCAAATTCTAGTCAAATTGAGCCAGGATCGCAAAATGTAGTGGAAACTGTTACTGTTCTTTTTGCAACGAGATAGAGAATTTAAAGATACACTGTATGCAATCAAAAATTTACATACAAACCTGTATATCTTCTCCATATAGAACACACTCT
>DALYEH010000021.1:9248-13480 GCA_031972715.1 Gammaproteobacteria bacterium | reverse complement strand
TGATGCCACCATTTGGTACTGGAGGCGTAGGTGGGGGAGTAGTTCCATACATATCTATGCCATCAAAGAAATGAGTGCCCGCAGTAATTGTATTGAGCAAGACTATTTGATCTATTGCTGCTTGTCCTGCTAAACCATTTACAAAACCTGTCAGGTTACAAAAATTACTATTTAGCTGCAAGCCATGCACATTCAGATCTCCGGTGATATTATTTGCTGCTAATATTGCTGTGCCATTCATGTTTAGAGATGCTAGTGGTATATTGCTATTTGGGAAAGTTAGCTCTAAATAATGCAAATTCGTAAGTCCACTTAGCAAAGGCATCCCTGCATTTGTGCTAACATTTTTAATGTTTAAATTTACTATGTTTGACTGTGTACCACTAATTACAGGTGCAAAAGTACCGAAATTATTATTTTCAGTCAACAAAATGCTGGAAACTGGGCTAGTAATTGACATATTCAGTGTCCCGTTTGTCATAGTTATAGGTCCACTTTGAGTGATATTGCCACCTGCTGCAACAGATAAATTTTGCCCAATATTAATTGTGTCCAGTATAGTGGCTAGCGAATTAGTTACAGCAACATTGTTAGCTCCAGTATTAGCGAAAGATAGCTCTCCCGTAAATAAATTATTTAAGGATAAAGTTATGGGAAAATTACCAGAAGAAAAGGAAGAATTTCCAGGTACAACCAATATACCTGTTTGTGTTATTGCACCTGTAGTGCTAATAGTTAAATTTTGACCGACTGTAGATGCAGACAAAATTGTATTGGTAGTGTTTGTTATAGACACATCATTAGTGCCACTGTTCTGTACGGTGATTGCACCAGCCAAACTATTACCTTGGCTTAAAGTAATTGGAAAGGCCCCTGCATTAATGTTTGTTGTACCTGGAACGGTAATAATCCCAGTTTGAGTAATTGCCCCACCAGCTATTGCACTTAAATTGCCTCCACTGTGTAAGGTAACAGTAGAAAATATTATACCAGCGTTATCGTGTTGTAATGTCAAATTTCGTAGACTTGTAAGATTTGTCAAGATTGGAGTAGCGGCACTGCTATTAACATTCCGTAAAGAAACATCTCTTATATTTGCTCTTGTACCTGTAAATGTAATAGGAAAACCATCAAAATTATTGGCGAGCATTAAATTCACATCTGTATTTGGCACTGTAGAAGAGATTGTTGTCAAACCACCACTTGCGTTAATAGTGCTAATTTGGGTAATATTTCCGCCTGAAGTTAATGACAAATCTTGCCCTACACTAACGGTACCTAAAGATAGCGCGTCTGTTGTTTTGATAGAAACATCGTTAGCGCCAGAGTTACTTAAGCTAACCGCACCTGTGAAGGAATTATTTTGTGATAAAACTATTGAATTGCTACCAGCAGTAAATCCTGCCGTGCCTGGTACTGTAATTGCTCCAGTCTGGGATATAGGTCCAGTTGCGGTTACAATAATATTTCTTCCTATAGAAGAGCCTCCTAGCACTAAACCTGTAGCATTCTGCAAAGTTACATCATTATTACCAGTATTAACCAGCGTAACAGCGCCGCTGAAAAGATTATTTTGATTCAATGTTATAGGAAAGTTTCCTGTAGTAAAAGAGCTAGTCCCAGGAATGTTCAGCACTCCAGTTTGTGCGATTGCGCCTCCAGCAGTAATAACCATTGATCCCGAATTATTCAAAGTTACAGCCGGTAAGCTTATTGCTGCATTATTAAACTCTAGAGTATAATTTCTTAGGTTACTGAGAGTAGATACGGTAGGAGCAGTAGCTGCAACATTGATATCTCTCACATAAACATCTCTGATATTACTGGTAGTACCTGTAAATAGTACTGCATTGCTACTAAAGTCATTAGCAGCATTTAATGTTACATCAGTATTAGCCGTGGCTCCAGAAAAAGTTGCATTACCTGGGCTTATTGTAATAGCGCCGTTTTGTGTTATGCCTGTAGACGCTGTGACAGACAAATCACCTATCGTCTGATTTATTATGGGCAAGGCTAGTGCTGCATTAGGAAAACTAAATGTTGTATTAGCGTTGCCAGAGACTGTACCACCAAAACTCATTGTGCCACTACCACTACCTGCAATCAGACTGGCCGTAGCTACATTCATAGGATTGTTGATCGTGACTAATGATCCAGAAACAAATAGTGCCCCTTGCCCGCTGAAACCATTACCATTTAATGTGATCTGATTAGTATTGGCTAGAGTACTAGAATTAAAGCTTACATCTAAACTTGCCCCATTAGTCACTGTTACAGAAGCAGTGGCGCCTAACCCATTAGTTGAACTTATTTGCAACACTCCTGATGTAACATTAGTTGCACTTGAATAGGTATTAGCGCCTCCTAATGATAAGGTGCCAGAGCCTGCCTTGGACAATGCACCAACACTGCCAACAATATTGCCATTGTATGTCATCACCGTGTTTGCATCAGTTAGGAATGTAGCACCACCTGTAGCAATATTTATCCCTCTATTGGCATTAATAGTTAGATCAACTGTAGATCTTAAAGTACCACCATCAAAATTGATCTTACCTAGTGTGGGGCTACCAGGTGTAGCCCCCAGATTGCCATCCGCGTTCAGCGCTAACACCCCTCCATTCAAATTGAAATTACCAGTAAAGCCAGTGCTAGTATTGGTTAAGCTTAGTGTATTAGTACTCGTGTTTCCAAGTGTTATATCTCCGCTGCCACTAAATTCACCTGCAAATGTAGTATCTGCTACTTCACTTATACTTAGATTGGCTGCACCTAATATCAATAACCCTCCGGTCGTTCCTCCGCCAGATAGATTTTGTATACTCTGAGCAAAACCATTACAATTTAAATTTGCTCCATTTACATTAGCAAAGTTTATACTACTAGAATTAGCTAACGCATTTGCTACACCTAAAGTAACGGTACCATTATTAATATTGGTCACACCACTATAAGTATGCACTCCACTGGATGTTAATGAGCCAGTTCCGGTCTTAGTCATGTTACCAGTGCCAGCTATAATGCCATTGTATGTTAACGTAAAGCCTGGATTAACCTGTACAATGCCACCACCACTATTCAACAAGATGCCGCGATTAGCATTCAGCGTAAATGTTGCATTTGCAATTACAGTACCTCCTGATAGAACTAATTTGCCCGGTGTGACTACACCTGGAGCAGCGCCCAGGTTGCTATCTGCGGTAATTAATATTGCACCACCATTAACAGTAGTTATTCCAGAGTATGTGCTGGTAGTACTACTTAAAGTTAAAGTATTTGTGCTAGCATTAGTTAACAGTATGTTCCCTGTACCAGTAATTGCTCCAGCATAGGTTGTAGCTGCTGTTTGATTTATTGACAAAGTATTAGCACCTAGTACTATGCCACCCCCTGTTGTACCGCCCCCTGATAACGACCCAATTGTCTGATCTGTACCATTTAGCTGTAAAGATACTCCAGCAGTATTAGCGGTGGTTAAAGTGCTACAATTAGCAATAGCGTTTGCTTGCGTGAAGTTAAGTACACCAGTTGAAATTGTTACCGGTCCAGTAAAAGTATTGACTCCAGCAAGCTGAAAAATACCTGCCCCAGTTTTAGTAAAGCCAAATCCACTGCCTGCGATCACACCACCATACACCAAAGTACTTACATCTGACTGTATAGTACTATTTGCGGTCAATGTTATTCCTCTATTAGGATTTATTGTAAAAGCAGCAGTAGCATTTAGAGTACCGCCTCCGAGTATTATGTTGTTTGCTGTAAATGCTCCCGGGGCTGTACCTAATCTATTATCTGCTGAAACACGCAAGGTACCGGCATTGATAATAGTTGAACCAGTATAAGTATTTGCTGTTGATAATATATAAATACTTGTTCCAACTTTCGTTAAATTAAATCCACCGCCAATACTACCACTGATCGTAGCTGTACTACCTGTACCTCCAATTGTTGTATCAGCAGTTAAAGTAATGGCACCTGCATAAGAACAGGTACCAGTGGTAATTAGAGCACCTGTACCGCCTATACCAGTACCTGCTATAGACAGCGGCTTAGCACCAATAGCAACAGCATTAATTCTTAGTGCAGCTCCAGATGACACAGTAATAGTAGATGCATTGGATCCTAAAGCACTTGCATTATTAGCTTGTAAAGTTCCCGCGCTGACGAGCGTGGTACCAGAAAAAGTATTGACGCCAGAAAGCGTTACTGAACCGGTACCAACTTTCGTAAGA
>DALYEH010000021.1:0-9238 GCA_031972715.1 Gammaproteobacteria bacterium | reverse complement strand
GTGCCTGAAATTGATAGTGGCTTAGCCCCAACAGCAACAGCATTTACATCTAGCACAGCACCTGGCGATACAGTTATAGCAGTCGCTATAGAGCCTAAACCAGAGGCATTACTAGCACGCAGCGTACCAGCAGAAACTAAGGTTGTGCCGCTATAAGTATTTGCCCCAGACAGTGAAACAGTGCCTGTACCGTCTTTAGTTAAGTTAAAGGCCCCGGAGATGATCCCACTTAAGGTAAGCGTTCCTGTACCAGAAATAGTCGTATCTGCAGCCATGGTTATAGCTCCACCATAAGTAGCTGTGCCTGTACCAGTCAAAGCTCCGGCTCCTCCTACGCCCGTGCCTTGTATATTAAGAGGTTTTGCGCCTACAGTGACAGCATTAATATCAAGTGTCGCACCTGCTGCTACTGTAGCAGCGCTTCCCACAGCGCCTAAACCAGTCGCATTGCTAGCGCGCAAAGTACCAGCGCTCACCGTTGTAGTACCGCTGTATGTATTTGCTCCTGAGAGTGAGATGGTGCCAGAACCAATTTTAATCAAGTTAAAGGCGCCTGACATAATGCCACTTAGGGTCATGGTGCCTGTACCACCAATTGTCGTATTACTAGCAAGCGCTATAGCTCCTGACAATGAGCAAGTCCCTGTCCCAATTAAGGCACCGTTTCCACCCACACCCGCACCATTCAAAGTTAATGATTCTGCACCGATCGCCACACCATTAATTTCAAAAGTTGCACCACTTGTAACTGTAACACCTCCTGCAGTAGATCCTGTAGCTGCTGCATTACTAGCACGTAAGGTGCCAACTGATACAGTGGTAAGACCTCCATATGTGTTAGCCGCTGTTAGGTCTAATAAGCCTGCACCAATTTTAGTGAGAGTTGCTGCGGCACCACTAATAATGCCGTTGATGCTACTAGTTGCTCCAACATCTACTGATAGGCTAGTACAAGCAATAGTTGTAGCAGTAAGAGCATTAGGCGTAGAAAGAGCAATCGCTCCGCCAGTTAGGCCCAAGGCAGTAATACTTCCCGGCGTAAATGGTGCTACTGCAGACGTACCTATAGTCATGGTCAACCCTGCTGTGCCTGCAGAAACCGTGGATCCTGTCATAGTGATATTACCTGCACCTGCTGCTCTGTCCGCTGAAGTAGCAGCTGTATCATTTGCACTTAACAAAATGGCGCCATTAGTTGTAGAAGTAGCGGAATTTATCAAAATACTGCGCCCAGCTTGTACCGTTAAAGTTCTTGCGGATGTAGTAATCGCTAGTGGATCGGTAATAGTAACATCTGTATTAGCTTGCAGAGTGATATTTGCACCTACCGCAGCGGCAACTATACTAGCTGGTGTAAGAATATTTGTACCACCTACATTATTTGCAAATAAATTATTTGCGCCTGCAGAATATGGACTACCTCCTGCAGTCTGTACATTTAAAAAAGCAGGATCAAGCAGCAATTCTCCAACTGAGCCATTTGCGCCTCGCAAATCTACTTTGGTTGGGATTGCATAGAGATTTTTTGCTGAGGCTTCTACAAAACCACCAAGCGCATGTTCAGATAAGCCGGCAGCAGAAATTGTAGGCATGTAGGCGCCAATTTCATCAGACCATAAGACAATAGTACCAGCGCAACCAGAATGCAATGCATCTGCTTTTATATTTACTGCAGCATCGACTAAAGTTTTTTTTGAGTTTTTATATTTACCTACACTAAACTTACTAGGATCTTCCAATAAAATACTCTTGCTCTTAAATTCGCTTTTTAAATAGAATTGCTTGGCATCTAAGTGCTCCTTGTTTTGGCCTTGGTAAAATCCGCCGATTAATACTTCTCCGCCGCCAGCAGCACCAGACACATCAATGAGTGCATTATCAGAAATATTTACGCCATCTGTAGCAGTGATCCTTATGCTGCCTCCAGTAGTGTATTCCTTGCTGCCTACTGCTAGAACATCTCCCGTAACATTAACAGACCCGTGCTCCCCACCATAAATCACAATTTTGCCATTAATATCATCTAAAGTATCAGCATGAATCAAGCCTTGCATATTAATTGCCAGATCCAAGATCCCTTCAGCCGCATTGGTTGTTAATAGTACTTCACCGCCATTAGCATATATTTCACCAGTATTACTAACCCCCTCACCTGCAATGCATGGTACGCCGAATGTAATTAAATCATCACCATTCATATCTATAATGGTATCTTGGCTACTCGCCAATATGACTTTACCTAGCTTTGCATGGATCAAGCCGTCGTTGCGTACTGTAGGACCTATGAGTGCAACTAGTCCATGCTCATGTGCCTGCATATTTCCTTGATTAATAATTTGTGCATCACATTTACCAGGTATGTTGAAGTGCAGCCTATTTTGTAGAAAATTCTCATTCGTTATATCTGCGGTTGATGCTATTATACCAGCCACATCTACACTAGCATCTTTGCCTATAAATACTCCTGCTGGATTTACTAAGACAATTGTGCCAGTAGCGTCTAGCTTGCCATGAATGTTACTTGGTCCGTGCTGCGGATTAATTCTATTTAGAATTATGGCATCTGGAGTTTGTATAAAGCGCGTAGTCTCGTTATGTTCTATATTGAAACTTTCCCAGTTTATAATAGCTTGTGGCGAATTTTGTTGTATGGTGGCAACTTGATCCACGTATGCAATATTAATATCACCATGCAAGACTATAGGATCCTGTGGATTTGCTTGCAGTAAAGCAGAGTAAAACAGCATGCTTGCCACGATGTGAACTACAAGCAATATATTGTTATGATGAGTAAATATGCGGATTTGTTTAAGCCCCAGTCTCAATTACACTTATATATGTTAAGTATAAAAGAGCACTATATATTTACAAGACTAACTAATGTTTAGAAACCATTTTCATTTTTTCAGTAGAAGCCTTTGCTTACTGCTACTAGCCTGCATAACCCATGTAGGCATAGGAGCGCCCAATATCCCCACTTCAGTCATAGAACAAATTAACCCAGGACGTACAGGAGAAGATCTTGCACCTAAACAAGACCCACCTACAGGCCCAGAGGAGGATCAAGTTGATATAGCACCATCCGTACCAATTAAAGTTAAAAACAAAACTAAAGTGTCGTTCATACTCAAAGGTATAAATTTTACTGGTGATTTACTTGTAAATCCGGATGAATTACTGCCAATTTATGCAGATTTTTTAACAAAAAAAATTAATATTAATGACATACAGCAAATATGCATAAAATTAACCCGCTTTTACCGAAATAGAGGATTCATAATTACAAGGGTGATAGTTCCTCCTCAAGAAATACACGAGGACGGAATTTTGACACTACAGGTCGTATCTGGTTATGTTGATACGATAAAGGTGGAGGGGATCCTGAGAGATGCAACTTACAATCTATTACTTGCTTATGGTAAAAATATATGTATACAAAAGCCTCTAACACTTAAACAATTAGAACGTTTTACATTACTAGCAAACGACATACCAGGAGCCAGAGTCAAAGCTGTGCTAAGACCCTCCACAGAGAACCCTGGCGCTGCTGAATTGACATTCTTAGCTACACAACAGAGAAACGACTGGAGCGCTGGGGTGAATAACTTCAGCTCTGAAGTATTAGGCAGAGGACAAATGTTTGCAGCAGTAAATGCAAACGGCTATTTACCAGGAAGTCAAACTAGCGCACGCGGAGTCTTGGGATTTTATATATCAAGATTAAAATATTTTGCCCTAGCACACAAACAACAAATAAACGCTAACGGATTAGGAATAGATATACTATTAAGCAACACCATAACTCATCCTGATCTAAGTTCTATTGCTCTTGCAGGGGTGCAAACTCCTGGCCAATCATTTATCTTCGATGCCAACCTAAAATATACATATACTCGATCTAGAACAGAAAATTTATATTTCAGTATCGGATTTAATTACTTAAATGCACATACAGCCTATTTTGGCGTACCCCTTTTCAAAGATGGATTACGTTCAATTGATTTGAAATTCACTTACAATAAATATTTAGCAAATGGCAGCATGCATGAGGTTGAAGGAGCGATTTACCAGGGACTACATATCTTTAACGCGCACACCTCTCCGCCCAGCATTCCAGGAGGTAAATTAGCATTCTCTAAAGCAACTTTATCACTAAGTAGATATCAACATTTATTTAAAAATAGAGCCTTCATATTAATATGGGCAAGAGGCCAATATGCATTTAATTCCTTACTATCATCAGAGACCTTCGGCTTTGGTGGATCTCCTTTTGGCTATGGTTTCGACCCATCTACGATTACCGGTGATCGCGGATATGCTCTTAAGATAGAACCTCAATATAATGTTGCTGTCAAGGAAAATTACATAAAGCAAATACAGTATTTTGCATTTCTAGATAATGGCGGAACATGGAATATTAATAATACTATTCAAGCAGGACACCAAGAAGCAACTTCTATGGGAGTAGGTGCACGCACCACAATATTAAAGCGCTTATATGCAGAACTAATATTAGCTAAGCCATTTAACACTTACGTTACCAATAATAGCAGCAATAATTGGCGCATATTATTTAACTTCTCATACAATGGAGGTATGATTTTTGGATGACAGAATTAATTTATAAATTTGTTCCAAACATACTTCCTATCAACGCCGTAAAGCCCATGGCTGCAGCGCCCCAAAAGGTTATTCTTAAAACTGCGCGTAATATAGGCGCACCACCAATTTTAGCCGCCACCGCTCCAAGTATGCCGAGAAGCATGATAGATAAAATTGATACCGCCGAGACAAAATACTCAACTGCAAAAATATAAATTGAAAAAACAGGTACGAACGCACCACAAGAAAACGAGATTGCAGAGGCTACAGCTGCTTGCAAGGGCCTAGCGATTGTAATTTCATTTATACCCAATTCATCCCTAGCATGTGCCTCCAATGCATTTTTTGCCATCATTTGCTTTGCTACTTTATGTGCAAGCTCTGCATCCACACCACGCTCTATATAGATCTCTGCCAGTTCTTCTGTTTCAATTTCAGGTGTCTGCTGCAATTCTAACGCTTCTCTTGAAAGATCCGCCTGTTCTAGATCATATTGTGAGCTTACTGAAACATATTCGCCAGCAGCCATAGACATTGCACCAGAAACTAACCCAGCAACACCCGCAATTAATACTTCTTTTGCTCCTACAGAAGCAGCCGCAACTCCAATGACTAGACTCGAAACTGAGATAATGCCATCATTTGCACCAAGCACCGCAGCACGTAACCAGCTTGTGCGACTTACATAATGATGCTCTTCGTGTTTATATACTAATCTATCTTGCATATATCCTACACTCTATGTATATGAGCTTTGTATAGTATAGATCCAAAAGCAAAAAATACCTTACACATGTAAGATTTAACACTGATATAGTTTGCGATAGCCCATAGAACTCTACTATTATTTTATCTTTACAAAGACTCTGTATCATGTAGATTTTGACTGTGCCGCACACTAGGAGCATCAGACGTAGCAATGAAGTCTGATGTTGGTTCGGAGAAATCTGGATCCAATAGATTATCTAATAGTTGCTCACTGAACAGTTCTGACTCTAAGGAAGTATAAGAATTTTTATATAATTGATATTGTGGTACCACCTTGTATGCAGGATCTGGCTCTAAAACAGTAGTTTGATTAAATTTGTATATATATAAATCTACAGTCAGGATGAACTGTACATCAAAAAAAGCAAGTGCATTAGCAATTTTAAAGTTTTGATTTTGTAATTTATCAGCTATTAACACAAGCACGTCATTATGAGTAGTTTCTGCTCCCTTCATCGGGTGTATACTTATCAAAGTCTGTAATTGTTTTTTTGCATCTTCATGAAATGCATTATGTAGGCTAATCTGACACTCATGGAACACGCCATTTATTTTGCCTTGCAACCACCAACTCATACCTTGATCTGAAAACTTAAGTGCCAGAACGAAACCTCGCATATACATCAAATATATCTGTTTGTTGCTTTTTGGATCTATCCAGCTATAACTGTACAAAGTTGAAAGAGTATTCTCAATATGATTCCTTTTGAATGACGGCTGTAATAAGCTGGTATCTTGTACATGCTTCTTATGTGTATTGTTAACAGCATAGCCATGCATACCATCAACATTGCTAGGATGAGATGTATTGTTAGAATAAAATAAGCGATCTTGTAATTTATTAATTTTTTGCAAATAGATTTGTTCTGCAAAGCGTAGTGCAGCAACACGTTTTACTCTAGTTTCTGGCAGATTTGGTGGTCCAAAGTTTAAAGGATAAAATTTAGTTCTATCTTGTTGCATAATCAAGGCGGCAGTATCATCATAAGCTATAGCTGCTTCTACCTCACATGGATATGTGCCAATATAGTGCTGTCCACTTAAATGCCGATAACCATCAGCATTTGTATAGCCATCCAGCCAAATATTTACCTGCCAGCTACTTACAAAATCTAACCATGTGAGCCCGTGATATATTGACGCCTTGTTTGTGTGTGCTTCATAAAAACTTTGCTGCACATGTGTATGGCTTGTAGCGGCTGCCTCAGATCCTGACATTAACGCCTCCTTGCATTAGTCACGAGACAAAATCAATAAAAATACTGCTTAAATCAGTAATTTAGCAAATTGATTTCTATCTTTAGCATAGTCTGCGCAAATATAAAATGTCAACATTAGCAAAACAACTAAAGACTCACGAAGCTTATGGACCTACTACGAGTTAATCTACCAGATGTAGTTTGTTCTGGGTTTATGTCCTCAGGTGGATAAAGCTCTTGTATAGAATGTCTGAAAGTAGGACATGATTGGCTGCGGGAAAATTTAATTGGTGCAAACGCGTTTACAGGAATATCTTGAATCTGAGATTTTGAATGCTCTACTTGTGGCATTTCTTCTATTGTATTAACTACCGTATTCTTTACTAAATGCTTTTTCAACATTTGTACCTGACTATAGATACTAACGCACTTATCGCGCATGTGCGAAATACATGTGTCAGAAAACTTCTCTTTTGCTAGCTCTCTCTGTACTAAGGTAGCTTCACTAGGACCACTCTGATGAATCTTAGGGGTTAAGGTAAGACGGTACTCCTTATATTGCTCTTTTTGTAGCTGAGCCAGTTGCTTTTGCTGCGCAAAATACTCTAGCTGTGCATGATATTGCTCAATTATTTGCTCATACTCTGCTTGGATAAGCAGCTGGCATACATATATATCCTCATTGATGAGCTCCAAATTATCAGATGCAGCTTGAATAGCTTGGCTTATATACTTAGAAATTTGCTTTATCTTTGTATCAATATTAGCTAACAAGGATAGCCATTCGTTCAATCTATCCGCAGTGCATGCAATAACTAGTCTTCCATATCCATGCTCAACGATTTTAAAATTTTTTGCTTTTATATAAGCTAGAGTATTTCTTGTTTGCACCTTATATAATTCAGCTGGCAACAATCTGCTCAGTAAATAATTAATTTTATTGTCCTTATTGATCTCTGAACATAACTTTTCGACTTTTTTCTGTAATTTATTAAGACTCTCAGCTTCAGACATATGCGCACGTAAACTGCTAAAAGCTAAAACTAAGCATTTTGCATATGCCAACTTTTCCGTGTCTGTAAGTTTGCTATGTTGATTATTCCTTTGCTGTTGCATCATAGTTATTGTATCTACGTAATCTAACACCTCTTGCACACTGCTGATATTAAGTTTTCTAAAATCTTGTATAATTTGTTCTTCTACAGGCAACGGCACAACTACTGCAGGTTCCACAGCTACTGGCTGAGGTGCAATCGCGATGGTCTTTTTTGGCTTGTGTTGAAACTTTTTCTTAGGTTTTGCCTGTTTTTTATTTTGTTTCTCTGGCATCTCATGATCATGCTTTTGTTGACTCTCATCTTGAAGCAATTCTGCTTCTACTTTAGGATCGTACATGTTAAAAAAATTATGCACTAATGTACCCATCGACTTAATTTTCGCCTGGAACACTTCTATGTTGTTTTTTATTAAATTGATATTATCAAGAGCCTGTTTGTGCTCATCGCTACTTAGATTCTTCCATTTTGCCTCAGAAACAGTTTTACCAAAAGTAGCTTGCATAGCTAGAAATACATGCTGCGTATCCTCTAAGTATGCACTAAACAGCTCAAGACATTTATTAGGCTCCATGTACTCCGTCAGTATTTTTTGTTCATTTTCTATCATGTAATCATAATTTCTCTGCAAACTCTTTAAAGCCATCGGCACTCCAGGCTGATCGCTTTTTGCATATTGAATGTAAGATTCAATATTCTCATAGAATTTATGCACATAAGGACTGATTGATGGATCTTGACGCTCCAAAAAAAACAGTTTGGTGCGCATGATGCACAAGGCTGCTAAATTATTCTGCAATATGTATACGGCTCGCTTAATATTCTCACGATTATCCAGAATACAATTGTACATATCTTTACGTGATAGATCTTGCACTATCAACATAGCTTTATTTAGTGACAGAAAGCAAAAAAAAGACTCTATAACTTGGTCATCAACGTCTTCAAAATGCTTAGAGAACAAGTTGTAATTTGCCGATGATATATTTGTTAGACCGTCTTTAAGCCCGCGAAGATCGTGCTGAACTATTGCTACTGCTGCGGCAATCATATTCTTAACTGAAGATACGTTCAAGATCATGGTGGTTTTTGTAGTTTGCTTAGAACTCGATTGCATATTCATACTTCCTTAAACACAATTATGCACATTTTAAGATAAAAGAATCATATTGTATATGTAATCTGCAATTGATTTGTAAATTCACTGCGGTACTGTATAAATTTTAAACTGTAACCTTGCTAGCTTCTGCATCAAAGAGCCTTTGCATCTTTTCCTTATGATCTACCACTTTAGCAATACATGCATCCGACCAAACATTTAAAGCAGTCTCCAACATATCAATTAGGCTATATAACGGCAAGATCAGTCCTAAGATTGAGATTGGCACATTCATGCTGGCTAACAAGCTTGCGCTTAGAAAGAAGCATCCCATTGGGATCCCTGCATTGCCTATGGCAGCAATAGTTGCGATAAAGACCCATCCAGTCATCATAGGCAAAGTAAGCGTGACCCCATGGTTTTGCATTAGATACATGACTGTTACGAATATAAATGCGGCGCAACCATTCATGTTAATTGTGGTACATAGAGGTAGCACTAAGCGGCTAATCTTT
>DALYEH010000020.1:13301-15799 GCA_031972715.1 Gammaproteobacteria bacterium | reverse complement strand
AGAAGCCTATGGTTTGACGGAAACATCCCCTGCAGCATGCATTAATCCTATGAACCTTAAAGGTTATAACGGCACAGTGGGCTTACCAATATCTTCTACAGATATTTCTATTCGCGACGATCATGGTGTAGAAGTGGGTTTTAATCAACCTGGAGTGTTATTTATTAAGGGACCGCAAGTCATGCTAGGCTATTGGAAACAGGAGGCGGAAACACAAAAGGTGTTAGATGCCGATGGCTGGTTAAATACAGGCGATATAGCAACTATTAACGAAGATGGTTTTATCTCTATCGTAGACCGCAAAAAAGACTTGATTATGGTCTCAGGGTTTAAAATCTACCCGAATGAAGTTGAAAATGTTATTGCTGCTATGCCTGGTGTCAAAGAAGTTGCGGTAGTTGCTGCTAAAGACGTGATAGCGGGCGAAATGGTGAAGGCTTTTGTGGTAAGCTCTGATCCACAAATGGATCAAGACGCAGTGCGCGCCTACTGTAAAATACATTTAACAGGTTATAAAATCCCTAAAGTTGTGGAATTCAGAGATAGCTTGCCTAAGTCTAATGTAGGTAAAATTTTACGAAAAGAGCTGAAGTGATGGGTGGCTGTTGTAATCTTTACATTCTATAACGGGTTTTTTTAACTACAAAAGCAAATTTTTCCTCTAAGTGTTCTGCTAGAGTAAATGTATGCAATGATATACCAAATTCTTGCAATCGGTCTGCAATTTTAGACACTATTTCTGGGGTAAGGAATTTTTGCCATACACCTATTCCACCATTTCTGACATGCCTAGCAATATGCAATGTTTCATTGTTGATAGCTTGCAGGGAGTGATTTAGTTTTTTTTCTAAAGCTATCATATTTGTTTTTGAGCTAAGATTTACTGCATCCTGAAATGCACTCTCATCATAAGGTATATTTAAATGTTGCATGATGGCTTTTAAAGTGATTTCTGGATTTGTGCTTAATTCTTCATATGTTATAAATAGTAGATTTTGGTGCTTGTTTTTCATATATTCAAAAGTTAAATATAATTTGATGTAGCTATCGAGAGCGCGTTCGTGAAAGATAAAATTTGGCAGGTCGTTAAATTTCTCATAGTCTGCGGCTGAGAGATCAATATCTGCAGGAAAAGAGTTGGAGTGTTTGAAATGTGAAACTAGCTGGTCTAGCGGGTTTCTATACACAAATACACTGCGTATATCCTGTAATTGCAGAGTCGAAGCATTCCTTAAAATATGCAATTCCTCTGCTGTAGAATTAAACCATTTAGTCCAAGGCATAAGGTCTCCATATTCTAGTTTTGACCAACGCGGATCTAATTCAGCTTGAACTTCTGGATTGTAAAACCCAGGACATGCATCGTGATTGAATAGGAGTCTAGTGTTATTAAACTCGACAGGAAATGAGCACATAGGGAAGTAATCTGTTAAAACTATGTCTTGTTTTATAAGTAATTTTTTATAGAGTACAAAGAAAATCATCAAATATTCTGTGCCGGATTTGGGCATGACATGTATAGAGGTATATTGCATAGTGAAGTCAATGTAGCGCAAAAAGCATGCTTTGCAAATTTTCTTCTAGAATTAGAATGTAAGACTTTCTTTAAGACATATAGCTACATTTATAACTTGTACGGTTTACATGAAAATTAATATCTTTGTGGCGCGCAAAAGGGTGTTATGCATGACAAGTGCGCTTTTTAGTGTACTTTTTATCTTTTTGTTCTGCTCTGCCCTTAGAGTAGCATGCGCCGCCACAGGTACAGTTAATACAACAGCCGATACTGCAGGTACCGCCCAAACAGGATCCTTAAGGCAAGTAATTAATTACATTAATGCTAACGGCTCCGGTTCCACCCCGGGCAGTAACTCTATAATAATCGACAACTCAGTTATCGCCGCTAACTCTACTCTTACTGCGAGTTCTAATTTGCCGAATTTACTATTCGGTACAACTATATGCTATGGCAGTACCTCCGGCTGTGTGTCTGCATCTGGTCAACCTAAAGTAACAATTTCTGGTGGTGGCACGAGTATGCTTTTTGCTACAGCAAATGCTGGATTGGCTTTGTCGAATTTAAGCCTTACCGGGGGCTTAGCGCAAGGTGGGGGCAGTGCTGTAATTTGTGGTGGCGGTGGTGGTGGCTTGGGTGCCGGTGGCGGAGTGTATGTGGATGCTAATCAGAGCTTAGTTTTGAATAACACTAGCATTGCTAATTGCGTAGCACAAGGTGGGCGTGGCTTTGATGGCTGTTATGGTTCTGCCGATGCAGGTGGTGGGGGTAACGCTAGTTTTTTTGTTACAGGCGTAGGCGCAGCAAGTGCTGGTTTAACAGGTTATACGATCGCTGGTACTAGCTCTGGGGGTAGTGGGGGTAGTGGAAATGGTGGTGGTAGTGGTGGTGCGGGAGGTGGCGTGAGTGCTTCCGGTAACGGTACAACAGGGGGGAGTGTAGGTGCTGCTAATAAAAACGGGGGGGCTGGAGGCGCTGGCGG
>DALYEH010000020.1:361-13291 GCA_031972715.1 Gammaproteobacteria bacterium | reverse complement strand
TGAATACAGGTATTGCAACAGTAAATTCCTCAGGAGTTGTTACCGGTGTGGCAGGTGGAAACGCAACCATTCGTTATACAGTTACCGATTCTAATGGGTGTATTACTGTTGCTTCAACAGTTGTGCCAGTTACTGGATTGGTAGTTGTAGCTCCAATTACAGGAATTGCAACAGTAGAAATTCTAGCTGTTGGTGGTGGTGGTGGTAGTGGTGCTAGCGCAGCGGGTACTATTGGAGGTGCAGGTGGCGGTGGATCTGGTTCAACTACTGGTAGTGCTGGGGGTACGGTGAGCGGTAGTGGTGGCGCTGGGTTTGGAGGAAGTGGGCGTGGCTATGGTGAAGGCGGACAGCGTGGCTTTAAAAGCCCAGCACCTAACGGCGGCGGCGGTGCTGCCGGGGGAGCTTTTGGTGCAGGCGGTGGTGGTGCATCCACTAATACTACAGGTGGCAGTGCGGGTGGGCCAGGCGGTGGCGGTGGCGGAGGGGGTGCTGGTGGCGGAGGCGGTGGCTTCGGTAATAATGGTGGTGTGGCTGGTTCTGGCGGACAGGGTGGAGCATTTGGAGGAACGGGTGGAACTGGTGGTTTTTTAAGCGGTAATGCAGCAGGTGGTGGTGGCGCTGGGATAGGTGGAGCTATATTTGCTGCACAAGGCAGTACTATCCAGTTGGGTGACGGCACCACTATTGGGCCAGGTGTGGTAAATACTAACGTTATAGGCGGTGCGGCTGGGGTGAATAGTGCGGGTGGTACAGCTCCAACTGCTGGATCCGCAGTTGGGCCGGATATTTTCTTATTTAAAGCTGCAAGTTTGTCTATAACGGGCTCATCAAATCAAAATATTGGTGCAATAGACGCAGATAGTAATGCTACCGTAGGTAATTTTGATGCTGGTGTAACTTTAAATATGGGTACTAGTACTGGTGTAACCACATTTAATGGTGCTTCATATACATACAAGGGTGGCACGACTATAACCCAAGGGACACTAAAATTAAGCACACAACCATTAGCGACTACTGGTAACGTATCTATTGCTGCAAATGGTGGGCTCTTTCAAAATGTAAATACCGTGAATACTTCAGGGACTTTTACTAATTCTGGTGCTTTAATTATAGGTGCGACTTTTAATAGGGCGCATTATACAAGCTTCACCAGTACTGGAGCCGTGTATATGGTGGGGGCATCTGGCACAATATCTAATGGAGCTTTATCTGGCACGGTTTTCAGCGTAGGTAGAGATCCAACCGAGACTACAGTAACACCAGCAAATACCTTTAGCACTACTTCAACTTTGAATTATACGTCTATAAACATTTATACAAACTCATCGATCAGTAATTCTGCTGCTACCACTGGTAATGTATATATTTCTGGAACTGGTGCTAGCATTAATTTTAGTGGTGGCGCTACTGGTTCCATTTTTACTGTAGGACAAGACTCATTTAGTACAGTTGATAATGCTACGAATTACACAACTACCAGCGCTATAACTGGCTGGCCAACTGTGAATATTGCAACAGGCACAGTAAATGCAAACAACAATATAACTGCAAGTACTGCGTTTACTACTGGAGCCAATGCCACAGTGAATGTGGCTGCAACAATCTCTGGATCTGGTACCGGAACCTTTAGCAATGCAGGTACCATGGTCTTTACAACTGCTTTCTCTGCTGCAAATTTTTCTGGCACACCTACTAATGCAGTTGGAGCCAAAATGAGTTTTAACGGTGTTACATTTACCTCAAATGCATCATTTACTAATAATGGCACCGTTTATGTATACAACCCGAGCGCTAGTATTTCAGGAGCCCTTACTACAGGCTCTGGCACATTAAATATAGGCTCTGATATTGCTGGCACTCTCTTTGCTACTACAAATTACACTACTAACGCGGCCATCACACAACCAACTATTAATGTGAATGCAGGTACATTCGGTATAAACAATGCAGTAACAGCGGGATCTGCATTTGCCGTAGCAACAAATACAACTGTCAACGTTGCTGCAAGTTTATCTGGATCTAGTACTGGAACATTTAGCAATGCAGGTACTATGACTTTTACTAGTGCCTTCTCATCAGCAAATTTTGCCGGCACACCAACTAATGCTGCTGCTGGAAAAATGAACTTCAGTGGAATTACATTTACTTCTAATGCATCCTTCACAAATAATGGCAACGTGTATATTTATAATGCTGGATCTGCACTTTCAGGTGCGTTGACAACTGGCTCTGGCACCTTAAACATAGGAGTAAATTCTGCAGCAACTACGTTCCCAACTACTAATCTAACCGCCAACTCCGCGATTACACAGCCTAATATTAATATTAGCGCTGGTACATTTACGGCAGGAGCAAACATCAATGCCAGTACAGCACTAGTCATAGCTTCAGGAACTACAGCAGCATTTAATGCAAGCTTGCAGGGCGGCACTCTAAATAATAGTAGTGCTAGCACAAGTATTGGCGCCACAGGATCATTTGCTATGACTGGTGCTATCACAAACTCAGGCACAATAACTAATAATGGCAGCATGATTTTAGTACAGGGCGTAACTGGAGCTGGTAGTATTATAAACTCAGCAACAGGTACACTACAGTTACAAAGCGGTGCAAATGTAGCACAGGCGCTTACGAATCAAGCAAGTGGACATGTAACAGTAGTAAATAGTGCGCAGACTTCTACGGTCACAAATCACGGCACTATGACTATAAATTCAGGTGTAAATTTAACAAGCGGTGCTATTACTACGGATGGAGTTGTAAACTTAAGTGGTGATATTAGTATGCCAGGGGCGACTTTTGCAAATACTGGAACGGTAAATATTTCTGGTGCAAGAAACGTGACAGCTACAGCTTACAATAGTGCTGATAGCCAAAATTTCACAATTACAAACATGAGTACTTTTGATCAGCTAAATGTGGTAGGTAACGTTGATGTGTCGAATGATGTGATTAATATAAGCTCTAGCTATAATAACACTTCGCACACATGGTCAATAATAACAGCAACAGGAACTCTCACGTATAATGGTTTAACGCAAGTAAATCTACCTGTTTCAAGCAATCCATTATATAGCTGGACGTACAACTTTGCCCCAAATGCATTACAAGTATTTTTTAATAGCGTAACATTCTCAGCATATGCAGGCATTAATGCTGCTATTGCAGGTGTAATTAATGCTATGAGTAATGGCTCAACTACTAGTGGTCAGCAGGCATTGATTGATGCGCTATCCGCTTGCACAACTGAAGCTCAGTACAATCAGCTTTTACACGAATTTATGCCATCTAACAATGCCAATGCCATTAATATTGGTCTACAAAATGCTGTCTTGAATAAAATCTCTGCGAGGGTGTCTGGCAGGCGCGAACTGTTTGCCTCTGAAATGACAGGTTTTGCCAGTGGAGATATCTCACCCAATTTAGCTATGTGGACAACAGTATTTGGTAGTATCGCGCGCCAAAATCCCAACACGCAATTGTTTAATGAAGGATATCGTGCTAAATCAGCCGGTTTGCTAATAGGCATGGATACATTGTCTGATGGTATCAATGTTTACGGTATTGCTGCTGGCTACTCATATACTCGCGTCGAAGAATATTCAAATGCTCAATTTAATACAAATATTAATTCAGGCCATGCTCTTATTTATGGGGCTAATTCTCTAGCTGGTGATGTCTTCTTGGAGTGGATGCTAAACGGGGCTTACGGTACAAACAATGGTAGTAGATATGTGAATGTGGGTACAGGCAACTTGAGCGTCACCTCTAATTATAACAGTGGCTTAGCTGGGGTAAGGGCTAATTTTGGTAAATTTATTGATATAAATGAAATATTTAGAATTACACAACTATTCTCTCTAGATTATACATATTTATATAGACCAGATTATACCGAGAGCGGTAGTGTGGCTGCCTTACATGTAGCAAACTCCGCGAATACAAATTTACTCACGCTAGGTACTGGTTTTAGATTGTCAATACCGGGTGATGTACCTTGGTTGAGTGGATCACGTGAGGCTAGGGTTATGGTGTCATATGATGCCATTAATCCGGGTGATGCCGTGACAGCTAATTTCGTAGTAGGAAGTCAGAATTTTATTGTTACGTCCCATACTGCGCGCTTAGCTTTAACACTCGGCGCAGATTTAGCGTTGAACTTGTGTGATAATCTAAATTTAGAATGTAGTTATGATGTGCAAATCCGTACAGCATATTTGGATAACAGCGCGACTCTGAAACTTAAATACTTCTTTTAAGAGTCTCTAGATCTGATTTTAAAATCTATAAGATATGCCAAGGGTCAACCCCTGCAAAAGCAAATCAACACAGCGTGCGCCAGTGCCGTCATCTAATACCTGATATTGTTCAAACCAGTCTGCTATTTCGTAGCCGAGTTTAAAATCTGTGCGTTTATAAGAGAAATCTATACCGATCAAGCCTTGGGCTGCAAAAGCTCCGAAATCTCTGTTGCCAATCGAAGTATTGATTACGGAACCAGTACTTTGCGTGACAACATCGCTTATATTCCATTCGCCGAATAAATATGCAGCCGTAAATACTGCTAAAATATTTGTTTTATAAGTTTTTGTTTGCTTTAAAGTCCAGCGACTTTCAAGAGCACATTTAGGCCCTAAACCCTTAAAATTGTTTTTAACATTTTCATTGTATGTCACTGTCCCTTGGAAATCTGTAATCGCACGCTGATTGATCCAACCGCCTCTTACACCTACAATCGGGCGGATTTGTATAGTGTCTGCTACGTATAAACGTTGGCTGAGATCCCAATCAAACATGTTAAAATCTATTTTAAAGCTAATTTGTCCTGAACGTGAGAAGGTACCATTTAGTGCGAGTTTACCGCCTATGAAGGTTGTGACTAAGTTCCCAACTGCTGTAGCATTAGAGCTAGTGTAATAGTGTGTATACGAAAAAGTATTATCAAAACGGCCATGGCTGCCGATTCCAACTCTAAACGCTGGCTTATAGGCAAAATTCACTGTTTGATAATCTATCACTTGCGAGGGAGTACTTAAACTATTACTGTAACACCAATCCACGCTTTCAGTAGCTCGCCAATATAAAAAGTCAGCAAAAGCCTCCGCCGCATGCGCGCTGTGCGTAAATAACATACACAAAACAATTAGAAGCTTATAATGACGCGACATGTTCCACCTTGTAATGTTAAGTCACCGTGCACTGGTAAAATTTGGAATGTTGGGATGCGTAGTTGATTGACCCAGAGCTGCATTTGGTAGCCAACTTGTATTTTTAAACCAGGCTTACTTTTTGAATCTAACTCTAAGCCAAGGCAATAATCGAATACCATAGTACCAAGCTGAGTATTATGTAATTCCGTAGAAATAGTTGTGGCAGTCACGATCCCAGAGACAGCTGGTCTAGAATAGACATCAGAAATCTGCCAATTGCCCCACATCCAAGCTGTAGCAAAATTGCCAAAAAGGTTTAGATTTTTTAGCAGGTGCCAACTAGAGTCCAATCTAAAGCTGGGCCCTAGACCTACAAAATTATTCTCAAGCTTTTCTGTAGATGTATACGCTAACGCATTCCATGTACTATTGATGTGTTGATAAATAGTACCACCCTTCAAGCCAATCGCAGGGCGTATGGTGATATCGGGACTTAGATTGACTTTCCTACCAAAATCATAATCAAACATATTCATTTGCAAACGCCATGTCAAAGCGCCACCAAAGAAAAAGTTACCGCTCGCAAATCCGCTGAAAAATTCTGGGAAAACTACTTGCAAGTTATTGCTGATAGTGGCGTTGGTTTTAGCTTGAAAGTAGGTATATATGAAACTGCTGTCCCACACCTGATTACTATCTTCGCGTATAAAACCTACCCTAAAACCTGGATCCCAATCGAATTGCACATTAGGTGCGTATATCTTTGTTGTGTGATTGCCAGAAATAGATGCTACCGAGGCCCATGTTGATTCTGTTTCCTGCGAGACATGCCAAATAAGTAGATCGGCAACAGCAGTTGTAGTAGCGGCTTGCACAAGCGCTGAGTATATGCATGTGATTAAAACAAATATATGTAGCAGTATTTTTTGCATATTCATTAAAAGTTACAATAAATCCCTAACACGCCGCCTTGCAGATAGGTTGGCTCATTGAGTCGTCCAGTGTTGTAGGAATAATACTGTACTTGATCAAACAAAGCCTGTATTTCATATCCTAGACGTACTCCAACACTACTATTATTAAATCGTTTGCCCCATTCCACACCAAGCAGAGCGCGTGTCATAGTACAACCACCATTTATGTCTCTAGTTAAGACTGTTACTGAGAGCGGGGCGCTATTTTGATAGACATCGCTAAAACTCCAGTGCCCCCAAAGTAACCCTCCAGAAATATTACCCAGAATATGCAGGGTGGAGGCTGTGCTATTATATACGCGTAATTTGCTCTCAAAGCCTAACGTAGGCCCAATACCTACAAAATCATTTTTTAGATCTTCTGTGGCTGCCGTGAAGTTCGAAACATTAATAGGGTTATTCCATTTGGTAAAGATATGCTGATTAATGATGCCGCATTTCAGCCCTATAAAGGGTCTGAAGAATAAGTTTTGATCTATTGTAAATTTGCGACCAAGCTCTAAATCAATAGTATTGAAGAAAAATTTCCATTTTAAGTTCGCACTGCGATAATGCGCAGCGTTGCTGATGCTGCCGCCATCAGTATTATTAACAAAAAAATTACCTAAGTATGAGGAGAAGACGCCGCCAGCCGTAGTACTGATAGAATCCGTGCACTTAGTCTGGTAACGGGTGTAATAAAACAGCAGATCCCACTGATCGTGGGGCAACTTGGTTCCCATCCCAAAACGCAGGCCTGGTTGCCATTTAAAAGCTACGCCTTGTACTTCTACGCTTTGTGGGCTGGTAGCTGGAGTAAGTATTTGCGCCCAATTTTCATCGCCGCCTTGGCGCATTTGCCAATATAATGCTTCAATAAAGGCGACGTGATTGCTGTTGGTAGTGGCACCAATAATGTTACTGACTAAAAATAGTATACAAGCAGCAAATCCGTTACGCAAAGATATTCCCTCAAGCATAAGCGATATCTTATCTCTTGAGTGTCAATTCTGCAATATATAAATAGCTGTTTTAGAAAGAATTTACGTAACTTTAGCTTCGCTAGGGATAGTAATATTTAATTCTAATACCGAGAAATCACCTTCATTTTGTAATTGCACTTGGATTTTTTCACGGTCGATTTGCATATATTTACTAACAACTTCTAATAATTCTTTATGCAGCTGCGGCAAATAATCGGGTTTTTCGCCGTTATTTGCACGCTGATGCGATACTACTATTTGTAAACGTTCTTTAGCTGTTGAAGCTGAATTCTTATTCTTGAAACGTATTAGATCTAATAAACTCATGCCGTCTCACCTTTAAATATAATGTTTTTTAGGAAATTCCATCCTTTATTAGTAGATTGTATAGGTTCTTTTTCTCCTAATAACTTTGCAACTGCTGCACGATAGGCGAATTTAGCATCATTATCTACATCTAAAGTGATAGGGATCCCTTGGTTTGAAGCGCTTAGCACAGCTGGTGATTCAGGTATTACCCCAAGCAAGTCCACCGCTAATATTTCTTGAATATCTTCTATGCTGAGCATTTCACCGCGTTTAACTCTGGAGGCTGAGAAACGTGTGATTAATAAATGTTTTTTAACTTCTTTGCCTTCTTTGGCTAATTTAGAATCGCTATTTAAAACACCTATAATTCGGTCAGAATCGCGTACTGAGGAGACTTCAGGGTTAGTAATAATTATTGCTTCTTCAGCGTAATATAAAGCCATCAGTGCGCCACGTTCGATACCAGCAGGAGAGTCACATACTATGTACTGAAACTCTTTTTTTAACTGTTCTATAACTTTAGCCACGCCTTCCTGTTGTAGCGCGTCCTTATTGCGAGTTTGTGAGGCTGGCAATATGTATAAGTTGGGCTCACGCTTATCTTTGATTAGGGCTTGGCTCAATGTAGCTTCATCATTGATGACATTTATGAAATCATAAATAACCCGACGTTCACAGCCCATAATTAAATCTAGGTTGCGTAAACCAATATCGAAATCTATAACAACTGTTTTATGACCACGACGTGCTAATTCAGCACCAATCGCCGCAGTGGATGTGGTTTTGCCAACGCCACCTTTGCCAGATGTAACAACAATTACTTTTGCGTCTACCAAAGTATCAACCCTCTATTTTTTTTAAGAACCAAACTTAATTCTACTATGCTGCGTATAAATTGTCGATTTTCTACGCTACGAGGCTAAAATAAATATAGTTCAAGATTAATCATATTATAGCTCGATAATTTGCAAGCGATCATCCTTAATATAGATTTGTGCCGCAATTTTCCAAGCCTGCCTTTCAATATCTTCACTCATTTTATAACTACCGGCCACTGATACAAGTTCAGCTTCTAAACTTTGGCAAAAGATTCTAGCATTTTGATTGCCATTAATACCAGCTAAAGCGCGCCCACGCATAGCGCCATAAACGTGGATGTTGCCATCAGCAATGAGTTCGGCACCATTTCCTACGTGATTTACAATTACTAAGTCACCGTCTGGCGCATAAACCTGCTGTCCAGAGCGGACTGGGGTTGTAACAATCTTGGTTGTAGAACTTTTGTGTGTTGTGTGCGTATTCTGTGTGACTGGATTTTTAGTGGCAGATTCGGCAGTGCTGTGAGAGCGTGAATCTGGAGTGTCGCGCAATATAGCCATTCCGCTTAGCATAGCGGACTGTAAGTATTCTGGGCCAGCGTTACGTATGCCAACAGGGATCAACTTCAATCCAGTTAACATCTGATTTAATGCCACAAAATCTAAAGCCATATTTGGTTGCTCGGCTATTTTCAAGTCCAAGACTACAGGCGCCTGTTGGAAAAAATTCGGAGCTTGCTGAATTTTACTCAGTAATTGTTCTTTGATAGCGTCTAGATCGGTAGTAAAAATTTGTAAGGTAGTGAGGGTGAATAAGCCGCCCTTAAGTTGGAACGCTATGCTAGTAGCATTTTTTTGATCTAGGTCGATTGACATATGCTTTCCTAAAAATTTAGCTTACAATATATCCTGTTCCTAATGTAAACGGAAGCTGATACATGCTAGAGCCAATATCATACAAAATTCATCTCGATAAATTAAAACAACATTTGCTGCGTGTCGAATGTACTATACAAAATCCAGACTTCGATGGGCAAATAATTTCATTAGCGAATTGGATCCCAGGCAGCTATGCAATACGCGACCTTGCCAAGAACATTGTAAGTATAAATGCCATAGCAGAAAATGCTGCCGTTCCTATGCATAAAATCAATAAAAACACCTGGCAATGCGCACCTTGTAGTGGGCCGTTAGTAATCAGCTATTTAGTGTATTGTTTTGACGCTGCAGCAAGGGGCGCATACGTAGATCATACTAGGGTGTTTTTTGATGGCTGTAGAGTCTTCCTGGTTGTTGAAGGTGAAGAGGAGCAAAGCCGTAGTGTTGAGATTGTACCTCCTACTGGCACGGAATTCGCGAGCTGGCGAGTGGCCACGAGCATGCCAGCTGTGCAGATAGATGCTAAGGGCTTTGGTAAATACAGCGCTAACAATCAATTAGATTTAATAGATCATCCTTTTGAAATTGGGGCTATAGAGATTTTTGAATTTGTGGTAGCGGAAGTGCCACACAAGATTGTAGTCAGTGGTAAAGCTAGCGCAGACTATATGCGCTTAGTCAGTGATGTACAACAAATCTGCACAGCCCAAGTCAATTTTTTTGGTGAACTACCAGCAATGCAGCAATATGTATTTATCTTGAGTATTCAAGCCAAAGGTGGCGGAGGCATTGAGCACAGATCTTCTAGCAGTTTAATTTGCAATCGTTCCAGCTTACCAAAAGTAGGTGATGAGGATATAAAAAGCGATGAGTATAAAGCTTTATTAGGTTTGTTTAGCCATGAGTATTTCCATTTATGGAACGTAAAAAGAATCAAGCCAGAGGTTTTCATAAATCCTAATTTGAATGCAGAGGTTTATACGCGCCAATTATGGATTTTTGAGGGAATAACGGCCTATT
Organism: Gammaproteobacteria bacterium; assembly: GCA_031972715.1. GTDB lineage: Bacteria > Pseudomonadota > Gammaproteobacteria > UBA6186 > Azoamicaceae > JAGVLG01. The sequence continues at coordinate 3,176 of DALYEH010000020.1, read as the reverse complement.
TTGATAATTTACTGCTGGTGCATGCTGGTGTGTTAAAACCCAGCGAATACATACGTATTATAGAAGATGATATTAATCAGTTATTACAGACTCCGGGTGCAAAGCGTCAGCCATTAGAAGAGTCTAGTTTCGACGCCTGGATAAAATATTATCAACCAGACGAAAATTCTATTAATGCCTCAGTAAGTTACTATTTGAAAGGCTGTTTGGTAGCATTAGCTTTGGATTTGTCGATTATTCACAATAGCAAACGCAAGCAGTCGTTAGCTGATATTATGCAAGTTTTATGGCAACAATATGGTAAAACTGGCCTTGGTTTGCCAGAAAGGCATTTCGAGCATATAACCTTTGAGGTTACGGGAGAAGATTATACCACGTTTTTTGCACAGAATTTGCGTAGCACTGCACCGTTAGAATTAGCAGATTTACTACAAACTGTAGGCGTAAATTATAGAGCCAAGGCTGCTACAGTTATAGATAATTTAGGCTTAAAGTTGGCAGCTGAGCAAACGCGTATAATAGTAAAGGCAGTACTCAGCGATTCTGTGGCAGAATCAGCTGGCATTGCTGCCAATGACATAATAGTTGCAATTAATAGTTTAGCGGTGACAATGAATAATATTGAGGCAACTATTGCTTCCTGCACACAAAATGAGGATCTAACAGTACACATATTTAGAAACGATGTGTTGTTGGAGTTACAGATGTTTAATCCGCCATTGTTGCAATCCATGTGTTCTTTAGATACTTCAGCCAGTTTGAGCGCGGATCAGGAGCTAAGCCGCAATAAATGGCTGGGGCTAGGCTAACTTAAAAGGAGTGTATTCCTTTTAAGTTGTCTTTAAACGGAATATGTTCCGTTTAAGTTAAAACCTAAAGGCCAAAAGGCGCGAGTTTTTGGATAACTTGTGGGCTGGTTCCTACTTTAAATAATTAGCCGCTAATCTGGCGGTCCGCCTAAGGCCTCTGGATCATCACCTGACATGCTTTCACCCGTTAACTCAAAGTAGCGATGCTGTAAATAGCCGCTGCGTATAAAGGCATAATCGTTTACACCGGCTATAGAGACTAGATCTTTGACTTCTTGCGCGCGGTAATTTTGATTTACTAATACAGTCAAATAATATGGGTTCCAATAGTCAGGTGGGAAGTATGCTGGTGGGCCCATAAAATAGTCGCCTAGCAAGCCCCATGCATCGCGTATGGTACTAGGGCCTATTAAGGGCACTACTACATAGTCAGATTCTTTCCAGCCCCAGGCATAAAAAGTATCGCCCAAACTTTCTTGCTTCTCAGGAATACCCATTTCAGCAGCAACATCAAACAGCCCGAATACGCCAGCCGTACTGTTTAGTAAGAATCGCAGACCCATTCTAAAAGTCTGTTCAATTTTACCTTGCAAGAGGCTGTTTATGGTATAGGGTACTGTGCGCATATTTTGTATAAAATTGTTTACTGATTCGCGTACAGGTAGGGGAAAGAGTTTATAAACTTTGGTAGCCGGATTTACATACAGAGAGAATACCATGTGATTAAAATAAAACGAGGCGCGATTGATTTCAATATACGGATCTTCCGGGACATATTCAGGGCCTGCACTGATCCCCATGCTAAATGTGGTTAGCAGTATTACTAGAATTTTTTTACAGTGTTGGATCATATCCGCCATAGGTGTTTTTGCTCTATCATTAATTGTATTCAGAGAATCATAAATCCTCAAATTATTTGACCTTAGCGCATAGATGTGCATCGCTAATTTTGCTATTTCTTTCAGCGCAGATACTTGTTACTTTGCTTGCAGCTTAAGATTTAGGGCAAATATGCAGTCATTGATAGAAGTATTAATTGTGTTGTGTATCACTAGCACAGTATTTTTAGGTAATAACGCTCTTTTGTATCATGCTATGGTGTATATGGCACGCATAGAAAGCTCTATAGTGTTATGCACATAAAGGGTTGGATCATGCTGGAAACGCTGCTCGTCAGCTTATTGGGCAGTATCATCTGTATTACAGCGGTGGATTACTTAATGCAGATTGCTAAAGTGTACGCAGAGGTGCAGTCTAAAATGTGCGTGCACAATTCACGGTTGATCGCTAGACATTACTTGCACACTGATTTAGCAAAAGCTGACTTTGGGGTAAAGATCTGTGCGGAAGACATGCAGGCATGTGCAGAAGAGCTTCCAGAAAGCATATTGCGCTTAATAGACCAACAAAGCATCAAAGAATCTAGTGCCGTATTGGTAATCTATCAGCAGCAGCAAAGGATCATATATTATTTACGTAAATCCATTATACCGTGTGTTAATAAGGATGGCTGTTACGCTCTATATAGAGATGATGGTGTGCAACAGGCAAGTGCTTTAGTAGAAAATATGCAGACTTTCGCTGTGCAAATAGAATGGCTGCATGTGGCTGCCTATAGAATTAAGCTGTCTTTAGCATTTGATGATCGTTCGATTTTGGAGATTACGTGTGTAAAGTACATAAATCCAATGGCAGTGTTTTAATGCTGGCTTTATTTTTGTGCTTTTTCGCTTCATGTATTGTGAGCGTTTTGTTTTCACAGATTCTTATACATAAGCGCATGGTGCACAATTATTGCCAACGTGTCGATTGGCAGGAATAAATAGCAACGTCTATCATTTAGATATAGAGGCTCAAGAGTACCACCTTGCCAAGAAAGAAAGCTAACACTAAATCATTTACGCTAATAGAGCTGATGATTGTAATTACTATACTGGCGATCCTAGTAGCAGCCGGCATGCCTACATATATTAGTTACTTACAACGTGCAGCTGTTACAGAGGCGG
>DALYEH010000020.1:0-351 GCA_031972715.1 Gammaproteobacteria bacterium | reverse complement strand
TTGGGCATGTTTTGGAGCATACAAGAGAGGTTACCTACCACCGGGGACACCTTGAGCTCAACACCGGCTGATTTACCTTTTGGTACGTTATTGACTAACACTACCGCGAATCCATTGCCAGATTCTATTGAGAGCTTACAACTCACTGCAAGTGGTAATGGGGTGTTGATAACCGCTGTTGTACAAGGCAATGTATTTTCATCTATAGCAGTTAATAATCGCACTATAGTACTAGGTGCTTTGCCAAACGGTAACGAATTATTGACTGAATGTGGCAATTTCACCACCGATGCCGCTACTATTACTGATATAGGCTTTACAAATACTGCAATTTTACCTACCGGCTGTAGT
>DALYEH010000019.1:2039-15861 GCA_031972715.1 Gammaproteobacteria bacterium | reverse complement strand
TACAAGATCCGCTAGAGGAAGTTGATTATGCGACTAGATATGGTGCAGTATCTAGTGAAAAATTGGAAAAAAGTAAACATAAGCTTGCAATGTGGTTACTATATAAATCTAAGCACCCAAAAGTAAATGGAAGCAATCATCCCTTAACCAATATAGCTACAATTTCTGCTGCGCATACCAACAAAGATAATTGCTTATCTTTAATAAATCGATATGTAAATACGAATTTCTCTCAAAATCTACCAGATAATTTACCACATTTATCGACCTGGGTACAGGCAGCACATGCTTATGCCTTAATTGGCGGTAAGCATGTACAGACTAGGCAATCTAATGAGCAACTAAAATTCTTAGAGGATGTGTTAGCAATTGGCAAAAATATTGTACAATTCATTGAGAATCTTGCCGATAATACAAGCTTATGGCAGGACTTGCAGCAAGCGCGTGTCAATACAGCCGCTACTGTAAATCAGAGATGGGAAACACTGCGGCAGCAGATACAACAAGAATATTTACAAGATATGCACCGAATTCTTGCGACTGCACCTAAGCAAAATGAATGGTTTGCGCAAGCAGCTGCCATGAATGAACAGCTTGAAGTATTTACACCACCTATTTTGGACATCAGTGCTTTATGGCAGGAGCATATAGCCGCGCATATACCACAAGAAGTATACGCTGCTATCGCGCATGGCCTCGGTACCTGGCAAATCACTTATGTCGTAGATAAGAAGACCAATACTTTTACTGATTTACATATCCCACATGGCGATCCAGCGTTGCCCAATTATGCACGTGATGTCTTATATAGAGTAGATGTTGCGTTTAAAGTGCGTGGAATAGATACGCCGTATCCCTTAACCAGTACTTGGCTTGCTTATGATTTACAGAGCCCCAAACATAGAATGGATCAATATTATAAGCAAAAATTCAAATTTGGTTTAAGACATAGTAGATATAATTGGATCAGTATTGATGGTATGGCCAACCAGGTCGAGGGGCATGCTAATACCACAACGCACAAAATTATAGATTACGATAAGGTAGGCAATATTTATCAAAACTGGTTCTACCAAGCTAAATCCATCAGTGAGCCTGCGGTATTGCAAAGATTATCTCAGAATCCACAGTTTGTGCAACACCAGAGCGCGATTTTAAAAGCAGGGGAAAGCACACAAATACACACGGAACAAATCGTGCTTTTAAGAGCACAAATATGTGAACGAATACGTGCGTTGATGTGCCAAAAGCGTGCGGAATATGCTGCTATATTACAGCAAGATTCTGTATTGCGTAATGGTTTAGAAAAGCTTGACGTATATGACACGATTGTAGTTCTGTATGGGCAGTTATTAAATGTCACTTGCGCGAAGCGTCAGTATATCTCGGAGTTTAATTTGGTATTACAACTTTTGCAGCAAACTGACACTATAGAAATAAATTTAGTTAATCGCTTAGATTCATTGTTTGTAAACTCTGCACATGTTTTGCCAGCTAGAGACAAGTTTCAGCAAGGTGAGTTTTACAAACAGTTACAAACTGTTTTAGCGCGGTTAGCATTATTGCAAACCAACGTGCATGTAGAACGTTTACGTTACGATGAGCCATTGTGAAGACTGGAGCCTGTGATATACTCTTTTATTCAATAAAATAGTTTTGTTTTATCAACTAACAAAATGACTGCTTCAGTAGTCTTATAGGATATTTATGTTAATCGCTACCGAGAATATAAAAATTGCGATAATTGGTTTGGGTTATGTAGGATTGCCTGTAGCAGTAGCGTTTGGCAATAAATTTCCGACCATTGGGTTTGATATAAACCATGAACGCTTACAAGCACTAAAGGAGCATCGTGATCCTAATGGTGAGATTGGTGCGGAAGAATTTAAACAAGCTATTAAACTTAGTTTTACAGATGAGCTTACAGACCTACAAGATTGTAATGTTTATATAGTTACTGTACCAACGCCAATAGATGAACATTGCAACCCAGATTTTAAGCCATTAATTGCAGCTAGCACTAGCGTAAGCAAAATTTTAAAGCCAGGCAATATAGTAATTTATGAATCAACAGTCTATCCAGGCGCAATTGAAGAAGTCTGTGTGCCAATTTTGGCAGAGGGATCAGGATTGCGTTACAATCAAGCATTTTTCGCGGGTTACAGCCCAGAGCGTATTAACCCTGGTGATAAAAGTAGACAGTTAACGGATATTTTGAAAATTACTTCTGGCTCCACACCCGAAGCTGCAGACTTTGTTGATTATCTTTATGCATCGATTATCAAGGCTGGGACACATAAAGTCAGTAGCATGCAGGTTGCTGAGGCAGCAAAAGTAATTGAAAATACACAGCGCGATCTGAATATCGCTTTAGTGAATGAATTAGCGATTATCTTTAATAAGCTAAATTTAAATACAGAAGAAGTACTACAGGCACAGTCTATAGGATATAATCCTGAGGTTATACTGGCTGGGCGGCGTATCAATGATAATATGGGCGCTTATGTTGCAGGACAATTAGTAAAAAAAATGTTATCGCGCAAAATTCATGTCAAAGATGCGCAAATCTTAATATTGGGCTTTGCATTTAAAGAAAATTGTGCTGACAGTAGAAATACAAAAGTCATAGATATAGTAAACGAACTGCAGGATTATGGCGCTATAGTAAATGTTTATGATCCTTTGGTGAATCCTAAACATGTTAAAGCCGAGTATAAGATTGATATGTTGCAAGCTTTGTGCGAGGGTACCTATGATGCTATTGTTATAGCGGTTGCGCACCGCGAGTTTGCGGAGTTCAGCGTTGAGGCTATTCGGCGCTTGGGTAAACCGCAACACGTGCTATACGACATTAAATATTTATTACCCGCAACTGTTACGGATGGACGACTATGAAAATATTAGTTACTGGCGTTGCCGGCTTTATAGGCTTCCATGTAGCAAAACAGCTTTTAGATCAAGATTTTAAAGTAGTTGGTATTGATAATCTTAATGATTATTACGACCCTAAGTTAAAGGAGGCGCGCTTACAGGAACTTGCCAAACATCCAGCGGCAGAAAATTTTAATTTTTACAAACTAGATATCAGCGATAACGCACAAATAGACGCGCTATTTGCACAGCATTGTTTTAAGCAAGTAATTCATTTGGCTGCACAGGCCGGAGTTAGATATTCTTTAACTAACCCGCAGGTCTACGTGCAGAGCAATTTAGTTGGTTTTGCAAATATTTTAGAAGCGTGTCGGCAACATGAGGTGAATCATTTAGTATATGCGTCCTCAAGCTCTGTTTATGGTTTGAATGCCACTTTGCCATTTTCTGAAAACGTGTCAGTAAATCACCCCATCTCTTTCTATGGAGCTACTAAACGTGCCAATGAAATTATGGCTCACAGTTATAGTAGCTTATACAATTTGCCTACCACGGGCTTACGCTTTTTTACGGTGTATGGTCCTTGGGGTAGACCAGATATGGCTTTGTTTAAATTTACTAAAGCAATTTTGGCTGGTGAGCCTATCGATGTATTCAATTTTGGGGAGCATTATAGAGATTTTACATACATTGATGACATTGTAACTGGTGTGCTTAAAGTTACACATGCCCCAGCCACAGGCAATACATGTTTTGATCCCACTAGTCCTGATCCTGCAAGTAGTACAGCCCCTTGGCGTGTATTTAATATAGGTAATAATTCACCAGTTAAATTAACTACTTACATACAATTAATAGAGCAATATTTGGGCAAGAAAGCCATACTGAATTTGCTGCCTCTACAGCCAGGAGATGTGCCTGATACATATGCGGATGTAACCAATTTAGAGCAAGCGGTAAATTATAGGCCAACTACTACCATAGAAGCTGGCGTACAGGCGTTTCTATCATGGTACTTAGAACATTATCAGCAATTAGCAGTAGCATAACAATATGTGTGGAATAGCGGGTTTTTGGGATACTAGTGCTAGTACGCATGTAGATTTATTCGGTCAAACCTTGGCTAGAATGCGCGATACTCTTCTACATCGTGGTCCAGATGGTGCAGGTATTTGGATCGATGCCAAGCAAGGTATTGGCTTGGGACATAGACGTTTAGCTATCTTAGATTTATCGGAACATGGTGAACAGCCTATGTTTTCTGTAAGTCAGCGCTATGTCATGATCTATAATGGTGAAATTTATAATCATCAAGAAATAAAGAAAAAATTAGAGGCTGCAGAGCTTGCTCCTGTCTGGCGTGGACATTCTGATACAGAAATTATACTGGCAGCATTTGATGCTTATGGTGTTGAAGTTGCGTTAGCAGATTTTGTAGGCATGTTTGCGATGGCTGTCTGGGATACACAGCAAAAATTATTATATTTAATTAGAGATAGGCTAGGAGAAAAGCCATTATATTATGGTTGGCTTGGTGAACACCTGGTATTTGGCTCAGAATTAAAGAGTTTAAAAGCGCATTTTGCATGGCAGCAAGCAATTTGTCCGGAAGCTGTAAGTTTACTCATGCAATATAATTGCATACCCGCACCGTATTCTATATATCAGAATGTTTATAAAGTAATGCCTGGTCATATGCTGGTAATAAATGCACAGAAAAATGTGCACGACCTTGCATATTGGCGTTTAAAAGATGCAATAAACCAAAAGCATGCCGCACCTGCTATAGAAGATGCAGTCACTCAATTAGAAAGTCTGTTAAAGCAGGCGGTTGGCCAGCAAATGTTAGCGGATGTGCCAGTGGGTGCATTTTTGTCTGGTGGCATCGATTCTTCTACGATTGTGGCGTTAATGCAAGCACAGAGTGCACGTAAAATAAAGACTTTTACCATTGGGTTTACTGAAGATGCATACAACGAGGCTGAACAGGCTAAATTAATTGCTAAGCATTTAGGTACTGATCATACAGAATTATATTTGAATGCTAAGCAGGCGCAGGATATTATTCCTAAATTAGCGGATGTTTATGATGAGCCTTTTGCTGATTCTTCGCAGTTACCTACATATATTGTGGCACAATTAACACGCGAACATGTCACTGTGAGTCTATCTGGTGATGGTGCAGATGAGTTATTTGGCGGTTATGTGCGTTATATGTGGACAGCTGCATTATGGAAGAAAATAGATTTACTGCCGCACACAGTGCGCGCCAGTGTTGCAGCCTTACTACAAAAACTGCCTATACATAGATGGGATCAAATATTTGTTTATATCAATAAATTTTTGCCCAAGCATCTACGTGTAAACCATGCAGGTGAAAAAGTTCACAAGACAGCAAGTTTGTGTGGCGCTGAAGGATTATCTGAAGTATACAAGCATATAATCACCAGTTGGCATCTGCCTAAGACAGCCACTTTGTTGCCAGATTTGAGTCAAGATTTACGCGAGCAAAATTTTGCTTCGAATATGATGTATATGGACGCAATGCGCTATTTACCTGATGATATTTTAGTCAAGGTGGATAGGGCAGCCATGGCCGTCAGTTTAGAAACGCGTACACCATTTTTGGATCATAGAGTTGTAGAATATGCTTGGTCGTTACCATTTGACTTTAAGGTACGTGCTAAGCAAAATAAGTGGATATTACGACAGGTGTTAAATCGTTATGTGCCAGAAGAATTATATGAACGCCCTAAAATGGGTTTTGGTGTGCCAATACATCAATGGATGCGCGGCCCCCTGCAAGCATGGGCAGAAGATCTTATAACTAACACTATGTTAAATAAGCATAACTTACTAGATCAGCAATTATTAAAACGTAAATGGCAGGAACATAAATCAGGCGCTGGCAATTGGCACCATCATTTATGGACAGTACTAATATTTCAGGCTTGGTATGAGGCACAACATGGCTAAGATTTTAATTTTAGGTAGTCATGCAGAGTCTTTGATTATCTTCAGGCATGATATGTTGCAGGCTTTGGCACAACAGCATGAGGTGGTGGCCTGTGTACCCGATGCAAAAACGCACGCTATTACTTATGCAGTGCAACAAAAATTGCAAAATATTGGTGTGCGCTACCGCTCTATACAATTGGATCGTACTGGTTTAAATCCGTATTATGATCTAGGTACAATTTATGCATTATACAAACTATTTAAGCAAGAACGGCCTGATCAAGTGTTTTCTTATACCGGCAAACCGGTAATTTTTGGCTCGATCTCTGCAAAATTAGCAGGAGTGCCACAGATATTTTCTATGATTACAGGGCTGGGATCATATTTTATACATAGCGACTACAAATCACGAGTAATTCGTTGGATTATGAGTACGTTATACAAAATTGCGTTGAGTTTTAACACTAAAGTATTCTTTCAGAATCCTGATGATATCGCGGATTTTGCGAAGCATAGGATCTTTAATGATCCTAGTCGCACTATTTTAACCAATGGCTCTGGTGTAAATTTAGATCATTATAAAGAAATAGCTTTACCACAAGATAAGATTAGTTTTTTATTAACTAGCAGGTTTATTTTAGCTAAAGGTGTCTTGGAATATTTACAAGCTGCTGAACAAATTAAGCAGAAGTATCCACATATAGAATTTTTGTTAGTGGGTTGGTATGAAACAAAAGCTGAAGCGATTCAGCCAACAGTAATTCAAGAATATGTAGATAGAGGGATAGTGAAATATTTGGGTAAGCTTGATGATGTACGTCCGGCTTTAGCGCAAACTAGTGTGTTCGTATTACCTTCCTATCGCGAGGGTACGCCTAAAACAGTTTTAGAAGCTATGGCATGTGGGCGTGCAATTATTACTACAGATGTTCCTGGTTGTAGAGAAACAGTTGTAGATGGTGAAAATGGATTGCTAGTCCCAGCTAGAGACATAGCTTCCTTGCATGCCGCCATAGAAAAATTTATTATTAACCCTAGCATGATTACCAATATGGGGCAGCGTAGTCGCGAGATTGCTGTTGCCAAATATGATGTAAAACAAGTGAATAGAGTAATCATTGAAGCAATGGAACATTAGGATAATGTAATGCTGCGTCTAATAGAATGTACTATAGCTCTTGCGCTATTAATATTAATGGCGCCGCTTTTATTATTAGTTTCTATAGTAATTTTAATAAGCATGGGTAGACCAATATTTTTTACACAATTGCGTACTGGTTTGCGTGCTAGGCCTTTTAAAATCATAAAATTTCGTACTATGACTGTCACTGATGGTCCAGAAATCGATGGTGATGATTCGCGTTTAACGCCGGTAGGTAAATGGTTACGCAAGTTTAGTATTGACGAGTGGCCACAGCTTTTAAATATTTTAAAAGGCGATTTAAGTTTTGTAGGGCCGCGCCCTCTCTTGATGCATCATTTAAAGCATTATACTCCTGAGCAAAAACGACGGCATCTAGTGAAGCCAGGCATTACTGGCTGGGCACAAATTAATGGGCGAAACTCTTTAACTCTAGAAGATAAGATAAAATTAGACGTTTGGTATGTAGATAATAGATCTCTTTGGCTAGATCTAAAGATCATATTAATTACTTTATTTGTAGTTATTGTGGCTAAAGATGTAGAATACAAAGCGCATACCGTGAGCTCCAAAGAATGAGCGAGATAGCGCTCGCCAAGCCCACATGGCGCATCAATAGTTCTATTCTAGCGCAGATATTAGCGATTGCTTTTGTGGCATCTATACCAATCTCTAATAGTATCACTATTATTCTCTCTATTCTATTACCTATTGCTTGCATAGCTTACATGGATAAACGTACTTGGCAACAAGCTTTAGCTAATCACACCTCTATAGCCATAATAATTTTTGTGGCTCTTAGTCTTTGCGCCAGTCTATATTCTATAGGGGCAAGTAAAGATATAATTTTAGCGTTAAGAAAAAATGCGCGATTTTTATATTTCATTTTCTTACTACCGCTTTTTGTGCAAGCTAAATGGCGGCAATATGCGAATATATTTTTTCTAATCTCAGTGAGCATCTCGGTAGTTGCGGCTATAATCTATACTTGGACGTTTTTTAAAGATCCTATTTTTACCAGTTTATTTGTCTCGTTTGCGATCTTTATGTGCGCGCATTTATGCTGCGATTTTAAGCAATATAATAAATTTACACTTCCTTTAGCAGTATTTTTAACTTTCTATCTATTTTTTATTGGGACTGGCAGAGTGGGGCAATTATTATTTTTTGTTTTAATGCCACTCTTTATATATCAGCGTGTGCAGTTTACCTGGCGTAATTTGTGGCCTTTTGTAATGATGTTAGCTGTGCTGTGTATAGCTGTTGTTACTTTACCTAGCTCCTTTTTGCTAAGACAAACAAAAGCAATAGGTGAAATTAAGCAATATATGCACACACCTGAGGCGCAAGTTAATCATGAATCATCGCTAGGGATTAGATTTACTCTAGCACATAATACTTGGCAACTTATTACACAAAAACCTTTTTGGGGTTGGGGTAGTGGCGCCTTTAGGCAAGCCTATGCGCAACATGCCTTTGAAAGCTCAGTAAAAGAAGTGACTCGTACTAATCCACACAACCAATACCTTCTGACGTGGCTAGAGCTTGGGATCCCGGGTTTGCTAGTCATGTTAGGCCTGTTTGTAACATTATGGCGGCAGTTTGCTGCCATGCACACCATAGACGGTTATTTGGGGATGGGGCTGCTGGTGTCAATTATACTTGGTTGCACCATGAATTCATGGTTACTGGATGTAACAAGTGCGTTTTTTTTCATAACAATGGCAGCAGTATATGCCGCAGCTGGAAAGACCCCGATTAGTTAGTAATCAAAGCGGTAAATTGATAAAGCATTATTGTCTACATGCATTCAACCGTGTAAACTAGCTGCTTATGGTGACCTTGTCGGTTCCCGCGCAATGTGAGTTTGTAAACCCCGTCAGGCCCGGAAGGGAGCAGCGGTAGCAGAGGAGCAGGTGCCGTGGTGTAGCTGGCGAGGTTGCCTCCTAATTTTTTTGGATCAAAATCTACATGAGCTATAAGGTTTTAGCCCTTAAATATAGACCGCAGACCTTTGCTGCTGTTGTAGGGCAGCAGGCTACATTATTGGCTCTGCAACATGCTTTAGATAAAAATCAGTTGCATCACGCTTATTTATTCACTGGTACTAGAGGGGTTGGCAAAACCACTTTAGCGCGCATATTAGCTAAAAGTTTAAATTGTGAACAAGGGGTGAGCTCCACACCCTGTGGCGTATGTGGTATGTGCACTAGTATTGTGCGTGGTGATAATATAGATGTGTTAGAGATAGACGCTGCCTCGCGTACTAAAGTCGAAGACACGCGGGATTTATTGGATAACGTGCCTTATGCTCCAGTACATGCGCGCTACAAAATTTACATCATAGATGAAGTGCACATGTTGTCTAACCACAGCTTTAATGCTTTGCTTAAAACATTAGAAGAGCCTCCTGAGCACGTAAAATTTATTTTAGCAACTACTGATCCGCAGAAGTTGCCAATTACTGTATTATCACGCTGCTTACAGTTTCAATTGCGCAGTTTGAGCAGCGAGCAAATTAGCGCGCATTTAGCGCAAGTTTTAACCCAAGAGCAGATCCCATTTGCACCTGAAGCCTTACCTGTAGTGGCCCAGTGTGCTAATGGTAGTATGCGTGATGCTTTGAGTTTATTAGAACAGGTAGTGGCTTTTAGCGATCGGAATGTGACTTTGCTTGCTACACAAGAGATCCTGGGTACAGCGATACAGACACAAACTTTAGAGTTGTTAGGGCATATTATTGCTGGTCGTGCAGAAGCAGCCTTGCAGACAGTGCATGAATTGGCGGCATCGAATGCAGATTTTAATAATGTCTTAAAAATGCTGCAAACTTTTATACATCAGGTGGCGTTGGCGCAGGTTGTACCTTCTGCTTTAGAGCATAATTTACAGCGCGAGCGTTTACAAGAATTTGCTGGGCAAGTCGCGGCAGTAGATTTGCAATTATATTATCAGGCAGCTTTAATGGCCGTGCGTGATTTACCTTATGCACCGGATTTGGTGTTAGGCTTTGAAATGTTGGTGTTGCGTATGCTTGCATTTAGGCCAGTGGAAATATTAGCCGAGTCTACATCCAATATTGAGCCAGCTGCTGTTGCGCCTATTATGCTTAAAACTCAGCCGGCATTGAAGCCTAATGTTGCGCCAGCACCGCCACCTGTAGCACAACAACAGCCTATAGCTGCAGTAGCCAATAAAACTCGCGACTGGGGTCAGGTGATCCAGAAATTAAACTTAAGTGGTTTAGCCAAAGTGCTAGCAGAGAACTGTGTAGTAACCTTATGGCAGGATGATTTAATCACTTTGACTTTAAATCAAAATCAAAAGGCATTATTAAATCCTAAGAACGCAGAAAAGATTCAAGTTGCGTTGCAAGAGTATTTGGGGAATAAATTAAAAGTAACTATTAATGTTGGTACTCTAGAAACAGAAAGCCCTGCCGAAGAGGGGCAACGTTTACGCCAAGCAGCATCAAATGCTGCGGAGCAGTCAATACGCTCTGATCAGCATATTCAACAATTAGAACAAATTTTTGCAGCGAAAATTGCGGACATACAAGTAAAAGAACAGGAGTAATTATGATTAATCCATTTGGCAATATTGGCAATCTTATGCAGCAAGCAAAAGAGATGCAGCAAAAATTCCAGCAAATACAGACAGAACTAGAAAAATTACATATTAATGGAGAAGCAGGTGCTGGTTTGGTGCAGTTAACCATGAATGGAGCTGGTGAAGCCTTGCATATCACAATAGATGATTCTGTATATAAGGAAGAAAAGTCAATTTTACAAGGTTTGATTGTGGCTGCGATCAATGACGCGAATCAGAAGCGTGAGTTAAAGAAAAAAGAAATGATGGGTAATTTAATGACTGGTATGGGTTTACCTCCGGGGTTTGATTTTTTAACTAAGGGGCAGTAGTTTGAGTTTTAGCCCCTTAATAAATCAATTAATCACTGCCCTGCGTTGTTTACCGGGTGTGGGTGCTAAGTCGGCGCAACGGATTGCGTTTCATATTTTACAGCGCAACAAAGAAGGTGGCCGCTTATTGGCACAAACTTTGCAAGCAGCTATATCTGCGGTGGGCAATTGCCAGCAATGTCGTACTTTAACTGAATTAGAGATCTGTAGCATTTGTCAGAATCCGGCACGCGAACGTAATGTGTTATGCGTCGTAGAGACGCCAGCAGATATTATGGCTATAGAGCAAACGGGATCATTTAGGGGTGTTTACTTTGTCCTGATGGGACATTTGTCGCCTATAGATGGGATTGGCCCTGAGCAATTGGGCATTGATTTACTCCAGCAGCGCTTGCGTAGCGGCACTATTAGCGAAATAATTATGGCCACCAGTACAACTGTAGAGGGTGAAACTACAGCTTATTTTATAGCCGAGCTGGCCAAAGCCTATACTCAGATCCAAACTACTCGATTGGCCTTAGGCATGCCTTTGGGTGGGGAGTTGGAGCATTTAGATGGTGGAACCTTGGCTAGAGCCTTAAGTCAGCGTTCAAAAATAATTACAACTGCCTAAGCCTTCAGTCCTAACACTTGAAATTTACGTTTTCAACCTCATATTTATGAGTAATGGCTGGCAAAGCCCTAACTTTAATAAATATGAGGAAGCAGCAAAATGTCCGCAACACGCGAAAAACAAACCCTTAATTTCCAAGCTGAAACAAAACAATTATTGCATTTAATGGTGCATAGTTTGTATAGCAACAAAGAAATATTTTTGCGTGAGTTAATCTCCAATGCCTCGGATGCAGCAGATAAGTTGCGCTTTTTGGGGATGTCTAATACTGATCTATATGAAGGTGACACAGATCTCAAGATTTGGATAGATTTTGATGCGGAAAAGGGTACCCTGACCATAAGCGATAATGGCATTGGTATGACTATGGATGAAGTGATTCAAAATTTAGGCACAATTGCGCGCTCAGGAACTGCTGAATTTATTAAGACTTTGTCTGGTGATAGAGCCAAAGATTCTAAGCTGATTGGACAGTTCGGTGTAGGATTCTATTCAGCATTCATTGTAGCGGATAAGGTTGTAGTGCGTACCAGGAAGGCAGGTGTGCCTGCTGATCAAGCAGTGCGCTGGAGTTCTGCAGGGGAAGGTAACTTTGATGTAGAGTACATTACTAAAGCTAAACGCGGTACAGAGATAGAATTACATCTTAAAGAAGAAGAAAAAGATTTACTCAATGGTTGGCATTTAAGGCATATAATTAGCAAATATTCTGATCACATAGCATTGCCAGTAGTAATGCAGAAAATAAAAACTGCTGATAAAGACACAACTGAACAGAGTTTGGCAGAAGATACTGGTGAAGAGGTGGTAAATCGTGCCACAGCTCTATGGGTTACACCAAAACAAGACATTACTGACGAACAATATTCCGAATTATACAAGCATATTGCACATGATTTTGAAGATCCATTAACTTGGAGCCACAATAAGGTTGAAGGTAAATTGGAATACACAAGCCTTCTGTATATTCCTGCGCGTGCTCCATTTGACTTATGGTCTGCGAATAAACAACGCGGCTTAAAGCTCTATGTGCAAAGAGTTTTTATCATGGATGATTCAGAGCAGTTTTTGCCTAATTATTTACGCTTTGTGCGTGGTATTGTTGATTCAAATGATTTACCTTTAAATATTTCACGTGAGATTTTACAAAGCAATAGAGTGGTAGACTCTATGCGTTCAGCAATTACCAAACGTGTATTAACTATGCTAGAAGAATTAGCACAAGATCCAGAAAAATACGCTAAATTCTGGAGTCAGTTTGGCCAAGTTATCAAAGAAGGTCCTGCGGAAGACTTTGCAAATCGCGAGCAAATCGCTAGACTGTTACGCTTTGCTTCTACGCATACTGATACTGCAGATCCAACTGTCACATTAGATGCGTATATTGAGCGCATGAAAGACGGTCAAGACAAAATTTATTATATGGCGGCGGAAACCTTTAATGCTGCTAAAAATAGCCCACATTTAGAAGTATTCCGCAAGAAAGGCATCGAAGTATTACTGTTAAGTGATAAAATTGACGAGTGGTTAATGGCGCATTTAACTGAATACAAAGAGAAGAAATTGCAATCAGTAGCTAAGGGTGCCCTAGAGCTAGGATCTTTAGATGATAAAACTGAAGTTGAACAACAACAAAAAGTAAGTACTGAGCTACAACCATTTTTAGAGAAAGTTAAAACTGTGTTGGGTGACAAGGTCAAGGAAGTACGGATCAGCAGACGTCTGACTACCTCTCCAGCATGTATTGTGGCGGGTGAATTTGATATGACTCCGCAAATGGAGCGCATTATGCGTGCAGCGGGGCAAAATGTGCCAGTGCAAAAACCAATTTTTGAATTGAATCCTGCCCACGTATTGGTGCAAAAATTAGAGCATGAATCAGACCAAGAGAAGTTTGCAGAATGGACGCATATATTGTTTGATCAGGCTTTATTATCAGAAGGCGGACAGTTAGAGGATCCAGCCACCTTTGTTGCACGTTTGAACAAAATGTTATTGGACCTGACGAAATAAAGTTGTATTAAGCGCAAGGATGCGCTTAAATAAAGGCATACCCCTTGAGTATATGGATAGAGGTAAGCAAGAGCATGGAATCTCAGACATTTATTCTAGCTAGTATCGTGCTATGCAGTTTAGGTGGCTGGTATGTAGTTTTAACTAAATATTTGGCTTTAAGGGACATGGTAAAGGATCCAAAAGATAAACTGCCTCCGCACGTACCAGGGATGGGTCCAGCACCCGTAAGTGATTCGACTTTCATGTTTCCTGAAGGTTTATTGCCGGCAGAGCAGCACGGTATGTTTGCTCATTTGCAAGCTG
>DALYEH010000019.1:0-1890 GCA_031972715.1 Gammaproteobacteria bacterium | reverse complement strand
CCGGAGAGTGCGGCGAATCTGTTTGCATATACTAGGATCATGAAATTAGTTTTTTCTTCTAGCATGTATGTGCCTTTTAATATTTTTACGGCGCTCCCATTTTTTTGGGCATGCGTCGTCATGATCCGTGGTGCAGTTGCAGCGTATCATGGAGTTGCTTACAAATATCCAATGACCCAGCATTTTTTGTTAATGCCTTCTAGTAACAATACTCCTCCCCAAACTAGCAAGCCTAATCCTGTTATAGAGCCAGTTAAGACTCAAAATAGAGTAAACTTTAGCTAAACTTGCTATAATCACCTGATGCATATTATTAATTTTCTCGTGGCAATTATATTGCCGTATATATCCTTGTTTAGTAAGCTGGCACCGCCAGAAACTATCCCTGCATATTTTTTTTCTGAAGAAGCGGCATTTATTGCTGGAGAATTTGGTGCCATAGTATTCTATTGGGCTGGCTTTTTACGCAACTATGTGGCTAGAGGCAAATTGAATGAGCGTGAGTATTTTGTAGGGGCGGCTATATTGCTAGCATTTATGTGTGCTACTAAAATAATTTTCACCCTGCCTTTTACGTGGATCACTAATATCTTTGCCTTTGGTCTAGGGGTGCTCTCTCTTTCTTCTGGGCAGACTTTAGACAAGTATACTTTAATTATCATGGGTGTTATCTCGGTAATAATACTGGCCTTTACAACTTTCGTACTTATAGGCATGGCATGGTTTGGTCTGCAACCTACCTCTTACTATGAATATTTTGAGCTTATTCAAATGTATGCACAAGAGTTCTGGAATTATCTGCTTGTCTATTGGCATCAGATGAAGAACTTAATTAATTAGTGTATATTCACCTAATGTATTTGCACTTGCAATTTTATCCAGTTCCAGGTAAGATGACCGTCTAACTAATACAAAGATTGAACACTAACAAACTGATCGGGATAATATTCTCGAAGCATATAGCCTACAGCTTATGACAAATACAAAAATAAAACACCGGAGAAAGACAGCGTGACGAAAATAGAGCAGCTTTTAATTGCGGCTGTAAATGGCAATACTCAAGTTGTAACCAATTTAATACAAACAAATGCAGTTGCAGCGAATGCAGGATTGGATGTTGCAAGTGAGGCTCCTGAACTCAAAAATATACCTAAAGGCACTACTGCGTTAATGCTAGCAGCTGGCAATGCAAGATTACAGATCATTAAATTTCTCTTAGGATTTAATGATCATGCACAGAATACGCAGCCATATTTGAACAAAGCAGACATCTTTGCAAAAAATGCAGACGGAAAGCATGTTTTAGACTTTATACTAAATAGTGCTCAGAATACAGAAGAGCAGCGTAAAGAACTAGATCAAATAGCTATACATATAATCGAATTTTGCGATGTCTTAAAGCTTGCAGATTTACAGTTAGATAACGTTAGAATATCAGCATTATTTCAACATGCTGTCAGCAAAGGTATGTACCAATTTGTAGTCAAGTTAATTGATCTTGGGGTAGATTATACTAATATCGATGGTATTGTGTCTGCAGCAATTGGTAGTGATTCACTAGTAATGGTGAATTTATTTGTACTTGGTAAAAAAATTAATTCAACTCAAAAGTCTTTAAGAGCTGAAAGAACCAATATTAATAAAATCATAGTAAGTCCAAATGATCTAAAGACTGCAATTTCTTCTGCGGATGCAGACATAATAAAATCAGTGTTTAATAGTTTAAGTACGCAAGAACAAAACAACTTCAGTAAATTGGAGATAATAGTTGCTGTATTGCAGCGTAGAACACAAATGCATGATACGCATAGCAAGCTAGTACAACTTTCATCAGCAGTTGATCATGGAAATGCCACAAACTTATTACGAGAGTGGTTTCCAACCAATAAA
>DALYEH010000018.1:13859-16016 GCA_031972715.1 Gammaproteobacteria bacterium | reverse complement strand
GATCTTGGCGCGTTTCCCACATTTGCTCAAAGACACTTTTAGCCAGTTTTCCAGACAGCGTATTGTCTGCGATACGCAGCACTAATTGCCCCAATTGCTGACTAGAAATAGGGGCTTGCTCAATTTCTAAATCATCACGATTTAAGGCCGCGTTCATCTCGCCAATCAATAAATTGGCTAAAAGCTTGGCATTAGCAGGGCTTGTAGTCAGTATGGCTTGCTCGTAAAAGTCAGCTAAACTTTTATTGGCAGTGATAATTTTGGCTTCATAGTCGCTGAGTGCAAATTCAGTTGTGAAACGTCTGCGTTTGGCTTCGGGCAGCTCAGGCAAACTACGGCGTATTTCCTCAATATAAGCTGGTTGCACTAACACTGGCTCTAGATCGGGATCTGGAAAATAACGATAATCATTAGCTTCTTCTTTGCTACGCATAGGGCGTGTCTGATTTTTTTGTGAATCATACAAACGCGTTTCTTGTACCACCGTACCACCATCTTCTAAAATTGCGATTTGTCTTTCTACTTCAACATTGATGGCTTTTTCAACAAACTTAAAAGAGTTCACGTTTTTGATTTCAGCCCTGGTGCCAAATTTAGATTGACCTTTGGGTCGCACAGAAACGTTGGCATCACAACGGAATGAGCCTTCTTGCATGTTGCCATCGCAAATATCTAAATATTTTACTAAGGCGTGCAGAGTTTTAAGATAAGCGACAGCTTCGGCACTACTGCGTAATTCTGGCTCAGAGACTATTTCTAATAATGGAATACCAGCACGGTTTAGATCAATACCGCTTTGATTTTTAAAATCCTCGTGTAACGATTTACCAGCATCTTCTTCTAAATGCGCACGCGTGATGTTGATAGTTTTTACACTGCCATCCTCTAGCTCTATAGATAAAGCTCCGTGTTGCACTATAGGATAGTGAAATTGACTGATTTGATACCCTTTGGGTAAATCTGGATAAAAATAGTTTTTGCGGTCGAATACAGATTTTGCTGCAATCTGCGCATTAACCGCCAAACCAAATTTAATCGCCATGCGTAGGGCTTCTTCATTCAAAACCGGCAACACCCCAGGCAAGGCTAGATCAATAGCGCAGGCCTGTGTATTTGGCTCCGCTCCATAAGTAGTCGCGGCCCCAGAAAATATCTTAGAGTTAGTTTTTAATTGTACGTGTACTTCTAAACCAATAACGGTTTCCCATTCCATTTTCATGACCTCTTATGCAAATGCTTTGGGCATTAATGTATGCCAATCTGTAACTGTTTGATATTGATGTGCGATGTTTAATAATTTGCTTTCCTGCCAATAGTTACCAATCAATTGCACACCAACGGGTAAATTGTTCACAAAACCTGCTGGCATTGATAAACCAGGCAGGCCTGCTAGGTTAACACTGATAGTGTAAATGTCATTTAAATACATAGCCACAGGATCGCTATTTTTGCTGCCAATTTTAAAAGCTACATCTGGAGCAGTAGGGCCCAAAATAACATCTACTTCTTGTAGCGCTTGTTGGAAATCGTTTGCAATTAATCTACGAAGTTTTTGTGCTTGCACGTAGAATGCATCATAATATCCTGCAGATAATACATAAGTGCCAATTAATATACGTCGCTTAACTTCCGCGCCAAAGCCTTCACTGCGGTTTCTAACATAAAAATCAGCTAAATCTTTAGGGTTTTCACATCTGTAGCCATAACGAATGCCATCATAACGTGCTAAATTCGAAGAACACTCAGCAGGGGCGATAATATAGTACGCAGGTATAGACAGATGAGTATTAGGCAAGCTTACCTCTTTAACAGTAGCGCCGAGTTTTTCTAATTCTTTGACTGCTGTTTGTACGACCTTTGCAATAGCTGGATCTAAATCAGCACTAAAAAATTCGCGTGGCAAACCAATTTTCAAGCCTTTAATAGAGGTGTTTAACGCACTAGCATAATCAGGTACTTCATGTGCGGCGTTGGTAGAGTCTTTAGGATCAAAGCCCGCCATCGCTTGTAGCAAATGCGCGCAGTCTTGTGCACTGGCGGCCATGGGGCCTGCCTGATCTAAACTAGATGCGTAAGCAATCATGCCATATCTAGAAATTAAGCCATAAGTAGGTTTGATCCCTGTAATACCGCATAAAGCTGCCGGCTGGCGTACTG
>DALYEH010000018.1:11810-13849 GCA_031972715.1 Gammaproteobacteria bacterium | reverse complement strand
ACGCGCAGCCATAGCAGCCGCAGAGCCGCCAGATGAACCTCCAGGTACAGTATCTAATTGCCAGGGATTAGCCACGGCACCATAGTAGCTGTTCTCGTTACTAGAACCCATGGCGAATTCATCCATATTAGTTTTACCTAACATAACTGTGCCTGCGTCTTTTAATTTTGTGACCAGAGTTGCATCGTATGGAGCAATAAAATTATCTAACATGCGCGATCCACAACTAGTTTTTACGCCTTTAGTGCAAAAAATATCTTTATGCAAAATCGGGATCCCAGTAAGCACTTGTGCCTTGCCGCTGGCTAGCACTTTATCAGCCGCCGCTGCGGCTTCTAACGCCTGCTCTGAAGTGACGGTGATAATAGAATTTAACTGCGGATCGAATTTTTTAATTCTGTCTAAAAAGTGTTGCGTTAATTCGGTACTGGAAAATTTTTTGCTATGCAAATCTGCTGCTAGCTCAGATATAGATTTATTATGCACCTTATGTTCCTCGAAAAATTATTTAACTAGACAACGTTTGCTGCGTAATTTATGCCTTAGTGCTACGGGTCCTGCCGCTGCGACACCTCAAATCGTACTCGCTACGCTGCGTGCGATTTAAGGTCTCCGCCTACGCGTCACCCGTACGCGCGAGCTAGACAAACTGCAGCAAAAATTGTCTAAAGCCGCTATACCTATTCAACAACCCTGGGGACTAAATACAAACCAGCCGCCTTGGCATCTGCTGGCACTAACTCCTGCATTAAAGAGCGCACATCTGGTTCTGAAACAACATCAGGGCGCAGCCGCTGCATTACATCTTGCGCATGTTGCATTGGCGCTATATTTTGCGTATCTACAGTGCTGATTTTGCCCACAAACTGTAGTATCTTGTTTAAATCTTCGACTATACTATGGTCAATGGCTAAACGAGCCAAGTAAGCAAGCTTTTTAACATCATCTTGGGTGAATGACATAGTTATCTCCGGACGTAAAATCTACGTTAATGTAACATAATATTCGTCTTGCCCAAAATGAATATGCTTGTTAAAGTTGAAATTATTAAATAATTAGGTTTTGTTATGTTTAAATCACTGCGTGGCATGTTTTCAAATGATTTATCAATCGATCTGGGTACCGCTAATACCCTAATTTATGTAAGAAACCAAGGCATAGTATTAAACGAGCCTTCGGTAGTGGCTATAAGACAAGAGCGTGGCGCTGGCGGCCAAAAATTGGTGGCTGCTGTAGGTTGGGAAGCTAAGCGCATGTTGGGTCGTACGCCAGGTAATATTACCGCGATTCGCCCGTTAAAAGACGGGGTTATAGCCGATTTCCATATTACCGAAAAAATGTTGCTGCATTTTATACACAAGGTGCATCAAAATCGCTTTTTACGTCCTAGCCCACGAGTACTGATTTGCGTACCATGCGGCTCTACCCAAGTGGAGCGTCGTGCTATACGTGAGTCTGCCTTGGGTGCTGGTGCCAGAGAAGTGTATTTAATTGAAGAACCAATGGCGGCGGCTATTGGTGCTGGTATGCCTGTGGAACAAGCTAGTGGCTCCATGGTGGTGGATATTGGCGGTGGTACTACGGAAGTAGCCATTATCTCTTTAAGCGGAGTAGTGTATGCCGCTTCCACACGTATTGGTGGCGATAGATTTGACGAAAGCATAATCAATTATGTGCGACGTAATTATGGTAGCTTAATTGGCGAAGCAACTGCAGAGCGAGTAAAACAAGAAATTGGTACCGCTTTCCCTGGTTCTGAAGTGCGAGAGCTAGAAGTGCGCGGTCGCAACATTGCGGAAGGTGTGCCTCGTAGCTTTACGCTAAATAGCAACGAAATTTTAGAAGCAATGCAAGAGCCATTATCTGGCATAGTTGACGCAGTACGCGTGGCTTTAGAGCAGGCGCCGCCAGAATTAGCAGCTGATATTGTTGATAACGGTATTATTTTGGCCGGAGGCGGATCATTACTTGCTAATTTGGATGTGCTTATAAAAGAGAAGACAGGTCTTCCTGTATCCATAGCAGAGGATCCATTAACA
>DALYEH010000018.1:0-11800 GCA_031972715.1 Gammaproteobacteria bacterium | reverse complement strand
GCGTGCCGCGTAGTTTCACACTCAACAGCAACGAAATACTTGAAGCAATGCAGGAACCATTGTCTGGTATTGTGGACGCAGTGCGCGTAGCCTTGGAACAGGCTCCACCTGAGTTGGCTGCAGATATAGCGGAGCGCGGCTTAGTATTAACTGGTGGTGGTGCATTATTAAGAGATTTAGACCGCTTATTAATGGAAGAAACTGGTTTACCAGTGATTGTCGCTGAAGATCCTCTGACTTGTGTTGCGCGTGGTGGTGGGCGTGCATTAGAAATGATGGATGAATTAGGTGGCGACTTGTTATCCACGGAATAATTGCGTGGTATTGAGCACAAGGAGCAAAAGATCAAATCTATATTCGTACGTGATACCGCGAATGGCTTTAGACTGATATTAATCAGTCTAATTGCCTGCACGCTAATGTTTTTAGACTATAGATTCGAGCAGTTTCGTAATGTGCGTGGATCTTTAGCTATAGTTGTATCTCCTATTCAAAAGGTCGTGGATATCCCTTTATCCTTTGTGCGCAATTTTGGCGGGTTTTTCAGCACGCAAAAGAAGCTTTTTGCAGAAAACAAAATCCTGCATGAGCAGCAATTGATTTTTGCTGGGCGCTTGCAAAAATTAGCCGCACTTGAAAAAGAAAATGAACATTTGCGTGAGCTACTGCAATCCGGCTCGCAAATATCAGATGATATGTTTATTGCAAATATAGTAAATATTGATCCTGATCCATTCACGCACCAAGTGATCTTAAACAAGGGCAAAGCACATGGTGTATATGAAGGACAGACCATCATAGATGCAAATGGTGTCATGGGCAGCGTAATTTCAGTGACTGATTATGAAAGCCGCGCTATGTTGATCACCGATGCAAGCCATGCTGTACCGGTAGAAAATGTACGTAATGGTTTAAGAGCAATTGCTGGTGGTACCGGTGGGGCAAATTTAGAGTTGCGACATGTACCTAAGTCTTTAGATATAAATGAAGGTGATATGTTAATCACTTCAGGTCTTGGGGGCCGTTTCCCTATTGGATTCCCTGTAGGTAAAGTGTTAGAAGTAAAGCGTGACCGCGGCAAGCCATTTGCTTCTATTATTGTGCAACCCAGCGCGAAATTAGATAGGGGCGGTCATATACTATTAATTCGCAATAAAGAAGGAAGGCTTAAGCATGCCCAAGCAGATGCGCTATAACAATAGTTCTGCCTTATATGTGCAGGTTATCATAAGCTTTTTCTTTGCTTTTTGTTGCATGATTATTCCTATCCATCCCGCATACAAATGGTTACGCCCAGATCTAGTAACATTAGTGATGATATATTGGGTAGCGAGTGCACCACAACATTTTGGTGTGATTTTTGCATTTATTGTTGGGTTAGTGTTTGATTTATTAAGCGGTATGCTGTTTGGGGCTATGGGTTTAACCTTAGCGATCATTGCGTTTTTGACGATGAATTTACGCTTACGTTTGCGCATATATAGGCCTTGGCAAAAATTTATAATTATTATGCTGCTTGTAGCATGTAGCCAGCTTATACGTTTGTGGATCCAGATGTTGATTGGCCATCCGCCAGCGACATTTCTCTACTGGTTTTCAAGCATCATCAGCGCCTGCACATGGCCGCTCGTAAATGGCGTGTTAAATTCATTTCACAGGAATACAAAGCTCGCCGTGTAATTGAGAGGTATTGAGTGAGCACGGAAATTCTAATTAATGTCACGGCACGCGATACGCGTATTGCACTTGTTGTGGATCAAAATGTACAAGAGATTTTTATTGAACGTGCGGACCACTTGCGTTTAATAGGTAATATATATAAGGGAAGAGTAGTGCGCGTTTTACCTGGGATGCAGGCGGCATTTATAGACATAGGATTGGCAAGAACAGCCTATTTACACGCGAGTGATATCTTTACTACTGGGCACCAGGGTACTCATAAACCATTAAAAGTCGATCAAGAATTATTAGTGCAGGTGGTTAAAGATCCTATAGACAGTAAAGGAGCAAAAGTAACCACAAGGTTATCAATTACAACAAGAAATTTAGCGTATGTGCCGTCTTTAAAGAAAGATAGTATATCTGACAAAATTGATGATGCTGCTGAAGCACAGAGATTGCTGCATTCTTTACAAAAGAACAAGCCTGATACGCAAGGTTTTGTTGTACGTACTAATGCGCGAGGAACGGCTGATTTAGGACAAGATCAAAACTACTTGCTGGAGCTATGGGGGCACATTATAGCCAAGAGCAAACAGGCTAAAACAGGCGATCTTGTGTATGCAGAACCGGGATTTATTCAAACTACCTTGCGTGACTTGCTTACAAAAGATGTGAAAAATATCTTGGTAGATGATCCAGAAAGCTTGGCAGTAGTGCAGCAGTATTGCGCGCAGGCTGTGCCAGATCTTTCTCTGAACATCAAATTTTATAATAATGTAGCGACTATTGTGGCTTTCAACAAGCTCCAAGAAGCCATTACTAGCGCCCTGCTACGCAAAGTGCCACTTAAAAGCGGCGGATATTTAGTATTTGATTATACAGAGGCTATGACAGTAGTTGATGTAAATACTGGTGCATACGTTGGTGAGACCAGTTTAGAGCATACCGCATTTACTACGAATCTGGAAGCAGTGCCAGTTCTGTGCAGGCAAATTAAGCTGCGCAATCTGGGTGGTATAGTGGTGGTGGATTTTATTGACATGTCGGATGAAAGCCATAGAGAGCAAGTGTTGACTCTACTCGCACAGGAATTAAGTAAGGACAGAGTTAAAACTACATGTAGTGGTTTTAGCTCTTTAGGTTTAGTTGAGATAACGCGTAAACGCGTACAGCAAAGTTTACATGATACATTGTGTGTGTCATGTGCAGTATGTGCGGGACGTGGTTTTGTAGAAATGGATGCGGTGCGAACATGACGAACAGAAAGAAATTTATCGTAATTGCACTTGTTGCAATTATAGCATTTGTCTTGACAGTGTGGGGCTTAAGCTGTGTTTTGACCAAGCGCGTTAATGCATATGTCATGAATCTAGCAGAAAAGATGACTGATGAAATCGGCCATCCTGTATTAATTGATCGTGTGCAAATTAAGTGGGATTGGTTGTTTTTAAAAGTTAATATCAAAAATCTCAAAATCGTTGATAGACATAGCAACGCCACCTTATTCATGGCAGGCGAGATTGTTAGTACCGTCGATACTTTAGATTCTTTGCGTTGCCTAAGCTTAAAGTTCAAACAGTTGCTGCTACGTAATCCACGTTTGGTAATGCAGTTAAATGCGCAAAATTTGCCAATAATTTCTGGCCTTAGCAACTCTGATGTCGCGAGCGAAATCAATCCTGCCGCCATATTGAAAGTATTAAATATGCAGAGACGGATTATTGTAGAAAACGGCGATCTGCATTTGCAAGGTGTTGATGGTGCTGATTTGCCTTTTATGGATCTACGCATAGACTGCAAACAAATTGCAGATCATGAATATAGCATGCTTGTCCGGGGTAATATAGCAGCGGCAGTGCAACCTGAATTTGTCTTGGCGGTGCATTACTATGGCGATTTAAACGACGTAGAAAGGGCTATGCTAGAATTTGATATAAAAACTAGCAATGTGCAATTGGATGAATTATGTAATTTTATTCCTCAGTTACGCCAAAATGTTCTGACGGGTAATTTTACTGATTTAGATATCAGTGGTGTAGTGCAGAATGGCACTGTACGTCAAGTGGCATGCGATTTTTCTATCAATAAAGTGCAAGTTGGTAAGCAGACGCAGATTGTTGGTGGTGTGGGACACATTGAGCATAGCCCAGGTTCAAATGTAACTGCATTGCAACTAGCACATATTAATGTAAGTGATGAAGAATTATATACGCAACCAATTACTATTGACTCTGTAAGCGCCAATTTTGTACATGCCTGGCAGGAACAAAATCTTAAGATTCACACTGAAAGTGCCAGATTAAAATTTATGGATTTAGAATTAAATCCACATTTTGAATTGCAATTCGTAGACAACAAATTGCAAAGTTTAAATTTGTCTGTGCGTCCGCAAGATGCATCAGTACGTAGATTACTGACCCTGTTACCTGACCGCAAACTGACAGCCAATTTGACCGATTGGTTTAAAATTGCATTAGTAGAAGGTGAAATTAATTTGTGCGAGATACAGTACAAAGAACAGAAATTGCGTTACGCGTTAGGCTTTAAGGATGCAGAGCTGAAATTTGCACCCTTGTGGCCGAGTTTACACGGTCTAGATGCAGAGCTAGTTTTAGATGATGGCGAACTCAGCATAAATGCTAGCAAAGCAATGATCATGGGTACACCATTAAACCATCTAGAAGCTAGGTTCAGCGCGCATGAAGATAAGCAGTATATGCGCTTAGCTATAGATGGTGTCGTTGAAACAACATTAGCTACGACTATCAACTATTTACAGAAAACACCCTTACGAGACACTATAGGTAGTAAGTTAGTAGCTTTGGAACCTAACGGTAATCTTGCTTTAGGTTTGCATCTAGATGTTAATCTCGCTACACCACAGGTGAGTGTGGATGTGCAAGGTAAAGTAGATCTGCGTGATTCTAGCATCAAGCTAGATTTAATAGACGTACCTGTAGAAGGGATCAATGGCCAATTAATTTTTACGAACTCTACTTTAGTAGCGCAGCGATTGGATCTAAAGTTTTGTGATGAACCTGCAAGGGCAAAAATTGCTATGCACCCTAGCAAGGCGAGTGTAGTTACTATTATGTTGGATACACCATTGAAGATTTCAACCTTAAAGCGTGTTTTTCCTAGGTTTGATCTATCTAAATTCAAAGGTGCTACGCAAGCACAGCTTTCCTTAGAGATGCCTTTGAGTAACGATCAAAATGATCGCACTCTGACGTTGCATTCTGATTTGCAAGGTATAAGCAGTAACTATCCTGATCCATTTAAAAAGGAAGCGCAAGCAAAGTTACCCATTAAATTTGAATATGTAATGCGAGAAGCAGGTAATCATAAACTATTACTACACCTTAGTAATTTATCGGATGCAATATTTTGGTTTAAAGATCATAAACTGCATAGTGGTACTATATCTATTAACAAAAAGCTACAGGCCAAATCTAATTCAAAGGCAGGCTTATTCATAGATGGCGATATTGCTCATTTAGTCTGGGAGTCGTGGGCTCCTTTACTGCAAGCTAAAGATAACAGTGTACAAGTACCAATAGAAGTAGATTTACAAATACGTAAACTTACCTTTGCGGGCGAAAATTATAGTCCAGTACATGTTAAATACAATACCTCACAGCGTGAATTATACGTCGATACTGCTCTTTTAACTGGTACTTTTATACTGAACACGGATACAGAGCAAAAAATTGATGTGAAGCTAGATCGCATCACTGTGCCGCAAAATATGCGAGAAGATCCGAGTAAAAACACCGCCTTGCTAGACTATTTAAGAACCAAAAGAGATCAAGAGCAATTACCTGTAGTGCAACTTAGCTGCAAAGAATTGCACTTTAATAAACGTACTTTCAAAAATATTCGTCTCGATCTGTTACCGCGTACATATGGTTATGAAATAAGTAATTTTTCCATTACTAATGATAATCTATCTCTGCAAGCCCAGGGCACATGGCAGATGGATAATAAAGTAATGACCACTTTGGCTGGGAATATACAAACACAGAATTTTGGTAAAGTCTTAGTGGAGTGGGGTTTTGAAAACTCTATTACTAAGGGCAAAGGGGAGATGAGCTTTGCTATAAACTGGGATGGTGGGCCTATGGACTTTGATCTACTGCGTTTAGCGGGGGGATCGCATTTGGATCTGCGCTCAGGCAGCCTAACTAATGTAAATCCCGGTATAGGGCGCATAATAGGCTTGTTGAGTCTTGATTCCCTACATCGTAGACTACAGTTAGACTTTAGTGATATTATTAGCAAAGGTTTTGCGTTCGATAAATTTATAGCCGACTTTAAGATAGAGCCTGGTAATATCATGTCGGACAATATACTAATCAACAGCCCATCTGCAAAAATAGAGCTAAACGGTAAAACAACAATAAAATCACAAGATTTAGATTTCACAATGTTTGTCACGCCCAAAGTTGGCGCCAGCTTGCCTATTGCAGCAGCACTGGCGGTTGGTAAAGTAACCGGCACTTGGAATGCGCCAGAAGTAAATGAGATAATTAATCAAACTGACAAGGCACTAGGATAATGAGTAGTTTGCGCACACCCTACGCACCACAAGTAAAGGCATGGTGTAAGACATATTTAAATAGACGTATGCTGGTAATTTTTTTGCTAGGGTTTTCCTCTGGTTTACCCTTGGCTTTAGCAGGAGGAACTTTACAGGCATGGTTTAAAACTAGCGGTGCAAGCATAATTTTAATAGGTTTTATGACTTTGATAGGGCAGCCCTATTCATATAAATTTTTGTGGGCACCTTTACTAGATAGATTTGCCCCCTTATCTTTTTTAGACAGGCGGCGCAGCTGGATGCTTGCTATGCAGTTACTGTTGGTTGGAATTATTGCCACTATGGCATTATATAACCCAGAGGCAACCGTGCAGATTTTTAACTGGCAAATGCCAGTATTAGTATTGCTTGGTTTATGTTTAAGCATATGTTCGGCTACACAAGATATTGCTATAGATGCGTATAGAGTTGAAATTTTAAAGCATGACGAACGAGGTTTAGGCTCAGCCTTAGCCATTGAAGGTTACAGGTTGGCAATGATCGCCTCCGGAGGCTTTGCCTTAGTTTTGGCAGGTAAATTTGGTTGGCAATTGACATATTTATTTATGGCTGGCTTGATGGCTGTAGGGGTGCTTGCTACTTTATGCAGCCCAGCTTTGCCAAATATAACTAGTACCCAAACCTTGTCTTTGAGTTCATTAATAGTAACTTCCTTTAAAGATTTCTTAAAGCGCGATAAGGCTTGGTTATTGTTATTATTGATCGTGCTGTATAAGTTAAGTGATGCATTTTCGCATGCTCTGTCGTCTACATTCTTATTAGATCTAAATTATAGCCTGCAAGAGGTAGGTATGATTAATAAGGTTTTAGGCGTGATTGCTACATTGCTGGGAGTTTTGGTGGGTGGGTTATTTATGACAAGAGTAGGGCTATATAAAGCTTTACTTGCTTTTGGCATATTGAGCGCTATTAGCAATCTTACCTTTATGCTGTTGGCTATGGTTGGTAAAAATATGTTTTTAGCCTGTGCTGCAGTTTTTATTGAAAACATTTGCGCAGGTATGGGCACTGCAGCCTTTGTGGCGTTGATCATGAGTTTATGTAATCCAGCTTATACGGCGACGCAATATGCTTTGCTAAGTTCCTTAGCTGTATTTGGGCGAATTTATGTTGGCCCTGTGTCTGGTTATATGGTAGCTGCAGTGGGTTGGGTTTGGTTTTATTTATTTTCCTCTATAGTTGCAATTCCTGGTCTTTTCTTGTTATTGTTTTTGCGTACGCAAATAGATATAAGCGATAAATCATATACAGAAACTGTTGCGCAAGAAGCAGAGGTTTCTACGGAATGGTCTACGCCTGTTGTTGCAGCAAAATAGAATCGACTTGGAGAATGGACTATGGAAGAAGAAGACGGCGGAGAATTTGAATTTACTGAAGTATTTGAACCACACATTAAAGCTGAAGCAGATGTCAAGACGAGTGATGAATCAGATAATAAATCTGATAGCGAACCTGAGGATACCTCTTTAATGCACGACCTAGATTGCATTACTAATAGACAGCTACAATATTTGCTTTTACATGCAACCGGAGATCGATCTGAAAGCGATTCTCCTAATCAATCCGGGAATGAGCCTGATGATGAGCCTGATGATGATCTCAATGAAAAGTCAGATAATGACTCTGATGAGATGCAAGAAAATTTTGTGAGGATTAATCCATCTGATTACTTAGAAAACGGCCACCATGAAACTCAATACAGTAGTGAGTTGGTTATAGATCGTGTTGTAGACAGTCCTGTACATGAGCCGCCATTGGCAGGCATAGAGGATGGCGAGTCAAGATGTTGTAGTTGGCTGTATGGAAAGTATGGTAGGGAACAATCACTAAAGAGTGCTAATCCAGCGGACAATAGTGCAAAGTTGTCAGAGCCAAAGCCATTTTTCAGAGTCATCTAATTAAAATAACTTGAGAGTTTGAGTTCTAGAGAGTCTGATAAAGATCATTCTGGATATTGAATAAGGTAAAAATTTAGGGAGAAATCTATGTTACAGGGTATGTTAATTTTAGGCGCGTTATTTTTGACACAAACGGCATATGCAGAGGATGTAAGCACCACTAAAAGCACTGCAGCAACGCCTGCAGCTTCAACTGCAACACCTACTCAGAACGCACCAGCGTCTACTTCTAGCACGGCACCTGCCGCCGCATCCAGCTCTACTACCACACCAGCAACAAGCCAAACTGCAACTGGAGCTTATCAGACTGTTGATGTTGCTGACGCGAGTGTGAAAAATGCAGCGGCATTTGCTGTGTCCCAAATGCAGCAGGGCACGTTGGTAAAAGTGGAGTCAGCACAAGTGCAAGTGGTAGCTGGATTAAACTACAAAATGCTCTTAACACTAGATCAAAATGGCACCCAGAACCAGTACACCGTAGTAGTCTATGCTCCGTTGCCAACCTCAAATCAGCCTATGCAGCTTACGTCTGTGCAGGCCATGGGCGCTGCGCCAGCTGCATCTGCGACGCAGTAAAGTATAGTTTACTATTGGCCCGCTATTGTCGCAGAAGCAATAGCTAGGCGTAAAGAGCAACGCTTTACTCAAGAACAGTTAGCCGTTATATGCGGCGTAAGTAAACCTACTCTAAACAACTTTGAACAGGGTAATACAAATATTACCCTGGATTCAGCGCTCAAGATTTTAAGCAATTTGGGCTTAGCCTAAGTGTAGTGTACTTGTGTTTTGAGCAGAGACAGTGTGTTGTTTTTTAATAGTTGCTTTTTGTTTTTGCAAATTTTCTATCTTTTGCTCCAAAGTATCATTTGCAGCAAGTAGTTTTTTAACATCAACGGAGTTCTTAGAATGTGTCGACTGATGTATATTATTGCCAAGGTAATCCGTATAAATTATAGCTGCAACCTGTCCTTTATTAGCATATATGGACTTCTTCAGCTGTTGTTCCCTAGCACCTTTTTGTGTAAACTCAAGCACACCCTGATCCATCAGCATTAGCGCAATAAATTTCTTAACGCTATCTACTACTGCTGTATTTATTTCGCCGGATTTATGTTGTTGTTTACAGACTGCTTCGAGTTCTGCAAAACGCGAATTAAGTGCTTGGCAATTTCTCTCTTTTATCCATAGTTTTAAGCAATTATATGTATTAAATTCTTTTAATGTTGGAGATTGATTGACGTGTAGTAAATCATCTGTACTTAATACACTATTCATGAAATCCAGGTACATGTTTTCAACTATGCTTTCTGCGCTGTATAAAGTATCCGCAAGCATTGCTACGCGTTTGGTAGCATAAGCCATGGTTCCTGTTGTGACTTCTTTCAGTAAGTCTATACTGTCTGTAGATAAATCATCGTGTAACGCGCTAAATGGCTCTAAATTTAAACTTTTAAGAGACGTGATGAATGAGCTAAACACGTGATGATCACGAAAATCTAAATTAAACGCTAAGCTTCTTATCATTGGATCGCGTTCAAAGTACTCTTTTAAGCCTAAGATCTTGCGTAAGCGTAGGCGTTGCATATGGAAAGCGAGCAAATCTTTAGCTTTATATAAAGCATCATCAACCCCTTTTTGAATTTTAGGGCCCAAAATGTAAGTATTATACATGCCGGATAGATCAGTGAAGGGTGCTTGCGCACATCTGCCGGTTGTGTCTTCGATCAGGTTGCGAATTAAAGTTTTAGCTAACCCAATACCCTCAGTCATTGAGTACTCATTAATAGTAGTTTCCTCTCCATCAATGATCTGAGTAACTGGTTTTGTTACATCTCCTTTTGCAATTTCTGCAACTAGAAAATCTACTACTTCTATACCTATTTTTTGCATAGTTTCTACGTTGCTGGCAGCCTTATCCATACCAAGCCCCTTACCAGTCTTCATCTTCAATAGAAACGCTTCTAAATCTGCTGCAAATTTATCTCTAGCTTGCCCTTGTCGCTCTTTGTATTTTCTTTCTTGCTCAAGCTTGCGAGCATCGATCGCAGCATCAAAGGTTGCTTGTACCGGCGCTAGTCTATTCATAAAGTCGGTAATCTTTTGTGCTAAATCATCATTAGTATTGTCGATCTCAGTAATATCTTCTTGATCTGGGATTACACTATGTAAACCAGTGTTGAGATCGCCAACAAATTGGTTGATTTTATTTATACAATAATTGCGGAATGCTATATTGATGCCAGCTTTGAGATCTGCTCCAGCACCTGCATTTTGTGCAAACTCTTTGCATGATTGCGAATTAAAGAATTTAACTATGTCAGTGGAATGTTGTTGAAGCTCTAGCCTTTGTTCTTGGCTCAGCTTCAATGAACTATTCAAATAGGCAGTAAATTCTCGTCCCATGAGTACCTGATTTTTACAATTAGCTATACGAATGGCAGCCTGCACAAAATCATCAACATTTTCTACACACTCTACAAGTAAGTGCAGTACCTCATTTGTTTTACTTATCTCTTCAGCAGCTGCTTTAAAAGAGGCATCGTCAGTTTGTGTCTCGTCTATAACAGGTGTAAATTCGTCTGCTGCGAAAATAGATAAAATTGTTTCCTTTGCTTGTAAGTAATCAAATGCTGCGATATTCCCCGTAAGTGGCGGAAATTTAGGCATGTTTGCAATGTGATCATTGTTGACTGTTAATTCTTTTTCGTTCAATTTATTGTTAATGAACGTGTTCGGAAGTCTAGCCGCTCTAAAGAATCTGCTTATATACCAAAATACTGTAATTGGCACATAACCAATATAATATGTGGCTCTGCTAACAACACTTTGGCTATGTTTTTTTGCAAGAAACTCAGCGTGTTTAGCTACTGCCGCATCGTAGTCTTCCTTATGGAATTGATGAAATGCATTTTTTAGATGCATCATTTCTGTTTCAAGAATTGCTTGTTTATATGTTTCGGTAGCATCTTTAACTTTACTCAAGCGCTTAGAAATATATTCTTCTAAGCTAGTTTTAGGTGCTTCTATACGTGTGAAGTACCAATAAGCTTGTCTTGGCACATATTGTAGTGCGTAACTAATTCTATCAGCTATTTTAGAGCTTGCGCCAAGTTGAGAAAACTGCTGTTGTGCTTGCTTAAACGCTTCCAGTTTTTGTGTTTGGAATTCTCTATCGTATTCTTGTTGTAAACGTTCGCGTTCGTTGTATTGAAATAATTCTTTGTATTTCACTAGATGTTTCTCTACAAACTCAGTTTCGGTAGTTTCCAAGATCTCAGTTTGTATTGCACGCTTGCGGTATTCTTGCTTTAATTCATTTGTTTTTAAAATCAGCATCTCTTCAATAGATAAGTCTGTAACTTTCTCATAGAAGCCATGTCTGGTAGTGTCACAAATTAATTCATCCATAGATTTAAAGGAAGGAATTTGCTTTTCCAAACATTCTAAGGATTCCTTTTCAACGCGATCCCAAGCTAGCTTTTTGCTTAAATCGTCTGAGGAGATTTCTTGCTCATTTTTATCTGCAGAGTTCTTAAAACCAGTATTTTTCACATCAAAATGCTTTGATCCTATATAGCTTCCTGCTTCTAACACAAGTATGGATGTTAAAGTGTAAATAGTATAAACCTGTAACACAGGG
>DALYEH010000017.1:8599-16047 GCA_031972715.1 Gammaproteobacteria bacterium | reverse complement strand
TAGAGCATACTGTATTAGATTCTGCTACAGCTGCTAAGTTAAAAGTATATACAGAACACGTGATCAGCATAGATTATAAAAATACACAACAAGCTATAGATATACAGCACGATAAACTTGCTGAGCAACAAATAAGCTCTGCACTTCAGCAAAGCGTTAATCATTGTAATAACTGGATTGCTTTTTTAACTGGACATGAAGAAGCTGATCCATTAAATACCGAAGAATACGGTTTAAGTAAATTTGCACAATTATTTGTGCAACAAGGCATGCATATTGCAAGCATCAATTTAGCAGAGCAAAAATTTATTCCTCAGAATACAGCTTTACTGATAGTAGCAAATCCGCAACAAGAATTCTTACCTTTTGAGAATGCACTGCTCCATCAATACATTGCAGATGGAGGCAAACTGCTATGGTTTACAGAGCCAGATGCTCCGATTACTGCGTTTTTAGAGGAAGAATTTGGCGTTAAGCCCTCCAAAGGTGTAGCCATAGATCCAGAAAGCCAACAGCTAGGCAGCCCACATCCCGCTCTGAAAATTATGACTACATATCCAGAACATGCGATAACAAAAGGGATCAGTAGTGCTAGTTTATTGCCATGGTCTGCGCACTTACAAATTTTATTTGAAGCAAATAATTGGCAACAAATGCCCTGTTTAACTACGGCGCACGCAACATGGACTTATAATGGACCAGCCACAAAAGATCTTGATCATTTAAGTAAATTCAAAGAGCACCCAGGCCCATTAAATCTAGCAATTGCTTTAAGTAGAACTAATGGCACTAACCAAGAGCAAAGAGCTTTAGTAGTAGGCGATAGTAGTTTTATCATCAATAAATATTTGCCTTTATATGCCAATGCGCAATTGGCAGCAAATATAGTAGCTTGGACACAAAATAATTCACAGATATTTATATATAACACACCGCCGCTCAGGGATTTAAGTTATCAACCGAGCAAATTTGATAGTTTCATGTATAAATATATTTACACAATTATTATTCCACTCATGCTTGTTGCTATAGGTTATGTTTTAAGTAGACCTACGCGCTACAAAGTAATGTTTAGCAAACAAGGCCACTAAAATTGGCTATCCGTAACATTTAGACTTAAAATTAAATAGCACAGGTAGCAGGAGAAAAGTATGTCTGACGTACGCAAAAAAAATAGCACTAATGCTTTTAAAAAGCGGGCGCATCGGCCATGGAAAACTTCGCTTTTAGAAGAAACTGTGCACGAAGCTGCAGTGGCTGAAGACGATGAGATATTCGACTTAGATATAGATTTTGATATTAAGATAGAATCTACCTTGGACAATAACTCTTTTTATCCAGAATTCAATTTTACCGATGAAATGCCAAGTTTACTTGGTGATGTGACAAGCTTTGATTTGAAAAGCCAGTTAGAGGCTGAAGATCAACAAAGCGAGATCAAGCAAGAAATCCAGCAAACTAGACAACAGCATAAACAAATTGCTCAACAACTGAGCGATAAATCCGGCAATTCTATTTTATTAGGTGGCTTTTTCCAACCACAACAAATTTCTGCCAACAACGAAACACAAACTGGGCGTAAAATAAATTCTCTTTTATCTGATCTAAAGATTAGAGAGCAAAAACTAAGCTCATTAACAAGTAATTTAAAAATCTCTGAAGCTTATGAGCGTGCAGAGCAAGCCGAACTTTCTAAGCGCGCAGCTAATCAGCAATTGCAAGCAGCTGAAAATCGCATGCGCCAAGCAGTAGAGCAAGCAAAAATAGCAGAAGAACAATTTTTGACGGCCATGGAGCAAACTAAGCAAGCTGCTCTTGCGCATCACGAAGAAGCACGTTTACGCAAAGAGGCGGAAAGATTAGCTAAAGAAGCAAAAATGCGTGCCAACCAGGCAGAGATTGAATTGCAAAACGAACGTTTAGCGCGTATAGCTGCTGATGAAAAAGCGCAACATGCTTTTATGTTAGCTGAAAAAGCCAGCTTATTTCAAAGACAATTAAATGAGGCCTCAGAGCAACTAGTACGTCTTGAAAACACAAAGCATGTGGATGATGGTCGGCGTGCAGAAATCGAACAAAAGTATACCAGTCTCAGTGATCAGCACTATAAATTAGAACAAGAACATAAAGAATGCGCAAGCACTATAAAAAAATTAGAAGCTACGGTCCAAGAATTAACAAACAAGTACAAGGATAATGAACACTTAGTAGCAGACTTCAATGAACAACGCGATAAGCTAAAAGCGATCATTACAGCTGAACAAGATTTGCGTAAAAATGCGGATCGAAAATATCAAGAAACCCTAGCCCGCGCCGAAAAAGCAGAACAGGCTTGGCACGCAGAAGTGCAACAGCGCAAACTTATAGAAGAACGTGCTAGACGCGCAGTCGCAAATGCCAGCCGTACGGTTTTACATCTACTCAATACACCTGGCGAAGCAGAGATGGGTAATCAGCACCACAATCCTGCAACAGAAAGCGCCAAACCATCTGAAAAGCCCAAAATGAAGATGCCAGCCTTTACTGCCACGGAAAGCTATGATTATGAAGAAGATGATCTGCTGTTTTAGTTATGGATCACCTATCTTCTCAATCTAGGCAGACTTTCAAAAACTGATGGAAAACTGCTCATAAATTCTATACAATGCTTTTAGTAAAAGAACATGAGCAAAACATGCCAGAATTACCAGAAGTTGAGACCACTAAAGCTGGGATCAGTCCCGTAGCGTTGCAGCAAACTATCAGCAAAATAGTAATTAGAGCACCTAAATTACGTTGGCCAATACCTACAGAGATTGCCAAAATATTACCCGGGCAAGTTGTACGAGCGATTGAGCGCCGCGCTAAGTATTTATTACTGAAATTCGATCATGGTACTTTAATTATGCATTTGGGCATGTCTGGACGTTTACGCGTGTTTAAGGAAGATGTACCTCCACAAAAACATGATCATGTAGACATATGCTTTAAGCATGGCGCATTTTTACGCTACACGGATCATAGACGCTTCGGGGCAATTTTATGGACTACAGAAGATCCATTAACACATAAACTTTTAGCGGATTTAGGTCCTGAACCATTAACGGCTAAATTTACTGGCAAACATTTACACGCAGCAGCACGCAATAAAAAAATACCAGTTAAGGTATTCATTATGGATGCAAAGATTGTAGTTGGTGTGGGCAACATTTATGCTAGTGAGGCTCTTTTCGCAGCAAAAATTGATCCACGTAAACCAGCACAACAAGTAACTTTAGAAGAATATACAGAGCTTGCTATGCATATCAAGCGCATTCTTAAGATCGCGATTAAAAATGGCGGGACTACTTTACGTGATTTTTTCACTGCTGAAGGCAAACCAGGATATTTTAGCCAGCAATTACAAGTTTACGGACGTGATAAACAGCCCTGTTTGCTGTGTAATTCTGAAATTCAAGCCTTGCACTTAGGGCAACGCAACACCTACTTTTGTACCCAATGCCAGCATTAGAGCTACTCTTTAGGATTTTGCAAAGCTTCGTATTTAGCGTATAACTCTTCCTTAGACTCTTGCCAAGTAGGATCTAAGGGAATACAGGCTACTGGACAAACGATTTGGCATTGAGGCTCATCAAAATGTCCCACGCATTCAGTACATTTTAATGGATCAATTTGGTAATACTCCGGCCCCTCAGAAATAGCCTTATTTGGGCATACTGGTTCGCATACATCACAATTAATACAATCATCAGTAATCATTAAAGCCATTCTATACTCTTTAGGGCTTGTGCTACTTGCGGATTTACAAAACAGGTAATATCTCCATTCAGCTTGGCAATTTCTTTGACTAAACTGGAAGATATATATGAGAATTTTTCTGCAGGTGTTAAAAAGATTGTTTCTATATGTGAATCCATACTTCTATTCATATTAGACAGTTGCAGCTCATATTCAAAATCGGTTGCGATACGCACACCACGCACAATGACGCTAGCATTGTGTTGCCGTGCAAAATGAATCAACAGATTATCAAACCCTTGTACCATAACATTTTTGCTATTGCCAACCGCTTGTTGGGCTAAAGTAATACGCTCTTCTAATGAAAACAAGGGGTTTTTGGCAGGGTTTTTGGCGACCGCCACTATAACTCGTTCGAATATAGATGCTGCACGTTGGATCAAGTCTTCATGCCCTACCGTAATAGGGTCAAAAGTACCGGGGAAAATTGCAGTTTTTGACATATTCTACACCATTGAATAGAGTTGATTAAAAGCCGGACTGCGCTTATGCAAAGCATCGAGCATATTGTGTACACGTTCTGGATCTACGTCTAAAGGAATTCCATGGCCTAAATTAAAGATATGCCCAGGCCCTGCACCAAATTGTTCTAAGATATTTTTTACTTCTGCATCGATACGCTCAGGAGAAGCATATAATACACATGGGTCAAGATTACCTTGTAATGCCACCTGCGCACCAACAGCCTTTTTAGCAGTTGCTAAATTTGCTGTCCAATCTAAACCAAGAGCCTGACAACCAGTAGCTGCCATTTCTGGCAAACAACGTCCACCATTTTTACTAAATAAAATTACTGGTACCTGTGGATACATTTTGCGTAATGCGTGTACTATTTTAGCCATATACGCTAAAGAAAATTCTTTAAACAAAGCATCCGTTAATATTCCACCCCAAGTGTCAAACAACATCACTGTATTCACGCCAGCTTTGATCTGTGCTTGCAATGCATTTATGGTTTGTGTAGTCATGTGCTCTAATAATTGATGCATAACTGCTGGTTGGGCATACATTAAACCTTTTAATTTATAAAAGTGTTTGGATGTTTGTCCCTCTACCATATATGAACACACAGTCCACGGACTGCCTGCAAAACCAATTA
This sequence comes from Gammaproteobacteria bacterium, assembly GCA_031972715.1. Taxonomy (GTDB): domain Bacteria; phylum Pseudomonadota; class Gammaproteobacteria; order UBA6186; family Azoamicaceae; genus JAGVLG01. Next base: position 11,171 of record DALYEH010000017.1, on the reverse strand, counting down.
GCGGCACTTTACCATTCAATTCTGTAACAATACGTTTTATAGCTTCACTTACATATCCTAAGTCTCGCTCTGGGTCAATATGTGGCAAAGAAGCTACATCCTGTGCAGTACTAATTGTCTTCGCAAAAACAGGACCTTCATTTGTTACAAAATCTAAACCTAAGCCCATAGCCTCGGGAATTAACAAAATATCCGAAAATAAAATAGCTGCATCTAAGGGAAACTTATTAATTGGCAACAATGTTGCAGCACAGGCTAACTCTGGATTCTTGCACAGTTCTAAAAAACTGCCTGCCTGCGCACGTAAAGCCCGATACTCTGGCATATAACGACCTGCTTGGCGCATAATCCATACAGGTGTGCGATCGACTGGCTGCCGATTTAGGGCGCGCATAAAACGATGCTCTAAAATTTTTTGCATAAAATTATTTATTACCTATAGATTGCTGTACAGAAACGTAATCACGAATCCAAGGATGCAATTTCTTTAAATCCTTTGGTAAATTAGCTAATGCAATTTGTGCTTCTGTGCGATTGGCATAATTACCATACACCACTATGTACCAATCCTTACCCTTAAAATGACTCTTGTAGTAATTAGCTTGCGCTTCCAGTTTATTATTGCGAATAAAATCTTGCACCTGCCCTTCGTTGTTCATGCATAATAGCTGCAGCGTATAGTTAGCTCCAGGCAAAGCAAGTATTTTTTTCTCATTTTTAGAGAGACTTAAAGTCTTCTTGACAGGTTTCGTAACATGCGCTGACTTAGCAATTTTAGGCTTTGTAGTCCGCGGCATATTACTACTTATTATTTGCTTTAATTGCTGTTCTGTAGCACGCATAATTTTTTGATCGTTCTGCACTTGTTTTTGCAGATCATCTATTTTTTGCTCTAAACGTGTGATCTTCTGCTCCACATCCTCTGCTTGCGTCGCTAATGTATCTACAGCTACTTGCGTGGTATTATCGACTACCCTTACAGCATCAACTTTTACAGCATTAGTAGCTAATTGTGCAGTGTCTGGGGGATTAGCAGCTGGCTCTCTTTCCGCCACACTTGGTTGCGGATCCACCTGTGCTAACGCTGTAAATTCAGCTGTCTCGATTGTACTATCCTCCGCACTTACATCTTGCGCAAGCTGCAAAGGCTGAATTGTACTTTCAGTTTTTTGCAATATTTCTTTATCGGCAGTCGGCCATAATATTGCAAAGATGCAAAATACAATTCCAAAAGTAACTGTAATCCCTACCGCAAAAGGCGATAAACTTTGTTGTTCAGTTTTAATAGCTCCATCCTCCAACATTTCTTTAGCTACTTCCAAAGCTTTACCAGGCAAACCGCCCGACAAGGCATGGATCTTCTTAATTTTGGCACGTTTCAATGGCATCTCTGTTGCAGTGCTTGCTTGCATATGCCATTGCTGTCTTAAAAAAGCTTCAAGTTCATCAAGCGATAAAGGCTCGATTTCAATAGTATGTACTTGCTCAGCAAACTCTTCTTTTAACACCGAACGCGTAAATTTTTGTTCTAAATCAGGTGTTGCAAACAACACTATATGCAAGAAATCAGATTGCATAGTTTTTTGCTTAAGTTGCAAAATGATCGCTAAAACATCTAAGTTTAAATGCTGGGCATCATCAATTAGCAACAAACATTGCCTATCATATGTATCATCAAAAGCTTCTTCAATGCGATCAGCTAATTGCTCAGCTGTTAACATTACTGTCGCCGTGATATCACAAATTACAAACTGATCACCTTCTTGCTCGATCAAAGCATGTTTCATCGTAGTTTTACCACTACCGTCTTGACCGGTAACTAGTAAAATGCTTTCACTGTACTCACATAGATGGCTCACTAGCTCTAAACATTGTCCCCAATGACAATCATGGAATCTCTCAGACATAATCTTATGAAATCCTCCGCATCTGTAAATTCAAGATCAGGCTTTACTACTACCTGCCCAAGGGCACATGGCAAAATCAAACTTAATCTGCCAGCATTGCGCTTTTTATCCATACTAAGAAATTTACATAACTTTTCAGTGGTACGGCCTTGCAGTGTTACATGCACAGGTAACGCAAAGTATTCTATTAAGTTAAATAACCTTAAAAAAATACTCTCTGGCACTAAACCAAGTTTAACTGCCAAGCGCGTTGCAAGCAACATTCCTAAGGCTACAGCCTCACCATGTAGATAAAGTTTAAACTCAGTTGCAGACTCAAGCGCATGTGCAAAGGTATGTCCGAAATTCAAGACCATGCGGCCATTGTGATCAAAGGGGTCATCTGTAACTATCTGATTCTTGAGCTCACAGCAACGCCATATCATGTACTTTATAAAGGCAGGGTCCCTAGACAATACCTTCTGTTTATTATCTTCCAACCACATAAAGAGGTTGGCGTCACAAGCAAAACCATATTTAATTACTTCTGCAAGCCCAGCAATATATTCGCGCTGTGGCAAAGTCCTGAGTACACCAGGATCAATTAAGACAGCAGTTGGCTGATGAAATGCGCCAATTAAATTTTTCACACCTAAAAAATTACAGCCTGTTTTACCACCTATGGC
>DALYEH010000017.1:7856-8589 GCA_031972715.1 Gammaproteobacteria bacterium | reverse complement strand
ATAAAAATAGCTGCTGCAAAGCCAACCAAATCACCAATTACTCCACCACCAAGGCTAACTAGCACAGAAGCTCGATCATGTCCTTTAGCTAGCGCAGCTAAGATCAGCGTCACTGCTTCCCATGTTTTATTTTGTTCTCCGCCTGCTATACACAAAATATCCGCGCAAGGCAAATGCAGCATCACTTGCCTTAAGTACAGATCAGCTATAGGCTGCTCAGTAACAATTAGTACTTTTGGTTGCGGCATGATTTGTTGAAAAATTTGCGCATTATGTAGCAGAGCATTATCTATATATATATTTTGATTAACGATGTGCATAACTACCTTAATGCCTTTAAGAATACACTGCCAGCTGCTGTAATAGCCGCTGTGTAAGCGTGCTAATACTGTCATGGCTAGTATCCATAATTATATCAGCAATTTCTGCATATAAGTAGTTTCTACGTAATGCTAGGCTTTCTAAAAAATGCTTGCGCATATGTGCAGGCGGTAAAGTAGGGCGATTCTTAACATGCGCTAAGCGCTGCAGTTGCGTATGTATATCAACTTGCAAATAACATACTACCCCACTGGCACTCAACAAGTGACGACTCTGTACAAAGCTCAGGCTGCCACCGCCTGTTGCAATAACAGTATTTTGCTTAAGCGCTAATTCAGCTACAGCTATTGCTTCTTGCTCTCTAAAATATTTTTCACCGTTTCTTGGGTGGTATATATGCCTTGAGAAAAAG
>DALYEH010000017.1:2041-7846 GCA_031972715.1 Gammaproteobacteria bacterium | reverse complement strand
GTTAGTTGCAGTTTTTTTTCAAGGTATGTATCGCTATCAATGAAGGGTTGCTGCAAGTAGAGTGCTAACATCTGGCCAATACTGCTTTTACCAGCTCCCATAGGACCGATGAGTATGATGTTCGATTTACGCATACAGCTTACTTCTTACTTCTTACTTCTTACTTAACCTTGTGTATTGCCAAACACACTCTTTAATACGCGTGGCGTAATAAATATTAAAATCTCATCGCGGGAAAACGTTTTATTTTCTGCTCTAAATAATCCACCTAAAATAGGGATCTTACTTAAATAAGGTATCCATTGTTCAGTAGCGCCAGTGTTTGTTTTGAATATACCACCTAATACCACAGTTTCGCCATCATCTACCAAAATATTTGTTGTCATACTGGTAGTATTAATACCAACTTGCCCATCAAATGTAGTGGTGGTTGGAGCGTCATTGTTTAAAGTGAGGTTCATAGAAATTTTGTTATTGGGTGTAATCTGAGGAGTGACCTCTAACTTTAGTACTGCTTTTTTGAATGTGGTAGTTGGTGTAGAACCTGCTTGAGCAGTTGTAGTATATGGAATTTCTTGTCCAGTTTCTATGGAAGCAGTTTGTTGATCTTGTGTTACTAATTTAGGTCTGGCTATAGTCTTAGTTTTATTTTCAAGCTCTGAAGCCTGCAATTCTAGATCTAACAATATCCCGCCTGGCAATTTAGCTAACGACAAGCCTAGAATACCGCGCGCAGCAGCATCTGAAAAGTCGAAGAATAAATTATCTGAAGTAGCAGTCTTACTAGTTGGATTTTGTGCAAATTGCTGTGCCAATGTCATATTAGGGCCTATACCTAAGGTATATTTACCTAAATTCGCGGTAGCAGCACCAGTCATTTGCAAACCAAAGGCATCGGTGAGCGAGTCTGTAGTTTGCACAATCTGCGCTTCGATCATAACCTGGCGTACAGGGACGTCTAAATGCTCTATTAAGTCGCGGATACTAAGAATGTTTTCTGCAGTATCTTTAACCAGCAAAGTGTTGGTGCGCGTATCTACGCTGATTTGTCCTCTAGATGATAGTAGGCTATTACCAGTAGCTTTAATCATGGTCACCATATCCGCAGCTTTGGCGTAGTTTACCTGTATAAATTCAGAGACCAATGGTGACAAAGATTGGATTTGCTGTTGTGCTTCTAGCACAGCTTGCTCGCGCGCATTCATTTCTTCGCTAAGCCCCACTAAAATTACCGCACCACTAGTCTTTTGTGCTAAGCCCTTAGATTGTAATATAAATGCTAATGCTTCGTCCCATGGTATGTTATCTAGACGTAAAGTAACATTACCCTGCACAGAATCGCTAACTACCATGTTTAAATTCGCGAAATCCGCAATTAACTGCAATACAGCTCGAATAGGAATGTCTTGAAAGTTTAGGGAGATCCTTTCGCCTGTAAATTTAAATTTTTGGGCAATCATCTCTTGTAGCCCACTAGCAGTAGTCGGTCTTACTTGTACAATATATTGCTTGTCTAATTGATAAGCAATTTTTTCATAATCACCGGTGGCTGCTATACGCATTACTACGCTATTATTGTATGTTTGTTCCAAAATCAGTTACATCAAAGCGTCGTAACAATTTTTCTGGTATTGTGGCACCACGGAACTCTAGACGCATTTCACCTACATCTTCGCTAAAGTCTACTGACACACTATCGCTAGAAAAATCAATAATTAGTCTGCCTACACCAGTCTCGCCACGTCTAAAATCTAGCGCACTTATAGAATATTGATTATCTGAAGCTACAGGTACTAAGTCATTATCTAGGGTCAAAGTTAAGCGATTGCGATCATAATCTACGCTATATGGCACTATATTTTGCACGTTAATCATTAGGCGTGTTTTATTACCTGACTCAACAATGTTAAAGCTTGTAGCAACGCCTGCGACTACCTTTTGCGCACTTAATTGTTTACTGATATTATTTTGTACGTTGTTAAAGTCAAACACCATGGTTGCAGGGTTATCCATGGAGAATCCTGTAGGCGTTGGTGGTTGACCAGAAAACTCTAACATAAATTGCACTTTATTGCCTGGCAAACTACGTGTTTCAATACTGAGCAGATCGACTACGGAGTCAGCTATAGATAACTGCATAAATATACACAGTACAAGGCCAAGACAGCGGCGCACAAATACTCTGTATTTATTGCAAATTTCCATGTTAATACCCTCCTCCCATTCCAGTACCAGATGAAGAGGTGCCGGAAGACGTTTTCTGTTGATTGGTCTGTTGATTAGGTTGATTTACAAAACCCATACTTGCATCATTAACTTGTTCTGTATTTGGTACTGGAGCTTGTGCGGGTGTTGCAGTTTTTGCTGTGCCTTTAGTTGTAGCAGGCTTAGTTGTTTCTGTTTGCGGTTTAGCGATTGTTAAATTTAATACAGCTCTTGATTGCATCCAACCCCCTGCACCATTTGGTACAGTTTCATTGATACGTATTTGATCAGGAGTAATCCCAACTATCACACCTGAATTTAAGCCTATATAATCGCCAATTTTTACTGCATATATCATGCCTTTGGTATCTTTTATTAAACCCCAATTGGTATCAGGTTTGCTCAATGTCCCCACCATTGTGAATGTAGATAAAGGAAATTGTTCTAAATATTCTCTAGGCCTATCTAGATCTGGCCTTGGCTCTTGTTTCACTGGTTTACCGTCTTTCCCTGCCACTTGAGTGGGCCCCTCAGTATAACTACCACCAGCTAATACAAATGGGCTACGCATACTTTGCGCGGTATAAGTAAACTGCTTAATTGCTGTTTGTGCTGGCAATGGGTCCACCTTTTCTTTTGCCGTACTTTTTACTTGTTGTACATAAGCTTCTAAATCTTCTCTGTCATCTACGCATGCAGATAATATAATGCTGGCTATAAAAACTATGCATAATAATATTCTGCGCATCATTAATTCTCCGGACCAGGCATCGGAGGCTGCATGGGTACAGGTCCGTTGCTGTCACCAGGTACTGGTGGCTGATCAGGCATGCCAGGGGGCGCTAAGTTTGCTGGCGCATTTGCATCTGCTGCAGCACCTTTAGGCGCGCCTTTTGCTCCCTTACCTTTCTTCCCTGTGGGTGCATCTACTTGCTGTGATTCGATTTCAGCCTTACTTGCCAGCCAATAGGTAAGTGCTTGCATATCCATTTGTAGCATTCCATCATTAGATACATCGCTTACTCTTTTTAAAGTAAAATCATGCAACGTGACAATTCTTGATAGTTTTGCAGTCTCATTTACAAACAAGCCAATATTATGATATCCACCAACTACGCTTATAGTTAATGGTAATTCCATATAAAAGTCAGCGATCAATTTTGGATCACCAAGCTTTATAGAATTTATAAATAAATTGTTACGTTCGCCTATCTTTGTTAAGCTATCTATTAATTCAGGAATATTGCTAGATGCTGGTAACTGCTTGATATACGCATCATATTCCTCTTCTATTTGTTTCATTTGTGCTTGATAAGCATCTACATTTACTGCCATGGTATATTGATCTTGAAATTCCTTTTTTTTGGTTTCTAAATTTTGCTCGGCTGTGGATAATGCTTCCAACTCAGACATAAAAATTAAAAAAAACATTAATATTACAGTTACGATTGCAGCAGCTACTAACACAGCAACACGTAAAATTAAAGGCCAGGCGCCTATCTCCTTTATTTCCAAACTACTAAAATCAATTTCCTTTAGGCGCATTATCCACTCCCGTTTTCTGAGCATCTAGAGTTAAATTTATCTCGAAACTCACCTTGCCAGAGTTTTGTGCATTACGCCCCGCACCTTCAGCCTCAACAGTTTTTAATTGTCCTAATTTTGCCAACTTGACCCATGGTAGTTTTTGTGCATTTTCCATTAAGACACTAACGTTGTAATTGGAGTCACTATCCCCTGAAATAGTTAACATATTGTCTTTGCGCACTATCTGAGACAACACAACCCCTGGAGGCATAATACGCGCAATATTATCAAACATTTCCACATCTAATGGACGACTAGCTTGTAAAGTATCAATGGTTTTGCGCCTAGCTTGCAGACTTTCCTTCTTTTGCTTGATGGTTTTTATTTTATCTAAAGTCCCAGATACTTCTTTTAATTGTGTATCTAAATACACCCCACCATCTTCTGCGGCACTTATTTGTGTATTTATAATCGAGTAAACTATTAAACATAGTAATACAGTTATCAGCACCACCACACCCATGACAAAGGCAAATCTGCGATTTAAAATTATCTTCTTTTGTGCACGCCAATTTATCAGGTTTATAGCAATCATGATTTAATTAACCCTCGCATTGCTAAGCCACAGCATTTCATTAAACGCTCTGATGCGGTTTTAAATTCATCTTTGTTAATATTGCTACTTAATTGCAAGTCATCGCAGGGATTAGCGATAAAAGTCTTAATCTGCAATTTATCTTGCACCGTTTTTTCTATACCAAATATCTCAGTGCAACCACCAGTTAGGAATACATAATCTATAGCGCTATAATCTCCTCCACTTATAAAGAACTGACAGGCACGACTAATTTGCTGTGTAATGGTTAGTTTGAACGGCTCAAGAACTTCACGATAATAATCTTTAGGCAAGGTTTCATACCGCATGGCGACTAACGCTTCTTCATATGTGAGACCATATATGTTTTGAATTTCATCGATTAATTGTTGGCTACCAAAAGCTTGCTCGCGCATAAACACGACTTGCATATTGTCTAAAACCGTCAAGGTGGTCATAGTCGCGCCAATATCGAAAATAGCTATAATGGTGTTTTGTGCTTGTGCAGGCAATTTCTGCGCCACTAGTTCGAAAGCACGCGCAACTGCGTAAGAATCTATATCAATGATTACCGGTGTTAGTCCAGCATCTATGAGAATAGTTGATATAGCATCCACATTATCGGTTTTAGAAGCCACAACCAAAACATGGACCATGCTTTCAATATTTGCGACTGGCCCTAATACAACATAATCCATGTTAATTTCACTGATTGGATATGGTATAATTTTTCCAGCTTCTAGCTCAATTTCAGAACCTATTTCTTTATCATTCAAAGATGCAGCCACTTTTATTACTTTGGTAATAGCAACAGCATTAGACAAAGCAACGCAAATTTTTTGTGACTTGATCCCCGCCTTTGCGACTACAGCCTTGATTGCATCCACAACCTTTTGTCTATCTACAATATTCTTTTCTAGAATTACCCCAGGGGCCAATGGCTCCATGGCAAAATGTTCCACACAAAGGCGATCATTAACTTTGCTTAATTGCATCACCTTTACTGCGCTCGAGCCTATATCCAAACCAACAATTGGGTCTGTATCAAAGCCGAAATATTCCATTACTTTAGTTTTGTCTATCACTCTGACACTCAAGCTAAATACCTTACTTAAGTTTAGCTGCGTATACACCTTAGTCAATATTCAGCCAGCTTCGCTTGTTTTTTGTCTGACAACCCAATACCATACTGTTAATATAGAAATGGTTAAATCCTAAAAATGGCTATGATTAGATGCTAAAATTTTCAAAATTAATTTGGAGATCGTTATTTGCTGGTGCAATTTTTACAATCGCGGCAGTGACGTTTTTAGTTATCCACCTAGAAAGCAACCTACCTCCTGTGGATATGTTGCGGGATGTTCAGCTACAGGTACCTTTGAAAATATATTCCGCTGATGGCAAATTGCTTGCTGAATACGGCGAAAAAAGACGCACTCCTCTGACCTTACAACAAATTCCACAAAAATTGAAAGACG
>DALYEH010000017.1:0-2031 GCA_031972715.1 Gammaproteobacteria bacterium | reverse complement strand
GACCACAGATTCTATAAACATCCAGGCGTAGATATTCGCGGCTTAGCACGAGCTGCTGTCAACCTGATTAGTAAAGGCACTAAGGAACAAGGTGGTAGTACCATCACTATGCAGGTAGCACGCAATTTCTTCTTATCACGCACTAAAACCTACACACGTAAGTTAAATGAAATTTTATTAGCCTTAAAAATCGAGCAAGAATTATCAAAAGATGAAATCTTAGAATTATATTTAAACAAAATCTATTTTGGTAAGCGCGCATATGGCGTAGCCGCTGCCGCTGAAGTTTACTACGGTACTACTGTAGATAAATTATCCTTGGCGCAAATGGCAATGCTTGCAGGTTTGCCCCAAGCACCTTCTGCAATAAATCCACTTAATTCACCAGAAAGCGCAATTAAACGCCGCACACATGTTCTTGATCGCATGTTAAATTATGAATTAATAACAAAAGCTGAATATGATGAAGCGATGCAACAACCAATTAATACTACTTATCATGGTAGACCAATAGAGTTGCACGCACCGTTCGTAGCTGAAATGGCGCGGCAATTTGTAATTGATATGTATGGTGAAGATGCTTATGCCAAAGGTTACCAAGTTATCACCACTATAGACAGTAAAATGCAAGGCGCTGCAAATAATGCTCTTACCCGCGGTGTGTTAGAATACGATCAACGCCACGGCTATCGTGGTCCGGTTAAACGTATTCGTAGCAAGACTAATTTTCTCAGTGAATTACAAGATGTGCCGCGCGTAAATATTTTACAGCCTGCAGCTATAACAGATGTGTATGAAAAATCTGCAGCAGCAATTCTACGTAATGGTTTGAAAGTTACAATCAACTGGAATGGCCTAGCTTGGGTAAAACCGCATGCGCAAACTGCTAGTGAAATAGTACAGGTTGGAGATGTCATTTATTTAATTCATCAGTCTAATCAAGAATGGCTTTTAACCCAAGTACCACAAGTAGAAGCAGCATTAGTAGCATTAGATCCAAACACTGGTGCAATACTTTCACTAGTTGGCGGTTTTGATTACGAACGTAATAGTTTTAATCGTGTTACACAAGCAACGCGCCAACCTGGCTCTAGCTTTAAGTCTTTTATTTATGCCGCAGCGCTTGAAAATGGTTTTACACCTGCGAGTTTGATCAATGATGCACCTATCATGCAAGATGATCCATCTGCAGAAGAGTGGCGCCCACAAAATTACACAAAGGAATTCTATGGCCCAACTAGATTACGCACAGCATTAATTTATACGCGTAATTTAGTTTCTATTCGTGTTCTACAAGCATTAGGGCTAAATAAAGCTATTGAAGCACTGACAAAGATGGGTTTCGATAGTACAAGTTTGCCGCGTGGTTTATCTTTAGCTCTTGGTACAAATCAAATCTCGCCTCTAAATTTAACTGCCAGCTATGCAATTTTCCCAAACAATGGTTACAGACCAACACCGTATTATATTGTAAAAATTTTAGATGCGCAGAATAACGTTCTCTTTACCGCAGAGCCACAGGCCATTAGCAATTTGGATCCTGCAACTCCACGCGCAATTAGCCCGCAAACAGCATACTTGATGACTTCTATGTTACAAGATGTAATTAAAGACGGGAGTGGTCGTCTTGCTTTACAAATGGGGCGCAAAGATTTAGCGGGCAAAACTGGTACTACAAATGATTATTTGGACGGATGGTTTGCTGGCTATAATCGCGATTTGGTGGCAACTGCGTGGATGGGATATGATGAGCCTAAATCGCTTAAAGAATATTCACGTACAACCGCTCTACCGATCTGGGTGTACTTTATGGAACAAGCGTTACGTGGTAAACCAGAAAGTATGCAGCCACAGCCACCGGGTTTAGTATCTGTACGCATAGATCCTGCTTCTGGACAACTAGCACGTGCAGATCAAAATGATGCAATATTTGAAATATTCACGGAAGCAACTGTGCCCACCACAATAGCGAAAGGTGCAGTCGCGGGCCAAGAACAAAACTCTAATAATTTAACAGAAGCAGACGATCTG
>DALYEH010000016.1:15029-16189 GCA_031972715.1 Gammaproteobacteria bacterium | reverse complement strand
CCCACTGCTGCCTCCCGTAGGAGTCTGGGCCGTGTCTCAGTCCCAGTGTGGCTGGTCATCCTCTCAGACCAGCTACAGATCGTCGCCTTGGTGGGCCTTTACCCCCCCAACTAGCTAATCCGTTGTAGGCTCATCTCAAGGCGCAAGGTCTTTCGATCCCCTGCTTTCCTCCGTAGAGCTTATTTGGTATTACCTTAAGTTTCCCTAAGTTATCCCCAACCTCAAGGCAGATTCCTACATTTTACTCACCCGTCCGCCACTCGCCGCCATCTGGGTTACCCCAGACGCGCTGCCGTTCGACTTGCATGTGTTAGGCATGCCGCCAGCGTTCAATCTGAGCCAGGATCAAACTCTTCAATTAAATTACAAGTTTGTTTTGCTGTCTTGTTTCATACAGCTAAGTCTTCTGGCCCTCTAACACTCCTTACGAAGTGCTCGCACAAATTGTTTGGCTGCTCATTCTTCTGTTACATATCTTGTGAATCGCGTCTCCGCTTTTTCACCCCTCCGTGCTAGAGGAGTCGTCATATTATCATTAATGATTTTATTGTCAATAGGCCACAAGCAATTTTTGCAAAAAACATTTACTAAGCCTTTTTATGCATCATATTTATACTTCTCTTGGGTAGTGTCGATAAGGCTCAGCTGGCCAACTTCTCATAGATGATAGCTTTATTAGTGCTGCTATTAGTATTTTTGCGATGCTAAATAAAATAATTATTTATTCAGCGCCACTTTCTTCCTGATAAGCCTCTACAAAATCACATGTTTTTTGTGGACACACCTTCTCTGTACCGCGTCGCTTAGTAGTACGGATGGTTACAATCGGCCAAGAACATTTTGGACATGCTTCTGCTACGGGAGGATACTTAACTGCATACTTACAATCAGGATACTTATTACAAGCGTAAAAAAATGTTGCATACCTAGTTTTACGTTTCATCAAATGTCCTTGTTTGCATTCGGGACACTCAACCCCAGTATCTACAGGCTTATCTAATGATTCTATAAATTTACAGTTTGGATATCCGCTGCAGCCAATAAACTTGCCATATTTACCAGCTTTGACTACAAGATCAGACTCGCAAGTTGGACATTTGCGCCCAGCGATAATTTCCGCAGCTTCTGCGTCACCTTCGGTGTTCAAATTACGTGTGTAT
>DALYEH010000016.1:14549-15019 GCA_031972715.1 Gammaproteobacteria bacterium | reverse complement strand
ATTTACAATTCGGATAACCTGTACAACCAATAAATCTACCGCGCTTACCTAACCAAATTGATAATTTTGATCCACACTCTGGGCATTTCTCATCTAATTCTTCTTGTGTTACATCTTTGCGTTGCACAGTTTCTTCAATATCATGCACTTGATGTATAAATGGTCCCCAAAACTCTTTTAATACCGGCAACCATTCAGTATCCCCAGAAGCAATACTATCCAAAGAATTTTCTAAGGTTGCAGTAAAGCCATAATCTACGTACTTGCCAAAATAACTAGTTAAGAATTTGTTTACAATGCGGCCGACATCTGTAGGTTTAAAACGTTTGTTTTCCAATAAAGCATATTCACGATGCTGTAAAGTTGAAATTATAGCGGCGTAGGTTGATGGTCTACCAATTCCATGCTCTTCTAATGCTTTAACTAATGATGCTTCAGAATAGCGTGGTGGCGGTTCGGTAAAATGTTGC
>DALYEH010000016.1:12612-14539 GCA_031972715.1 Gammaproteobacteria bacterium | reverse complement strand
TCACCTTCTTTCAATGGTGGCAGTAATCTTTCGTCCTCGTCCTCTAAACTAGCATCATCCACCCCCTCTTGATATACCTGCATGAAGCCAGGTATGGCGATAGTTGAGCCATTCGAGCGTAGACGATTCCCAGCACCGCATTGATACTCAATTGCAACTTGATCAATTGTGGCATGAATCATTTGGCAAGCTATAGTACGCTTCCATATTAAATTGTATAACTTATATTGATCTACAGATAATTTGTTTTTAATATCTTGAGGCAATATATGCACCATGGTTGGCCGAATGGCTTCATGGGCTTCTTGTGCATTTTTTGATTTAGTTTTGTACTTGCGCTCTTCATCTGGTACGTTTTCTTTACCATAACGCTTAGCAATAAAATCACGAATATCTTTTAGCGCCTCATCTGCTAAATTTACAGAATCTGTACGCATATAGGTTATTAAACCTACAGCCCCATCTCCTATATCCACACCTTCATATAATTGTTGCGCAATACGCATGGCACGCTGCGCAGTAAACCCTAATTTACCTACCGCTTCCTGTTGCAATGTAGAGGTAGTAAATGGCGCTGCCGGGTTACGTTTGCGTTGTGTTTTAGCAATAGTATCAACAACCAATTGACCATTTGCACTTTTTAAAAGCGTCGCTTCAATTGCTTTAGCTTGTGTCGCGTTAGTAACAGAAAATTGCTTTATCTTTTCATTATCATATTCAATTAATTTTGCTGTAAAACTTTTTTCATGCGCCAGCAGATCAGATTCAATAGTCCAATATTCTTCTGCTTTGAAAGCTTCAATTTCTATTTCACGCTCAACTATCATGCGTAATGCTGGACTTTGCACTCTACCGGCAGATAAGCCCCGTCTAACTTTTTTCCATAGTAAAGGTGATAGATTAAAACCCACCAAAAAATCTAGCGCTCGACGTGCTTGCTGCGCATGCACCAGCTCCATACTAAGCTCGCGTGGTTTAGCTACAGCAGCTTGTACAGCAGATTTTGTAATTTCATAAAATGCCACTCTATGCACTTGCTTATCAGTTAAAGCGCCTCTTTGTTTTAATAATTCGTATAGGTGCCAAGAAATAGCCTCGCCTTCACGATCAGGGTCAGTTGCTAAATATAAATTTTCGGCATTCTTTAAAGCAGTGCAAATAGCATCTACATGCTTGGCATTTTTTTCTATTATTTGATAACGCATGGCAAAATCATGTTCAGTATCTACCGCGCCCTCTTTAGGCACTAAATCGCGCACATGCCCATAGGATGCCAAGATCACAAAATCTTTGCCTAAATATTTATTTAAAGTCTTAGCCTTAGCTGGAGACTCAACAACTACTAAATTCATTGCCATAGATAATTAATCCGCCTTTCGCGCGTAGCCGCCCGGTACCGCTGTAACCATACCCTGTAATTCAAGTGCTAACAACTCTGATCCAACTGCACTACTTGCCAGGCCAGTATTAGCTATAACTTCATCTACGCTAGTTGCTTCGCTTTCTATAAACTGCAAAATCTGCTGCTGTCTGGCAGTTAGCACTGCCATTTTCTTACACGGTTTAGATAACTCTGCATATTTATCACGAATAGAAGAATTCAACAAGTCTTCCAACTCCTCAAGCACATCATCAAGATTCTCAACTAACTTCGCGCCTTGCTTGATCAAGTGATTGCAACCACGCGCTTTAGGTAGGTGTATTGAGCCTGGTATAGCAAATAATTCTTTGCCTTGCTCTATAGCATAGCGCGCTGTAATTAAAGAACCACTATTTAACTCAGCCTCTACAATTAAAACTCCAAGACTTAAACCGCTAATCAGCCTATTTCTACGCGGGAAATGTTGTGGTAATGGTATAATTCCTATGGCAGATTCTGAAAGCAAACATCCCTCGCTAGCAATTTGTGTCGCCAGTGCCTGATGTT
>DALYEH010000016.1:3618-12602 GCA_031972715.1 Gammaproteobacteria bacterium | reverse complement strand
GCACGCTATCTAATCCATGCGCTAAAATAGCCACCGTGCTACTAGATCTAGCGGCTAGCGCGCCTCGATGACTAGCGGCATCTATGCCTAATGCTAAACCGCTTGTGATCACCAGCCCAGCTTTTACTAATTGCTTTGCAAAGTCCTCTGCCTGGCGCATACCCATAGTTGTGCATTTGCGACTGCCAACCATTGCGATCTGTGGCTGCTGCAACAGCCGAACCTCTCCCAAGGCGTACAATAGTGGTGGTGGCTCGTGAATATGTTTCAGTAGATCTGGGTAACGTGGATCTTGCAGAGTAAGTATATGTGCATTGTCGTGCGTTGCTAGCCATTTTAAGTCACGCTCTACGCTCGTCCAATCTGTTTTAAGATTTGTGGGCAGATATTTTAATTGCGGATCAACTTGTAGATATCTATTAAATTTGGCAATACCAACACCTGCTGCATGATATAAACCCAAATAATTTTCTAAATATGTACTGCTAGTAGACATCTAATTATCAAAACCTAGAACCGTGACTATATCTTTAGGATTAATATGCCGATCAGAATACGTAATCACACCTAAGCTAATTTTTTTGCCTACTTTGTAGACCATGACCTCACCAATTTTTGTAACTGGGACCTGTATTTTATTACGTTGGTTTGGATCAGTAACCTCATACCTTTTTTCTACTAGATCCAAAACATGCCCAACCCTTAGGCAATCCTTAGATCCCAGACTAATCACTACCGGCATATATGCACCCCCCACGGACAAGTCATTTTCTATGGAAAGAATATATCCTGTCATTGGTCTGCTCGGATATTTGACATCAACAATTGCGGGCAAGTCTATGCCGACTAAAGGAATTAAACGCGCGTTGATTTCAACGGCTGTTTGTGAATCTTTAATTAAGACCGTTTGAGGATCACCAAATTTTTGTACTTCTACATAGCCATTTACAAAAGCTTGCAGCCCTAATAAGTCTCCAGTCACAGGATCTTTTAGTATTTTGCCTGGCCTTAATAATGTGTATTCAACATAATCATTTTTTTTCTGTATGCCTCGTGTATAGGCAATTTTACCCTCATGCTCTATATTTCTATGCTCTTCGAAAGCGACAACATATGGCAAAGCTTCGTACTGATCCACGCTATCATATAGGAGTATATTGTTTACAATTTTTAAAAGGTCATCCGCGATAACAGTATAGATAGTCGCAGTATAAGGCTCCGCACGCACCTGGGGTTTCAAATACACCGTTTCTACTTCAGGTAAGTATTGAAAATCTTCTTCCTGGGCAAGCGCACCCCCGCCCCAAAGCAAGCTCAGTATAAGTACACAGCAACCATATTTAGGGCTTTTGCGCATAACACACCTTATCCTTAACACCCATCCTCACAAAGAGGTATATATAGAATATAGTAATTATTTGGTATCATGATTTTTATGAGGGCGTGAGAGACAAAAATGGCACTGTTACCTATATTAAAATTTCCAGATCCCAGATTGAAGTTAGTTGCTAAACCAATAGATCGTTTTGATCCAGCTTTAATACAGCTGCGCGATGACTTGCTTGAAACTATGTATGCTAATGATGGCATAGGCCTGGCTGCAACTCAGGTTAATGTGCAAGCACGTATTGTGGTAATGGATTTATCAGATAACAGTACACAACCGCTTTACTTTATCAATCCAATAATTACACACACACAAGACACCAGCCTCAAGGAGGAAGGGTGTCTCTCTTTCCCTGGTATATTTGCCAAGGTGCAACGTAGTGCACAAATTATTGTGGACTATATGGATCTGCAAGGCAACGCACACACCATCAACGCAGATGGTTTGTTAGCTATTTGCTTGCAACATGAAATTGACCATTTAAATGGCATAACTTTTTTTGATCATTTATCATCCCTTAAGCAAAAAATGATCCGTAATAAACTTAATAAACAACGCGACAATATATTGTGAGAATTATTTTTGCCGGAACCCCGGATATTTCTGCAGCAGTGTTACAGGCTTTATTAGCAGCTAAATACAATATTGTAGCTTGCTTGACACAACCCGATCGCCCACAAGGACGTGGCCTGCATTTAACGCCTAGCCCAGTAAAAGTTTTAGCAACAGAACAGCATATACCGGTATTGCAACCACAAAGTTTAAAAGATCTTACTGCACAGCAGCAAATACAGGAACTGCATGCAGATCTCATGATAGTTTTAGCATATGGTTTAATTTTGCCAAAAGCAGTTTTGGAAATCCCCAAACTAGGATGCATAAATATCCACGCTTCAATATTACCGCGTTGGCGCGGGGCTGCGCCTATACAACATGCGATTCTGACCGGAGACACACAAACTGGGATCACTATCATGCAAATGGATGCGGGTTTAGATACCGGGGATATCTTAGAAATTTATCCTTGCACTATAGATAAAACAGATACGAGCGCCACACTTTTGGATAAATTATCGGTCTTAGCTCAAACAGCAATTATTGATAGTTTACATAAATTACAGCAGGGTGGTTTAAAAGCTGTGCAGCAGAATAATAATCTTGCAACATATGCACATAAAATTGCCAAACAACAAGCGCAAATTGATTGGCAACTACCTACTACTACAATTGATTGCATGATCCGCGCCTATAATCCCTGGCCTGTTGCGTTTACTAATTTACATAATCAAGTTATACGTATTTGGCAAGCACACGTTGCAGAACACGTACCTATGCCTACAACATGCAAACCCGGGGAAATAATTAGTGTCGATAAAACCGGCATATATGTAGGGACTGGTTCAGGTGTGCTTTGTGTAACTGAACTACAATTTCCTGGAAAAAAACAACTGCCAGCATTTGCTGTGTGTAATGCGCACACAGAACTTTGTGCTGGCAATATTTTTACTTCTACGCCATAGCAAGAGTGTTTTGCACAAACTTTCTACGCGCATCATCCGCCACTTGCGTCCAACGCATATATCTCTGTTGTGCTTGTTGATCCATAGCATAGCCTTTTGCCAATAATTGATCGCCAAGTTGCATAATAGCTACGGGCTCTTGATGACAAAGAATAGCAACATCTCCGCAACTTAGTGCCTGTTCAGCTTTCTCTAAGATAGTACCTGCCCCAGCACCTGCCATACTCAAACAATCGCTAATGATCACACCATCATAGGCATATTTATTACGCAATAAATCTTGCAACCAAATCTTTGATGCTCCTGCAGTAAATTGTGCATCAACCTGCGGATATAAAATATGTGCAGGCATTATTGCCGCTAATTTGTTTGCTTTAATTAACTCTATAAAAACACTTAAATCATCTTCTTCAAGTGCATTCAAGTTGCGATTATCTACCACCATATCTAAATGCGTATCACCCAAGCTACGTCCATGCCCAGGATAATGTTTACCTGTCGCCTGCATACCATGTGCATGCATACCATCAATATACGCATGCAATAAATCAATACATGCACGCGCATCACTATGAAACGCACGATTTAATCTAGAAACAACAGCGTTGCCACCATCTACATCACACATAGGCGTTAAGCTTATGATCCCGTATTGCATTAACTCTGCTGCCATGCATGCGCCATAGTTATATGCCATCTGTTTAGCAACTTCGCGATTTAAATCATACATTTCGCCAAATATTTGCACAGCCGGCAAAGATTTGAAACCGCGCCCAAAACGTTGTATAAAACCACCTTCGTGATCTACAAAACATGTTAAATCAGCAACCTGTGTAATCGAACATATTAGGTCCTCAAGTTGCGACTTATTTACTAAATCTGCAGGCGCAATATAATTTTCACTAAAAAGGATTACACCTTTAACAATGGGATGCCGTAGCATCTCGCATTCAGCTGGACTTAGGGTTGTACCTTTGATACTTACAATTAATCTTCCGCTTCTGCTCATATCCTTTACCTTATATGTTAGTCGACAACCACACAGTATATTTTCAATATCCTTTAAGTTATAATGACCACCACTTTTACCTTTTATATGGCACATTAATGACAAATACGTATGATGTTACAACATTTCAAGGGCTAATTGCTGCCCTAGAAGCATTTTGGCACAAGCAAGGGTGTGTAATCTTACAACCATATGACATGGAGGTTGGAGCTGGGACTTTTCATCCAGATACCTTTTTACGTGCTATAGGTCCTGAACCATGGCGTGCTGCACACGTGCAAGCATCACGTAGACCAGCGGACGGTAGATATGGGGAGCATCCCAATCGCGGACAACATTTTTTTCAATACCAAGTTGTTATCAAACCCTCACCAGATAATTTACAAGAACTCTTTTTAGAGTCATTAATGTCTATTGGGATAGATCCTAAGAAACATGATATACGTTTTGTAGAAGATAATTGGGAAGGGCCAACCTTGGGTGCCTGGGGTTTAGGATGGGAAGTATGGCTGGATGGTATGGAAATTACTCAGTTTACATATTTTCAACAAGTTGGTGGTTTAGAATGTAAACCAGTGATGGGTGAGCTTGCATATGGCATCGAGCGCATCGCTTTATATTTACAAAATAAACATCGCACTCAAGACTTAGTCTGGACGCGCGGTCCACTTGGTACCGTAACGTATGGTGACATTTATCTACAAACTGAAGTTGAAATGTCTAAATACAATTTTGACTTGGCTGACACAAAAATGTTATTTGAACATTTTGATGAATGGGAAGCTGAAAGCACGCGCATGATTGCGGCAGAATTACCGTTACCTGCATATGAAATGGTTTTAAAGTCATCTCACATTTTTAATTTATTAGATGCGCGTAATGCTATATCTGTTACAGAACGTCAACAGTATATTTTACGTGTACGTAACTTGGCGCGCCAAGTTGCAGAATTATATTATGCAAGCCGAGAAAAACTAGGCTTTCCATTATTACAGACACAAAAAGAGCCACAAAATGCATAAAGCTGAAGATTTTTTAGTAGAAATTGGAACCGAAGAATTGCCACCACAGGATTTGCAGCTATTATCAAGTTCCTTGGCAAATTCTATACAGCAAGCATTAAACGAGCAAAGCCTCACTTTTACTAAAGAAAAAGTAAAAATATTCGCCACGCCAAGACGTTTAGCTGTACTAATTCCACAATTGTCGACACAGCAACCGGAACAATTAATTACTAAGCGCGGCCCTGCTATTAATGCTGCTTATAATGCTGATGGTAGTCCTACTAAAGCTGCTTTAGGTTTTGCTGAATCTTGCGGCGTAGATATCAAACAATTAAGCGTACAAGAAACAGATAAAGGTCAATGGTTATATTTTGAGCAAAAAGCTTCTGGCAAAATGAGCATTGATCTGTTGCCAGCTATTGTTGAAAACGCGCTACAACAATTGCCGATTAAAAAGCGCATGCGCTGGGGCGCTGGTGAAAATTCTTTCGTAAGACCCATGCATTGGATCCTGATGTTACTAGGTGATAATATCGTGCCTGCAAATATTTGGGGCATTCAAAGTAATAATCTTACTTATGGGCACCGCATTCACAACCCTAAACCTATAAAGATTGAATTGCCTGAGCTTTATGAGGACAAACTGGAACAGGAAGGTTTTGTAATTGCCAGTTTTGCTAAGCGCCAAACAATTATTGCTGATGAAATTGCAAGCTTAGCAACAAGCCAAAATGGTACAGCAGTACTTGATCAGAATTTATTAGATTTAGTTACGGGTTTAGTAGAATTTCCAGTTGCACTGTTAGCAAGCTTCGATGCAACATTCTTAAATGTACCAAAAGAATGTTTAATCTCTGCTATGCAAGATCATCAAAAATGTTTTGCATTATTAGATAAAGAAGGCAAATTGATGCCAAAATTTATTTTAATTAGCAATTTAAAAAGCACTGATCCAGACACGGTAATTCGCGGCAATGAATTAGTAATGCATGCGCGCTTAGCTGATGCACAATTTCATTATAATAATGATTTAAAACATACATTAGAAAGTCGCGTAGAAAAGTTAAAAACTATAATTTACCAGAAAAAACTAGGTAGTTTGCATGATAAAGTCACACGCATCGGACAATTAGCAACATATATTGCAAGCAACTGGCCAACAGATCCACTCAAGATCAAACGTGCCGCGGATTTATGTAAGGCTGATCTGCTTACGAACATGGTCTATGAATTCCCTGAGTTACAAGGAATTATGGGCTATTATTATGCCTTAAATGATAAAGAAGCAGATGATGTAGCAATCGCTTTAGAGGAATATTACAAGCCACGCACAGCAATTGATAATTTACCAAATAATCAATATGCCTTAGCTTTAGCGCTAGCAGATCGCATAGATAGTTTAGTTGGTTTCTTTGGGATCGGTTTGATACCGACTGGTGAAAAAGATCCATATGCGTTACGCCGGCAAGCATTAGCGGTTATACGCATCTTAGTAGACAAAAAAATAAATTTGATATTAGAAGATGTCATTAAACATGCAATCAGCCTATATCCTGCGGGGCTATTTGACGCTGCAAATTCTTTGAAAACCGCTACTGAATTGCTACTGTTCTTTAGTGAACGCATGAAAGGATGGGTTACAAGCAACAATATATCTCCACAGGTGTATGTTGCCGTGCAGAAGGTGATTGATAATAAAAACATGTATGATCCACTAGATATTTTTAATCGTATTAATGCAGTGGTTGCGTTTCAAAAGTCACCCCAAGCAGAAAATCTAACAGCAGCAAATAAGCGTGTGCGTAATTTCTTTAATAATCCCACACAAATTAACGCACATGATACTGCTGTAGATTCTGCATTGCTCTCTGTACCCGAAGAAATAATATTATTTGAAGAAATAAACAAAAAAGAAACAGAAACCAAGCCCATGCAGGATGAAAAAAATTATAGTGCTATCTTGCAAGCATTAACGTCTTTGCAACAACCAACAGATAAATTCTTTGAAAAAGTTATGGTTAATGTAGAAGATGTAGACATTAAACAAAATCGTTTGCGTTTGCTAAATCGCTTACGTAAATTATTTAATGGAGTAGCGGATATTTC
This sequence comes from Gammaproteobacteria bacterium, assembly GCA_031972715.1. Taxonomy (GTDB): domain Bacteria; phylum Pseudomonadota; class Gammaproteobacteria; order UBA6186; family Azoamicaceae; genus JAGVLG01. The sequence goes on along the minus strand of DALYEH010000016.1, from coordinate 5,576 downwards.
GTTATTATGAAATTAGTAATTTTAGATCGTGATGGCGTTATTAATATTGAATCTGCAGCATATATTAAATCGCCAGATGAATGGACACCAATACCTGGCAGTCTTGAAGCTATTGCCAGATTTACTCAAGAAAATTTCAAGGTGTTTGTTGCTACGAACCAGTCAGGCGTTGGAAGAGGTTATTATAGTTTGGACACCTTGCATGCAATTCACGCTAAAATGCAACAAGCAGTGGAGCAAGTTGGCGGAAAAATTGAAAAGATCTATTATTGCGAACATTTACCTAATGCTGGCTGTAGATGCAGAAAACCATTACCAGGGATGTTTGAACAACTAGAAAGAGATTATGCCATTAATCTACAAACATTGCGTCCTACATATATTGGTGATTCAAAAAGAGATTATGAAGTATCGCGCGCCACTGGTTGTAATTTTATTTTAACAGTAGGACCACATGGTGATGGACAAGAAACATTACAACAACTGACAGCGGAGCAAAAGCAACACATAGTAATCGTAGACAATCTGCTGTCCGCGGCAGATCATATTTTAAACTCTCAAAAAAGCACTGAATAATATGCAACAATTCTTTTGGTTCTTACGTTTATGCGCATTCTATGCTGGGATCATTCCAGCGACAATTATTATTGCTACTTTTGGATGGCTGTGCGCACCATTACCTGCAATATGGTGTTACAAAATTATTACTAGCTGGTCACATTTTTTTATTTGGTGGGTCAAAATAACCTGTGGTCTACGCTATAAAGTAAGTGGTAAAAAGAATTTACCTAAAGCACCTTTTATTGTTTTGTGCAATCACCAATCTATGTGGGAAACAATCTTTATGCAAGTATTGCTACCACCACAAAGTTGGGTCTTAAAACGTGAATTGCTTTGGATCCCTTTCTTCGGTTGGGGCTTAGCGCTCATCAAACCAATCGCCGTGTATAGAGATCGTTTATCTGATGTAAAATTTATATTGCAACAAGGTACGAAACGTATACAACAAGGGCGCTGCGTAGTATTTTATCCAGAAGGTACGCGCATGCCAGTTGGAAAAACCAGGCGTTTTAGTAGAACTGGTGCCGCACTAGCAATAGCCGCCGATGTACCTGTTGTACCTATTGCCCACAATGCGGGTAATTTTTGGCCACGCGGAGCATGGATCAAAAAGCCAGGCCTGATCTCTGTGCATATTGGTAAAGCTATAGATCCCCAGGATCAGGATGCAAGCATTCTTACTGCTGCAGTCGCAGAGTGGATTACTGAGACTAAAAACAATTTGGAACCCAAAGGTTAGCTTGTAGACACATTATTGTTATGAATATAGCGATGCTTAACTATAAAACCCCAATTGGTAATTGCAGGATCTGATCGGTTATCCAAAAGATTTTATCGCTTTGGTTTAATAGCAATCCAAATTGTAAATTATTATCATTTATATATTTTGTAAGTGAAGCAAGCTTTTTTAATGGAACTGTTTTGCTCATTTTAATTTCAATCGGAATCGTATTGTTTGGAGTCGATACCACTAAATCTACTTCTGCGCCTTTAGAAGTTCTATAGTAATAATAGTCAACATTATTAATACCTGCTGCAGTAATACCCTTAACTAGTTCATCAATAATAAAGGTTTCAAACGAATGTCCGACATTTGGAGATCTTAATAATGCTTCAAAACTAGTAATTTTCTGCAAATAATGCTGCAAGCCTGAATCACAGATATATCCCTTAGGACTTTTCACCAACGCTTTTACTTTAGATGCCGCATCGTAACTGATATTGCGCCAAATAAAAGTCTGCTCTGCAATTTGCAAATATTCACTGATAGATTTTTCTCCAGTTTCTATAGCCCTTGCTAAATCAGCTTTATTTATAATAGTCCCTGACAGCGTTGACAAAGTTCTAATAAACCTTTGATAAGCAAGTTTGTTTAATCTAGGAAATAGCTTGGCAAT
>DALYEH010000016.1:1452-3608 GCA_031972715.1 Gammaproteobacteria bacterium | reverse complement strand
GTAGCATAGTAATTGTCCATCCAATCTTGATATTTAACAATATCATTCGCTAACAATGGTTCCGGATACCCACCATAGAGCCAACAGTGTCGCATTTGCTCATTACTAAGTTGAGGGGGATCTATATGCAAATTTTTTCTATCGTTATTTTGTGCAAAGATATTATAAAAGCTACTGAGCGGCATCTCGTAAATCTCATTAGCTTTTAGAGTGCCCATTTCGATAATACCAATCCTACCTGCCAAAGAGTCTGATAGGTGGGACAATAATTCTGGGCTACTAGAACCAGTGACAATAAACCTGCCGTTTAAGCTGCGGTTGGCATCTATAACACCTCTTAAAGCCTTAAATAGCTGTGGATATTCTTGTGCCTCATCAATAATGACATGCTTGTTGAACTGCTCAAAAAATAAGTCTGGAGAATTCGTTATGAGCTCAAAATCCTCTATTTTTTCAAGATCGAAATAACTCCAATCTGGCCTAAGATGTTTAGCAAAGCTTGTTTTACCAGCTTGTCTGGGCCCTATTAGGCAGAGAACAGGAAAAGTATCTAAGTACCTTAGCGCTAAGTTATAATAATTTCTATGCAAGTACACTAAAAATCCCTCCAATTTCTGTCCTCAGTATACAGAAATTGGAGGGATTTTTCAATATTAGACCCTTTATTCCGAAATATAAATTATGAGGCATAAAAACAGGTTTTATGCCTCATAAACTGCCATAATTTGAGTTATAAAAGGTATGTTATTAAACGCTAATTACCTAAAGTTGGTGCTTGCTGTATATTGGTTGCATCAATCTTCGCCAATATATCTGGAGATATACCAGAAAAATCACCTGCATTGAGCTTCTTACATTGACCATATGGCACCCAAATCCATGCATCCGCATCGCCAGCTAAATTAATGCCCGAATCTGCCATATAAGGTTTGATCAAGCCGTTTCCGTTTTGATCAACAACCTTGCACTTTTCCATCATTTGATTGTATTGATTATTAGATTGTGGCGCCTGATCCAGAGTAGAGGCATCTGGAGTTGCTTCACTACTAGGGGTGCTACCTGCTTGATCTACAGGATCATCCGCAACTACTATACCCAATGGCATGAATAGCGTAGCTAATAATAAGGATTTAAAAACTAGGTGGCGCATGATAGATCCCTTTCTTTATCAGTATTTCGCCTAAGTTTAGTAAATTTATAGCCTCAGGTGTGCCCAATTTGCTGTGCACACCTGACCTATTGTTTAGATATCCAGATTTCCTACCTGCATGGCATTGTGCTCTATAAAGTCACGCCGACTTTCCACATTATCGCCCATAAGGGTAGTAAAAATACCATCTGCAGCCACTGCATCTTCTACCTTTACACGCAACATGCGACGCACAGCTGGATCCATAGTGGTTTCCCAGAGCTGTTCAGGGTTCATTTCACCCAAACCTTTATAGCGTTGGATCATTTGGCCTTTCTTAGCTTCACTCATCAACCACTCTATAACCTGACTGAACTCTGTGACATTTTGCTTTTTGTCGGCGCGTATAACGTAAGCACCAGGCTCTAATAAACCGTTGATAACCTGACCTAGTGCGACCAAGCCTTGATATTCAATGGTAGCAAAGAAATCAGCACTAAATTTATATGTATTTTCTACACCGTGCGCTAATACAGATACACTTGGCAAATATACTTCATGCTCCGTTTCATGGGATAATCCAATTTTGTAGATTATACCCTCTGATTGGTATTTAGTTTCCACAAGATTTTGCAAAGTTGCGATCCATTGCAACATAAACTGTTGATCATGCAAATTATTTGCCTTAATTTCTGGAGCATAAATCATGGATTCTAAAATTGCAGCAGGATAGCGTCGTGATAGGCGCAAAATCGTGCTCATTTCCAGACGATACTGATCAATGATCTTTGCCAAATTTGCACCTGAAATTGCCGGTGCATGCGGGTTAGCATATAATGCTGCATCATCTAATGCAATTTGCGTTAAATACTCTTCTAGCGCCTGATCATCTTTTGCATATCGTACTTGTTTGCCCTTCTGTACTCTATAAAGTGGCGGTTGAGCTATATAAATATACCCTCGTTCAATCAACTCTGGCATTTGCCTATAGAAAAAAGTGAGCAATAAGGTGCGAATGTGCGAACCA
>DALYEH010000016.1:0-1442 GCA_031972715.1 Gammaproteobacteria bacterium | reverse complement strand
AAAAAAGTCAGCAGCAAAGTCCTGATATGTGATCCGTCAACGTCCGCGTCGGTCATGATGACTATGCTATGGTAGCGAACTTTGTCTGGCTCATACTCATCCCGCCCAATACCTGTACCTAGAGCCGTGATCAAAGTACCAACTTCTGCGCTTTGCAACATTTTGTCGAATCGTGCTTTTTCAACGTTGAGAATCTTTCCTTTCAAAGGCAAAATAGCTTGGCTGCGTCTATCACGCGCCTGCTTTGCTGAACCACCCGCAGAATCACCCTCAACTATAAATAATTCAGAAAACGCGGGATCTTTTTCTTGGCAATCCGCAAGCTTACCAGGTAGCCCGGCAATATCTAACGCGCTTTTACGCCGCGTCATTTCACGTGCCTTACGCGCTGCTTCTCGTGCACGCGCAGCATCTACAATCTTTGCAGCGATCGCTTTCGCACTCGCGGGTTTTTCTAATAAAAATGCTTGTAAATATTCTGCGACTAATGCTTCTACAACAGGTTTTACATCTGATGAAACTAATTTATCTTTAGTTTGAGATGAGAATTTAGGGTCTTGCACTTTTACCGATAAAACAGCTGTTAAACCTTCTCTTGCGTCATCACCACTAATTGTCACTTTAGATTTCTTCGCTAAACCTTCTTGTTCTATATATGCATTTAAACTTCTTGTTAAAGCGCCTCTAAATCCAGCTAAGTGTGTACCACCATCACGTTGTGGAATATTATTGGTGAAACAAAACATGTTTTCGGTATACCCATCATTCCATTGCATCGCTAACTCTACAGCAATACCGTTTTGATCAGCAACGAAATAAAATATATCTTCGTTCACTACTACTTTGTTTTTATTTAAGTGTTTTACGAATTCACGTAAGCCGCCTTCATATTGAAACACATCTTCTTTGCCGCCGACGCGTTCATCATACAAAGTAATACGCACGCCAGAGTTTAGGAAAGACAACTCACGAAGACGCTTTGCTAGTATGTCATAGCTAAAAGTTGTTTGCGTAAAGATAGTGCCGCAAGGTTTAAAGGTAATTTCAGTACCTTTGCCGTCTGTTTTACCAGTTTCTGCCAGGGGTGCTACTGGATCACCTAATTGGTAGTCCTGTTCATACACTTTACCATCACGCCTAATCTTTAAATGCAGTTTTTCAGATAAAGCATTCACTACGGACACACCCACACCATGCAAACCACCAGACACTTTATAAGAGTTTGCGTCGAATTTACCGCCAGCGTGCAGAACAGTCATGATTACTTCAGCTGCTGAGCGCCCTTCTTCTTCATGCATATCAACAGGTATACCTCTACCATTGTCACGCACGGTAACACTATCATTGGCATGTAAAATCACATCGATTTGCGTACAATGGCCCGCTAAAGCCTCATCTATAGAGTTATCTACTACCTCAAACACCATATGATGTAAACCAGT
>DALYEH010000015.1:13755-16326 GCA_031972715.1 Gammaproteobacteria bacterium | reverse complement strand
GGCTTGTTAGGTTTAAAGTAATCTGAGGGGAATAGAAGTATTATATTTTCGTTCATTTAGCAGTCTCTCGTAAATCATTAATGTGGAGCAATACCAGCGTCATCAACAATTATAGAAAAATCTTGTTTTAAATCATCTGCAGTAAGAAATCTACCAAAACTGCCAAACATACCTTGCTCAAAGTCGTCTATATCTTCTTGCCAAAAAGCATAATATGCGTCGAATAGCTTAACAATCAGATCATCTTCAATTCGCTTGTAAAAGTTCGGCTGCCCGTAGTTTGCTGGCACATGGTATAGATCGTGTAGAAATAATGGAAGTACCCCCCACTTTGATTCAATAACAATTGGATCGGTAGATGTATTTCGTATAACTCCTGAATGTCTGAGTTTATTGTCGTGAAAATACAGAACTATATCGCCATTCTTAGGCTCATTTGTTCTCGAAATAACATTTTTTTGTATCAGAGTATCAATTAGTGCGCCGTTTGCAGCAAAAATTCCGTTAGCTACCCGCTCTATAAAGCTATTCAATCTGAAATAGTTTGGGTGTCTCCAAGCGCCTAAAGTATAGGCATGACAGTTAACCTCTAAACCTAGACTAGGGTTTGGATCACCATCGAATAAAGTTTGCGTACATGTGATTCCAATTATGTTCTCAATCTTAGAAGTTTGTTCCCAAAGTTGAGCCTCGTTACGTTGGCCATTCCATCCTAAGCCCGAGGTAATTTCTTCTAATTTCTGTCGTGTACTTTCTAATTCTTTTGACATACTGAGCGCTCTTCAAATAAGTTTACAATCATCAAATTTAAGGCGTATCTTTAGGCTTATTATTAATATTGTTGCTATTTATGATCCATTTCGCATGTTCCGTAGAAACTAAAGACTCTACTCTTTCAGCCAATCTTTTCTTAGCCTCATCCTCTGGCAGATCATATTCCTGTACTTTAGCTAAATATAGAAACTTTTCATGCTTTAGGGATTCACAAGTGGATCTATAGGTTATCCAGTTATATTGAAATTGCCAAAGATGCTGTACTGATTCAAGAATAATTATCGCTATACCTAACAAGGCAGTTACAATGGGGCAAACTCTAGTCAAGAATGGTATAAATGCCATACATGTCCATTCAGCTAGCTTTAACCATTTAAACAGACGCTGGTTCCACATACATTTTGTATCATACCAAGCTATTTGATCTTCTAAACGCTGATAGCCAGAATTTAGAGGGGCTGCCATTGCGGCTCCTGAATTAGACGAAAGAGTAAATTATGATCCCAAGGGTGAAACTCATGATTTCTAATTGTTGCGGGTAATATGGCTCTAGTCACGCCTTTAAGGGCCATTGCAATGATTTTATTACCTTTATTGATGCTTTCTTGAAGCTCCCATTCTACCCATGCGCTCTGGTAAGTTGTTTCACTAATTAAGCAAATAGTAATACTCGAGCGGCTGATTTTTTCTTTTATTACTCTCTTTATGTATGAAGCGTTTGTACTGTCTATTGCGGATCTGACGGATTCGTCATAAAAATCTAGATCAAAATCGGGGTGGGAGGCCAGAAATCTTAGTCCCTGGACTTTCATTCGGTCTTCGCTCTTGAAGCTTAAAAAAACTCTTTTTTTAGTAGACTGCATTTCAATATTACTACTATGTTCCTACTAATCTTCTAGTTAAAAACATCACTACGCTAGAACCCTTGAGGGATGGTGGCCAGAGGCGGGATCGAACCACCGACACAAGGATTTTCAATCCTCTGCTCTACCAACTGAGCTATCTGGCCATTTTATGCTTCGCTATTTCGCTTTATACTGCGTTGGCTGCGTCGCTCGTGTCCTCATTTAGCAGGTGTAAACTCCGGGCACTCGCTTCTTGCCGCCTTGTCTAAAACGAAATATCTTCGCATAATGCTTCGCTATTTCGCTTTATACTGCGTTGGCTGCGTCGCCTCGCAAACGAACCGCTATTAAACCCTATTACACTGCTAGAAGTCAAGAATCCTGTGGAGCAACGTAGCCTGCGGGTTTAGAACTGCCCGCACCGAATAAAAAAGCGTCCATTTCTTTAACTAGAAAGGCGCGTGCATCTGGGTTGGCTAGGGACAAGCGGTTTTCGTTTATCAATAAAGTTTGATGACTTAACCATTGGTTCCAGGCTTCCTGCGAAATATTGGCGTGAATTTTAGCGCCCAATTCACCGGGAAAGGGAGCGCGCGCCAAGCCGGGAGCTTCTTTTTGTAACTTAAGACAATATACCATGCTCGGTATGATACTATTTATTTAGACTTTGTAAACTATTTAAGAATAATTCTGTAGCGGTCTTATCGGTTTTATCATTCGCGGGGGTTGCAGCAAGCATTTTGGCCAATGCCTGGGTTTGTATATCAGTAATTGCTGTCTTGAGGATACTTGTTACATACCCTTGCACGTTCGGACCATAGGTTGTTTGATCCAAAGTTCCATTGATTGTCATACTTAAAGGCGTTGCTTTAATATAGGATGTTAACACTTGCACATCGGTAGGCATGTCTATGCGATTGGTGATACTAGTGTCAAAATTAACTGTTTTCTC
>DALYEH010000015.1:11209-13745 GCA_031972715.1 Gammaproteobacteria bacterium | reverse complement strand
GAAGCTGCCGGTACCTTTGAGCTCAATAATATTATTATTGAAAGCTATATTCGCTTTTTTGCTCACTCCATTTTCAATATCAACATTGAGCTCAAAGTGATCAAATTTTGTATTGGGGTTATCAGCTTGAGTTTGGATCCAATTACTAGATTTTTTAATCGCTAGAACATTCATATTAGCTGCAGGGGATGTGCTCAGCTCTTTAAAAATATCAGTAACGGTTTGTGTGGAAAATTGCATTAGCTTTGTAACGTCCACACCATATAATGTACCATCAGTGATGAATAAACTAATACCGCCGCTCATATTTTGTGTAATTTCTGGTAATGTTCTGCCGCTAGCCTCTAATGAAGCTTTGAGATTGGCTGAACCTTCAATCAATTTATCGCTTTCTAGCAGTTTTAACCATGGTTCTAAATTGACTTTATTCGCCTGCTCTGTAATTTGAAACTTAGGCTGATCTCCATTTACATCCATAAGTAGTGCAACATCATGCGTGCCGCCGTAGGCGTTGATTATTACTGGCATCAGTTGCATTACCCCACCTTGGCCTTTAATCTCCATTTGTATTTGGTCGATTGCTAAGGATTCGTTGAAACTTAATTGCGTACCAGTGAACTTACCATTAATTACAAGCTGCTTGATAAAGTCAGTTGGGATTGATGATGTAGTATGTGATTCTGGCAGTAAAGCGCTACCCAGCAACTTTAAGGGAACAAAATTGAAATTCTGAGCGCTTAGATTAAATTCGGCATGATATGGGCTAGTAAAGCCAAGTTTAACATCCCCTGTCATCGTCCCTTTATCAATCTGTAGACTTAGCTTGGTCAAATCTAAAACTTTGTCTTTAGGCGTGTAAGCATAAGTTGTGTCTAACTGCATAGTATTGTTGATTTTATCATCAGAACTCGCATAATATGGATCTAATCTGCTCAAAAGATTGCCTATGTCTGTTGAAGCTATAGAAAAGTTACCAGAAAACACTGGGTCAGTATCGAATTGATTAATAATTGCAGTACCCTGCATAGGTGTATCATTCCAAACCATCTTTAGCGGATCTAGTGTCAGTACATGGTTTGCTAGGTCAAATTTGGCTGTGGTTTCCAGTGTATATGTGGTATTGCGGTCTACGTTGATTAAATCACCTTCCAGTTGCAAAGCAGGTAGGTCTTGTCCAGCATTGAGCATGAAACTGCTGGTTGTAAAAGAAACATTTTTTAATAGCCAATTTATGCCATCATCCGGATCTTGTATTGTGAATGTACCATTTTTTAGGGTTAGCTGGTCAATAGTGCAGGATTTGGCAGAAGTTGTAGAGCTATTCATCACTTCTTTGGTTTGCATCCAATCAACCACGGGGGTGTTGATAGTAATATTAGTTATTACTAAATGATCCTTAAATGCGGATGCTAAATCGACCTTCACGACCATATCTTTGATTTGTACTGCAGGTGTTTTGCCTTCTGTATTGCTCTCTAAAGTAACGTCTTGGAATTTAAAAATTGCATCTGGGCGCAGTATCCAGTCAATAGTGCCATTAATTTTAAAAGGCAGCCCTGTATAATTTTGCAAGATTAGAGTAAGTTTTTCTTTATAACTATTGGGATTTACAAAAATAATGAAACCTAGTCCGGCTAAAGTCCCAAGAATGATGGCGAACATAACTATTTTAAAAAGCTTGCCAATCCAGCCCATGCCCAAAATCCATTTTTATACTTATATATACTAATTCTATATGTTAAATAACTATTTGCAAGGGTTGGTATATGACCATGTCTGAAATATCAACAGCTACATATAAGTTTTTCTTGCAAGTAATTAGGTAGTGTGATAACATTTTCCCCATGATTGAACGTACAACTTTACAATTAAGCCAACAAAAACCAATACGCAGTTTTGTAGAAAGACAAGGCCGGGTTTCAGCCACGCACAGGGGCTTAATAGATCAATTATGGCCCAGATTCAGCCTGCCGCTCACTACCGAGAAATTAGATTTTGCAAAGGTTTTTGGGAGATCGGCACCTGTAACCCTAGAAATAGGTTTCGGCGATGGTCGCTCATTGCTGCAGCTGGCTAGTAATAATCCGGACATGGACTTTATAGGCATCGAAGTCTACAAGGCAGGTATTGCGAAATTATTGTTAGGTATTCATCAAAATAAACTGACCAATCTGCGGGTATTTTGTGCTGATGCTATTGAGGTTTTAGAGAACTGTATCCCTGATACAGGATTACAGCAAGTTTTGTTATTTTTTCCTGACCCATGGCCTAAGTTACGGCACCATAAGCGCCGCATAGTACAACCAACATTTGTGAACTTGCTGGCGCAGAAGTTAAAGCCGCAAGGTATATTGCATATGGCCACTGATTGGGAGGATTATGCATCACATATGTTGAAAGTTATGCAAGAAGCTAGTGGGTGGGTGAATTTAGCTTCGGATGCGCAATACGTTGCACGACCGGAAACTCGAGCCTTAACGAAATTTGAGCAACGTGGCAAAAAGCTTGGCTACGACATTTGGGATTTAATGTTTAG
>DALYEH010000015.1:9583-11199 GCA_031972715.1 Gammaproteobacteria bacterium | reverse complement strand
ATATATTAGGAGAGTTATTCGGTGCTAGCCAGTCTTCATCTAAATTACGACATTTTGTTAGTACTAGCTATTCTAATTGGCACAGGGATTTTATTTGTCTCTAATGCGGTACGTGTAGACGTTGCGGCTATTCTAGTCTTAATGTGTCTAGGTTTATTTAAATTATTACCATCAGATCAACTGTTCTCTGGATTATCCAGTGATGCGGTGATTTCTCTACTAGCTATCATGATCATTAGCGCAGGCTTAGACAACACTGGGATCACTGTGCGTGTCGCCAAAGGTCTGTTAAAATTCGGTGGTGAAAATCCAAAAAAAATATTATTGTTATTAATGGCCGCGACTGCTATTTCTGCAAGCTTTATGCGCAACGTTGGAGCTGTAGCATTATTTATGCCGATTGTGAATAGAATTAATTCTCGCACTGGTATCTCTAGAACCTATTTGTTATTGCCTATGGGGTTTAGCGCTATTTTAGGCGGGATGTTTACTATGGTGGGTAGTGGTTCCTTGATTGTGCTGAATAGCTTGTTGCGTAATTCACATCGTTATGCTGAACAGTCACATATAGATAGTTTTGTGCCATTTGCTTTATTTAGTGTGTTCCCTATAGGCGTATTGCTAGTGATTTGTGGCATAGCATATTTATATATTATCAGTAATAAATTAGATCGAAATCCCAAAAAGTCTATAGAAACAGGATCCACCAAAAGTCACTTTAAAAAATTCTATGGCAAAGACGGTGATATATTCGAAGTGCGTATACCAGCATCTAGCGATTTTTCTGGCGGTACTGTCAAAAGCTTAGAAATAAAATTACCTGCATCTTTATCTTTAATTTGTATGGCGCAAGATCAAGAGCTACATTTTCCTCCTCTACGCGGCACTACTATGAAGCCAAATGCTTTGGTGGCAATTATGGGCTCTAAAGAGGGTGTTGCTAAATTTGCTGAAGAATACGGTTTAAAAGTTTTACCTAAACTTAGTACGTTTGCAGAGTTATTGCACCCAGCTCGCGCAGGCTTGAGTGAAGCGGTTATTCCTCCAAGTTCACAATTAGTTGGGCAGGAGGCACGGGAACTACATATGCGTAGAAATTATAAGCTGCAGGTGCTCGCCTTATGTAGAGGTGAAGAAATTATACAGGGTGAAGAACTTAATAAAGTTGTGCTGCATGCCGGAGATACTTTAGGTATGTTTAGTACTTGGGAAGCCTTAAATGATTTTCAGAAAAATCCTGATTTTTTTGTGTTAACCACGACTTTCCCGCGCGAAAAAATACATCCTAAGAAATTACCCGCCGCTCTGTTTTTCTTTGTAGCCGCAATTTATTTAGTGGTTTTTGGTAAGTATTCCATAGGTGTAGGACTCTTTATAGGTGCAGTTGGTATGATAGCCACTGGTGTATTGTCTATAGATCAAGCGTATGAAAAAGTAAGTTGGAAATCAGTGTTTTACTTAGCTGGGTTAATTCCTTTAGGCTTAGTAATGCAGACTACTGGTACAGCAGAATGGATTGCAGATGCGTTAGTCCCTGCAAACATCAAGATTGCTCCGTGGATAGTACAGATATGTTTAGCAATTGTGGCCGCTGCAACTGCTTTGGTACTATCTAA
>DALYEH010000015.1:5706-9531 GCA_031972715.1 Gammaproteobacteria bacterium | reverse complement strand
TGCTTTGACTGTGGCAATGGCTGCAGCTGGAACTTTTATAGTGCAATCTAATCAGGTGAACTCGTTAATAGCTGGTCCTGGTGGATATTCACCACGTACTTTTTTGATATTTGGTAGTGGTATGACAGTGATTTATCTCACAGTCATGTTAGTGGGTTTACATCTATTCTTTTAAGATATATATTAAATATTCCCTGTATAAAAGCATGTTGCAAGGAGCATATATAAATGGGTTACTCTAAAGTCGCAATTTCCAAGCACTTGGATGCAAGTAAAGACTTAACAGCGTTTAGCAAACTGAACAAAGCTATACAGCAACATATTATTGGCCAAAAAAATCTAATAGAAAGCTTACTAGTTGGTATTTTATGTGATGGGCATGTCTTGATTGAAAGTATGCCTGGTTTAGCTAAAACAACAGCTGCTAAAGCCTTAGCACAAGGGATAGATGGCAAATTTCATCGTATTCAATTTACACCAGATTTATTACCATCTGACTTAATTGGTACAGATGTATTTAATCAAGCTACACAGCAATTTACCTTTAAAAAGGGCCCTATATTTCAGAATATAGTACTTGCAGATGAAATCAATCGTGCGCCTGCAAAAGTGCAATCGGCATTGTTAGAAGCTATGGAAGAAAAACAGGTAACTGTAGGACAGGAAAGTTATCCTTTACCTGAATTATTTATGGTGGTTGCTACGCAAAATCCTATTGAGCAGGAAGGCACATACAATTTGCCAGAAGCGCAATTGGATCGTTTTTTGTTGCATGTAGTATTGGATTATCCTACACATGAAGAAGAATTTGCTATTATAAATTTGGATCAAACTTTTGGTATTGTTGAAAAGACTACCCAAGAGGAAGTTATGGCAGCGCGTAACGTTATTAAAAATATCTACGTTGATGATAAGCTGAAAAATTATATTATTTCAGTAGTGCAGGCTACGAGAAACCCACAGTTATATAGCCAGGAGCTTGCTTCTTGGATTAGTCATGGTGCTTCTCCGCGTGCTTCGAAAGCAGCATTGCATTGTGCACAGGCTTATGCATGGTTATATGGTGATGAATATGTCTTACCAGAGCACATATATGCGATGTGGGCAAATATTCTACGCCATAGAATTGGTTTGAGTTTTGAAGCACAGGCAGAAGGTATAACTAAAGACGAAGTTATTGATTCGTTATTAAAAGTGGTTGCAATTCCTTAAATGCTATTCCCAAGTTTTAAAGATTTAATTCGTCTTAAGAATGCAATATCGGGCTCTAGCTCTCTCAATGCAAAAAGTAGTTCGCGCATTCAAGGTGACTATACATCAATATTTCATGGTCTAGGTGTGGAATTTGAGACAGTGCGTCCTTATGTGATAGGCGATGACGTGCGATATATTGATTGGCGTGTTACTGCGCGTATCGGTAAGCCTCAAGTTAAAACATTCAGAGCTGAATGTGATCGTAACGTTTTAATTATTGTAGATGCTAATTCATATATGCGATTTGGTACGCGTGGTACTTTTAAATCTGTGCAAGCCGCAAAAGCTGCAGCACTATTAAGCTGGAAATCTTTGCAACAGCAAGATAGGGTAGGTGGTTTGGTCTTTGGTGATATTGCTGGCGGCATGCAATATTTCAAACCAGCTAAGCATGATACTGCAGTCTTACGTATGTTAAGAGTATTATGCCAACAACAAGTAGATGTACATGAGCCTGTGCAAATTGCACACGCTTTGCAACATGCTGCACAAGTGATTACACCACAAAGTTTGGTATTTGTGATTAGTGATTTTTCTTGTGAAGACATGCAGAAACTTGAAAAAGCGATTTTAATGCTTAGGCGTAAATGTACTTTGGTGCTATTGCCAGTGCATGATCCTGCTGATAGAGAGTTGCCTAGTATTGGTCCATTAATCTTAGAAGACGGTGTGCAAAAATATGCATTTAATACTGATGATATGCAAGCGCAACAAGCATATACTGCAGAATGGGAAAAGTATAAAAGCAACATATCTAATATCAGTAAAAAAATTAAAGCGCCATTAATATGGCTAGCAACTTATTCTGATCCTGTAAAATCTTTATTTGTAATGCCGGAGGCGATTCGAGCATGGAAGATTTAATAGATATTCAAGGCCTGGATAGCATAAACTGGTGGCCGCTGGCTTGGGGTTGGTGGTTGTTACTAGGGATTACTATAGCATTAATTATAGGCGCAAGTATTTATATTTGGCATAAATTGCGTTATAGGCGTAGTTGGCAATATAGATCATTTAAGCGTTTAGAGAAAATGCATATTAATCTAGCACATGTTGATCCTAAGCAAACCCTGCAAAGCCTTAGTTTAGAAATAAGAAAAATTGCTATGCAAAAAACCCAACGCTCAAGCTGTGCTAGCTTAGTCGGTAAGCAATGGTTGCGCTGGTTAGAAGAGCACGATCCCACTGGCTATAGTTGGACTCAGCATGGTGATTTATTGATTAATGCACAGTACATGCCTATTGCAGCCAAAACAGAGACACAGCTTATAGAATCACTGATTTTAGCAGCACAAGGGTGGGTGAAAAAATGTTAAGTTTTGCTTGGCCTTGGATGATCTTCCTATTACCGATGCCATGGTTATTATTATTCCTCTTGAAGAAAAGTAAGAAAGCACAAGCGGTAGCACCTACTATAAGTTTTCCTAAGGTACAACAAGTGCAACGCGCTTATACAAACACGAATCTTGGTAGTGCACCTAGGCCAATATGGTTGCAAATAATAGTTAGTATTAGCTGGATCTTGCTAGTAATTTGTCTGATGCGCCCAGAATTAATCAATGATATAGCATATAGCAATAACGTAGGTTACGATTTAATGTTGGCTGTAGATTTGTCTCGTTCTATGGATATTGTAGATTTTAATGAAAACGGCAGACCACTCAGTCGTATCGCAGCAACTAAAAAAGTAGTGACAAATTTCGTGCAAAATCGTGAAGGAGACAGGATCGGTCTTATAGTTTTTGCTGAACAAGCCTTCATGACGATACCATTAACCTTAGATACCAAAGCAGTGAGTAAATTATTAAACAATTTGATAGTGGGTATGGCTGGAGAACGCACTGCAATAGGTGATGCAATAGGCATTGGTGTGCAAAATTTACGTAAGCGTCCTGAGGCTTCACGTATCTTAATATTGTTAACAGATGGCGAAGACACAGCCAGTCGTATCCCACCATTAGAAGCAGCACAGATAGCTAGTAAAGCTAATATTAAAATTTATACTATAGGCGTTGGTAATAAATTGGATGAGACGTTGCTAGAAAAAATTGCCACCATGACTGGTGGAATATATTATCAAGTAACAAATGTTAATACATTAGAAAAAGTGTATCAGCAAATAGATCAGCTAGAAAAATCAGAGTCAGCACAAAAAGTGCTTCTAATCAAGACTCCTTTATATCATGGCTTTTTAGCTGCTTGTCTATTTTTATTAGTGGTTACATATTTGTTTATCAGCAAAGGCGTTAAAAAGAGAGGTGCCTATGCATATTAATTTTGAACAGCCATTATGGTTATGGGGTTTACTATTAATTCCTCTTGGCTTTGTTTGGAGCATGCTTTGGAATAAATTACGTAAAGCAAATCTAGGCGGTTTATCTAGATTTATTGACAAAGAGTTGTTGCCTCATGTGTTAATTAGCGACACAAATAAAGTCGGAAGGAATACGGTTGGATTTTGGTATGCCTTGCTAGTATTTTTTATAATTGTTGCTTTAGCAAATCCACGGTGGAGCTATAAAGATATAGACGCATTTCAGCCCATAGCAAGCATGGTCGTACTCTTAGATT
>DALYEH010000015.1:0-5650 GCA_031972715.1 Gammaproteobacteria bacterium | reverse complement strand
GACCTCATCAACCAAAGTCGTGGTTTGAAAATAGGACTGGTTGGATTTGCCGGTTATCCGCATTTAATTAGCCCAATAACAGATGATCTGCAAACAATTAAAACATATATTCCAGCCTTAGATACTGATCTCACAAATAAACAGGGACATGCATTACAAGCTGCATTCGGTATGGCTGCAGATTTATTAACTAATGAGCCTGGTGAAAAAAAGTCTATTTTGCTAATTAGCCCAGGAAATTTTATAAACGATGACTTTGCACCTGAGTTAAAGACCTTGACTGCTAAAAATATTCAAGTGCATGTTCTGGGGATAGGCACTCTAGATGGTGCTCCATACAAAACAAACCAAGGCAATTTACAAAAAATCCAAGGTAAGCTTGCAGTTTCTAAGTTGAATGATCAAGTCTTAAAAGATATCGCAAAGCAAGGACAAGGAATTTATACAGAAGCTGTGCATAGTGATATTGGTTTACGTGCAATTCTTGCTAAGGCAGAGCAAAGAGATCAGGAGCATATCTTAGCCGGTAAGGTACGCCAATGGGATGATCGTTACTATTTATTCCTAATGCCAGCTGCATTAATTTTCTTATTTTTACTGCGTAGAAGAGCGATATACGTGATTGCTATTGCAGTAGGACTTAATACTCTCAACATATCTACTGCTGAAGCTAAATTACCAAGCTTTTTACTTAATTCGGAGCAAAAAGGCCAGCAGTTTTATGTAGATGGAAATTTTGCACAGGCAGCTACTGCATTTAAGGATCCCTATCATCAAGGCGTGGCTTTATATAGAGATGGTCAATATGCACAAGCTGAGCAAGCATTTTTGCAGACTCAACGCCAAGAGGTGCGCTTAGCGGCATTATTTAATGCAGGCAATGCACAAATGCAACAGAAGAAATGGCAGGCTGCGATTGATAGTTACGAAGCAGTACTGTTAGAAGAGCCAGATGATGTAGCTGCGCAGCATAATCTAGAAATTGCAAAAAAAATGTTAGAGCAAGAGCCAGAGCAAGAAAACCAGGATGATTGTGAGTGCAAGAATAAAAATAAGGCGCAGCAAAATAAGCAAGATAAAGATCAAAAGAAGAACAACACTTCTGCTAAAAATGATCCACAGCACGACCAACACAACAGTCATAAGCAACAAGGCAAGCAGCAAGAACAAGAGAACGAAGAAGAACAAGAAGACGAACATGAAGATGAGCACGAGAACGAGCGTGAAGACGAGCACGAAAATGAGCAAGAAAATGAGCACGAACAGGAAAGTCGCAATCGCAGAGATTCACAAAAGCAACAGCAACAGGCACGCAATAATAAGGCTGAGCATGAAAAAGAGCAAACAGCCGCCGTTGATGCCAGTATAAATGCTTTGACTACAGAGGAGGAACAACGCATTGAGCAGTGGTTAAATCGTGTGGACAGTGATATAAAAATATTTTTAAAGAATAAATTTTATGTTGAGGATATGATAGGTGCGCAATAACTTATTGGCAGTATTATTAGTATCTATTTTTACTTTCTGGCAATCTGTGGCATTTGCTGCTGAATTTGTTGCAACAGTTGAAAGTACTCAGCTAACCTTTGGTGAAAGCATTCAACTAAAATTAGAGTTACATGATGCTAAAGCTACAGCTAGTCTAGATATATCAGCGCTAGCTAAAGAGTTTACGATCTATCAACAGCAACAATTTTCTACCTATTCCAATGTAAACGGAGTAGTGAAAGCAGAAAATGGTTGGCAAGTAACTTTATTGCCTAAACATGCTGGAGAGCTCATAATTCCTGAGATTACAATCTCTACTGATAAAGGGATCTTAAGCACTCAGCCAATAAATTTAAAAATCACAAATGCAAAAGCTGGGTCCTTAGGCGATAAAAATAACGCCGGTATTTCTTTAATGGGCATAGTAAATAAGCACAAGGCATATGTGAACGAGCCTATTATATATACATTAAAAATAATTAGTTATAAGCCAATTGCGAATGTAGTATTAGACGATATAAAGTCTAGCGATGCGATTATAGAAAAAATAGGGGAGCCTAAGCAGTACGACCAAAATCACGGCGGAATGCGTGCGCATATAATCGAAATTCGCTATGCAATTACTGGTTTGAGAGCCGGTAAGATAAAGATCCCGCCTACAACTATGACTGGTGAATTACAAGTGCAAAATCAGCAGTCTAGAAACCAGCGTTATGGAATGTTTAACAACATAATTTTTGATAATGCTTTTGAGTTGAAACCATTTAATCTGCAGACTGATGAAGTAAGCTTAGAAATACTGCCTGCTGTTGGCAAAACAAGTGCTTGGTTGCCGTTAAATAGTTTGAGTATTACACAAACATGGGATATACCTGCAGATATTAAAGTAGGTGAAACCATAACTCGCAAAATCAAGATGGTTGGTAATGGCGCTTTTGCAAAGCAACTACCTAGCACTAAAGATCAGCAACCTTCTACAAAAGTCAAAGTTTATGCTAATAAGCCTAATTTTACAGATCGCTTTGATGAAAGCAGTAATACAGTAGTGGGTATTAAAGAAGAAGAATTTTCAATAGTGCCGCAAGCAGATGGAACTTTGCATGTCCCAGCTATAGAGCTAAAATGGTGGGATCTCAAAGCTAAAAAGTGGGTAAGTAGTACTTTGCCCGCTAAAGAAATTAATGTGGCAGCTCAGCGTTCTGCATCTGGGGCAAATGTTACTTTAGATTTTTCTAATTCACAAGAACCACAAACTGTAGCAGAGGAAAAACCAGCAACAACAGGCAAGGCTACTGCATGGTATATAGTTGTAGGGATCATAGCAGGAGTATTAATCTCTATAGCAGGATTACTCGCTGGTATGCTTATTTGGAAAAAGCTTGTTAGACGCTCAAGCACCAAAGCAAATAAGAACTTAACCTCTGCGCCTTTGCAGGACAGTGACATTGCCAACGTGACAGATTTACGCAATCATATTCTACGCTATGCACAGAAGCATTGGCATATAGCAGAGCATATTGTATTAAATCGTTTGGGAGATGCTCTTACCAGCAAGAATTATATTTATTCTTTGCCATTATATTTGGAATTAACTAAAGCCATCAATGCGGCGTTGTATGCAGATAAACAAGCCGACTTAACTAAAATTTGTAAGCAGTGGGAAGAATTTAAGCACTCTGTTGCTAAGTCTAGGCACAATCATAACACTAATGCTGTGCAGAACGAATATTCGGATTTGAACCCTACTTAAGGATAGCGTAAATCCATACATCAGAGTTTAAATGCTTTTCAACTCTAGTTTAAACTTCTGGCATAAATCTAGAAAAGTGAGTTCCTCAGGCGCGGCTTTGAAGCTGCGTTTGGGCAACCACAAGAATCTTCCGGCATTAATCACACCAGTTAGTGGAATTATATATCCATCGCCATTTTTGAATACATACTTAAGTTTTTTCCACTCTACATGTAGTGGTTGATTAGTGTGTAGTTGGTAATATATGCTTTTATCATCGATTTTGAAGGCACATTTCACTTCACTAAATTTACGTAATTTAATGGTATGGTTAATAATCCAGCGATTAAACCTTTTATAAAATATGATCCACAAAAGTGCAAAAATGACTGCTGTTGCGTCTTCTTTGCGTGCAGTGTGTGTATATAGACTAATGGCGTAACCAGCGCATAGGCCTATGCAAAGTATCTGCATGCTTTTGAACAGCAGGGACATCATTGGGCGATTAGACATAAAGTCTAAAGTTGCTTTTGAAGTTTCATTTGCAGAAGTAGTGTATTCAATTTCTATCATTTTGTAACCTTACATATTTACCAGATCAGCTTCTAAGAACATTTGGATCAGATCATTTAAAAAGCGTTTACCTAAGTCCGTTAAGTATAGATCATGTGTATCGCTTGTCATTAATTCTTTATGTATGGCTTTTTGTATTGTTGTGCGCAAAGAAGAACTTGGCAAGGAAGTACGTATTTCGTAATCATGTAGATTAAGCTTAGAAAATAAGCGTAATCTATTAAGCATATACTCACCAGGTAATTCATGTCTTGGGACCTGTATTATGCCGGCTAAAAAATTTTGTTTTGGATCTAAATAATCTTTAGGATTGCGAGTCTTCCAGGTTCTATGTATTTGCTTAGTACTTAGATTAGTATATTTACCATGTGCACCAGCGCCAATACCTATATAATCTCCAAACTCCCAATAGTTAATATTATGTTTGCATTGTTGGCCATGTTTGGCAAAAGCAGATACTTCATAATGCATATATCCTGCGTTAGTAAGCATTTGCTGGCCGTGCTCTTGTATTTCCCATGCTAAATCATCTTGGGGGAGTTGTGGCGGGTACTTATAAAATATTGTGTTAGGCTCAATTGTGAGTTGATACCAAGAAATATGTGGAGCTTGAGCCTGTAATGCGGTATTTAAATCATCCATAGCTTCAACTAGTGTTTGTTGGGGTAAGCCATGCATCAGATCTAAGTTAAAAGATGAAAATGCAATTTGATGTAGCTTATCAATAGCCTCAAAAGTTTCTGCTGCTGAATGGATCCTGCCTAAAGCCTGCAATTTTGTATCGTCAAAACTTTGTACGCCTAAAGAAATACGATTAACGCCAGCCAACTTATAGTCTGCAAAATTATAATGTTCTACAGTGCCTGGATTGGCTTCCATAGTAATTTCAATATTTGGTGCGAAGTTTAATATTTTAGAGGCAGAGTTTAAGAATTTTTCAATAGCTTGCGGTGCGATTAAACTAGGTGTGCCACCTCCAAAAAATATACTTTGAATGGAGCGATTTTGCGCATATTCTACATCACATTGTAGATCGGTAAGCAGAGCATCTATATATTGCTCTTGCGGCAACGCATCTCGCAAGGAATGCGAATTAAAATCGCAATACGGACATTTTTTTACGCACCATGGCATGTGCACATATAGACTTAAAGGTATAGACATACTGCGCCTATTTTATGTTAGGCCTTTGCCATATACGATAATCGGATTGGCAAGGAGGATCCTAGATAGATAAATAATAAAAATTAGAAGTAACGGACTAAAATCTAAACCGCTAAATACAGGCAAGATTTTATGTATAGGCTTGTATAGTGGTTCAGTAAGACTAGAGAGTAATCTAAAGTTTTGATTATAACTACCTTGCTGTATCCAGCTGAATATAACTTGTATTAGTACAAGATAAAATATAAACACCAAGAATAGATCTAGTAACTCACCAGCACTCCAAATAAATAAGCCAAGAATAGCCATAGCTTCTGGAGCTATATTAAAGCCTTGGATCAATAAAATTAGATATAGCTCTGTTGCTTGCAAAAGCATCGCTAAGACTATAGAGGCAAAATCAATTTTAGCATACCCAGGAATAATCTTGCGTAGCGGGACTAGTATAGGATTAGTCGCTTTAACCGCAAATTTCGCCAGTGGGTTGTAAAAATCGCCGCGCACTAATTGTAATAAAAATCTAAACAGGACTATCATTATATAAGTACTAAATAAAGTATGGACTGTAAAAATTAGCGCGTTTTGTAATGATGACATGAACATAGTTTGTGCTTACCGATTATGTTTTTATATTATAGTCATTTATACCACCTATTTATGTGGTGTACAACTGGGGAACTACAATGATTGCTAGGC
>DALYEH010000014.1:13491-16917 GCA_031972715.1 Gammaproteobacteria bacterium | reverse complement strand
TGCAGCATATCTACCAGGCCATTCCCACACAGTGATAAACCATGGCCAGGCGCGTAGGGTAATTCATTTGGCATGATACGTGCATATTCAATGCTGTGTTTAGCACGCAATGTGCGTAGCTTGCCATGATCATCTACTAAAGTCAGAGGAAATTCACGTTGCCATTGCAGCGTAAAATATCTTTTGGGGATCCAGTTTTCTACAATTTCTCTCGGTAATAAATACAAATGCCTAGTTTGTAGCCCCACTACCTTGATAATGTCATGCAAAGTTTCTTGAGACACATCTGCTGCCTCAGGTAAGTTTTCTGCAAAATAATTAAAATATTCACCAGGCCTGGCATTCACATATGCTACAAACTTATAAAAAATACTGTTCTGATCTTCAGGGGTGTGCGCTGGAAAATATTTTTGCAGCAAATGCCAGATTGTTACTCGCTTTTTATAGGGTAGCTGAGCGTAGTCCTCTAAATTTAATTCTGCAACCACCAAATGTTTAATATACGTATGATAAATATACAAACGCGCATCTTTATAGTATAAAATATTACTAAGGTTTGTAGCATCAATTATGCTTACTCCTTGTGCTTGATAACCTCCTTGTTCTAGATAATCTTTCTTAAATTGCTCGTGGTGTAAGAAGTATTGCCTACGTTGATCTTTATCTATGGCAGATAAGTATCCATCTTCTGAAATGAATTTTTTTATTTCTAAATACTTAAAATAGGTAATGCCAGCAGCTTGGCTCATCGCTATAAAATAATTGTAAAAGCAAGAAAGATTCCCTTTGCCTACACCATACCAATCCTCAGTAAGCTTAATACATTCTTGTTGCCATTGTTGTAATTGTGCATGTGTAGGCATAATCTGTTCCAAAGCATAATTATGCGCTGCTTTATATTTTACTTCTGCCAAAGCAGACTCTAATTTAGATAGATAATCATCCCAATTTTTCGGTGGAATATTATCTGTAGTTTTTAAGGGAAACATAGCAAGATGTGTAGCTACTAAATCATCTTTTAACTCTTTTGTAATTAAGTTTGGTTTCTGTAAATATTCTTTTAGTAAGGCTAATTCATCAATACTTTCTGGCGTAAAATCAATCAGCCGCGCATAATTAGGCAACACAATACTGTGACCTAAAGCAAGCTCGATTATATGTTTGATCGTTGCAATATCCGTTTGCATAGAAGTTAATTGCTGTTTCAAAAAGCTTATGTTAACCTAGGTGCATGAAAAAGAATACTGTGCATAAATTAACGATTCGCGAATTGATTGCTTTAGATACCTTCTTACGGCAACAAACTAGTGACATGTCATTGGTTAAAGCACACGGTTTTATCACAGCTGTAGCATCTTTCCCCGGTATGTTTATGCCAAGCGAATGGATCCCTGTTTTAGTAGGTGAACTAAAGTTGTTACATGATCAAACTCCTATCAGCATCATGTTAGAGAACTTAGTATTACTGTATAAGCAAATCGCAGCAAACCTCGAAACCGAACAAGATTTTGAATTCATACTTAATTCTACTGATCCTACACTGCATATACGTAATGCCAGCTATGAAAGCATTCAAGAGTGGTGTAATGGTTATTGTTTAGCTTTGGTATGGAATGAAGAAGCATGGTTAAATATTAAAGAAGAATACATTAGTAAAGCCTGCACTACTTTTTTTATGCTCACGGATCTGATCAATGCTGCTCCAGATGAACATCTAGCAGCAGAATGGCAACAGGATAAACAGATTTTAGTTAAAAATCTTCCTGGCCTAGTAAATGCGCTGTATGCTTATTGGATGAACAAACATAAAGCTAATTTATTAAATGATTTGCATACTATCCGATATGTAGCATGTCCATGCGGAAGTAAAAAGTTGTTTCATGTATGCTGCCTATTAGAAGCAGAACAAGCTAGCTTGCACTAATTGCGTCATTAACGCACAATTCACTTTAATGGTTTCTTGAGATAAAAACGTTTAATACCATCACAAGGACAATCATCTAATATACCAAAGACTTCATAACCAAGCTTTTTATAAAAGTCTAAGGCTTGAAAATCAAATGTATCTACTATAGATAGACTAGAACCGAGCTTTTTAGCAGCATCCTCTAGAGTATGCATCAATTGGGTACCATAGTCTTTATTACGATGCTGTTCATCTACCCATAGTACTTCTATAGACAAACAATTACCTAACAATAATTTAGCATACACGCCACCCAAAACACCGAGTTTATTATCTTTTATAACATAACCAAGAGAGGTCATATTGTTACTAGAATTCGGTGGTAAGTGCGCCAAATTAAAACGTGTGATCGCACGAGCAACCTGCATATACTCAACTTCAGTACTGCGTTCAATTCTTACTGTCATATAGCACCTTTATCCTACAAATGCTTCATCTAGATCTATGGTTTCTTGCAAATCTTCCGCCCTACTTAATAGCTGCTGCAAAGACATTGTCTTTAAAAACACAAAGCCTCTAGCATTTTTAACTTCCAGATTCTTATGCCTTTTAAAATAGTCAGCGCCTAACAAAAGTCTAAGCTGTCGGTTTTGCTCTTGTTGCAGTGCAATAACATGCAACGAATAATCTCCCTCATAATTTGGCGCAGGGTAGATTGATAGTTTTTGTGTATTATAACAAGTTTGATACAACTTTTGTTGCGTCTGGAATAAGTTTTCGGACACTGGCAAGTACAAGTTGGCTTCATGCACTCTATAGCTTATAGATAACCTTCTATAGCCAATGATCTTTGTGTTGTCGTCTACATAATCCTGATTCTCCTTGAAGCAGGCACATATAATTTGAAAAACACGATTTTTAGTGACAAGCTGACCACCATGTGGATCATCATAAACAGTAATTATGTCTGGCTTGATTTTATTAACCAAGTTAACAAACGGTAAGACATCGCTTTTGTAGTTTGGTGAGCGTTTAAATTCATGCCCAGTGTAAAATTTTGCACGCAAATGATGAATGTTATGTAATGGGAAATTATCTATGCTTAACTGTCTTTCTGCCTCTGACTCCCGTATATATCCCTTAAATTTTTGAGTTTCTGGCGAGTCTATATCGCCTGGTTGTCGACTTGGAAAATATTCGTCTTTAAGCCAACGTATTTTGTGCTTTAACATTCTAGTATCGGTAATATTATAAGCTGCAGCTAAGTTACGCATCACAAATACAGTGTCTAAATTATTCAAATTGAACCAGTTATCTTTCAGATACTGCGACCTAAATCTGTCGAGCAATGCTACATTATGCTTATTAAAGATATAATTAGAATATCTATCTAACCAGCCGTCTGCACTTCTATTCAAAGCAGAGAGCAAGTACTTGTCTGGCACAGAATTGAACCCACTTGTGAAAAATGCAAAGTGATTCTGCGCCTTTTTCAAGTTATACAAAAAAGGATAATAACC
>DALYEH010000014.1:0-13420 GCA_031972715.1 Gammaproteobacteria bacterium | reverse complement strand
GCATGCACTTGCTCCTGCATCTCTTTTAAACTCACTGGAGCATGAGCTAGTAAAACCCTGCCGCGTGCATATTGTTTCAGATCTTCTGTTGTGAGATCCAAAATGCGCTTGTTATTTTTGAGAGCAACATGCATTAGTACCTCGGAGATCACATCCAGATCCAATTCGTGTGGACGTAATCTAGCCAAGCGCTCAGTACAACGATCTTCTAAATATATTGCTGCGCCATCAGTAATGTAAAAACGACTGTTCTTAAATTTTTGCAACATACTGGCTGGAAAATTACGATCCAGTTTATTTTCTATCGCATTACGCACCACTTCAGCTTTTGCTACCCCTGCGGCTATGACAATTTTTACAGCATCTGGCTTGAGTGCAATAGTACCCAAACCAACAGTAATGGCTAGTTTACCGCGTGCATAATCTATCCCACCTACACTGTGCGCTATATCTGCTGCAGTTGTGTAATCAAGGACTACTATGTGTGTTTTACTATCAGCGCTCCCACCAGGCTCATTGAAAGCTAAATGCCCGCTATGCGTCACACCGCCTACAAAGAAATCTATACCGCCCCATTGTTTGATTTTGCGATCATAGTCCTTACAATATTCTTGCAATTCATTTAGAGCGCGCTGCTGCCAAATATCCATCTGCGCTCTTGCTTGATGCAAGACTGACATATCGACTATGCCGTTCATAAAAACAATATTGATGCCTTTTTCCGCTAAGATCCCTCTCTGCTCAATATCCATTAGTAAAAGATTTTCCCTCTTTAAACCTAGGACTGCTGCATAATTGCGCAGAATAAAGTTACTGATTTTTTTTGTGTGATTTGGAGCAACTGGATATATTTCTTCAAGCTGTACTAAGCGCAAATTAGTGGTGTTTGGAAAACTTTTGGCCTTAATGCCAAAACTATGCAGCTCTGCCTGCACTTTTGGCTTGTGCCAATTACTTTTGTAATAGTACAAATACTTTATAAAGTACTCAGGCGTATTGCCGCTGGTTAGACCCACTACCCCTGTAGGATGGGTTTGCACCCACTCTATAAATCTCAAGGCAGTCAATTTGCCTAAATCAAAACGATTCGGTACTTGTACTACCGCTATATGCTCATTAGGATAAACATTCCTACCACCATATTTAGCAAGGAATTGTTTCTCTACTTTGGTCCAATCTGGGGTATGCAAAGGGAATGCATTTGCATAGTTAAAGCACGCGCATAGCAAGTAAATAATACCTACCTGTAACGCATAAAGTAATTCTTTATGCATGTTCTGCTCCTATATTGACGTCCTTGTCATTTTTTACTGTTTATGTAAGCTTCCTCTAGATCGATTAATTGCTGTAGATCTGTTGCTCTCCTGAAAAAGTCATTTAAATTCATTTGATTTAAGAAAATAAAACCAGCAGCCTCACGAATTTCTGGTACTGAATTACGTGCAAAATAATCAGCTCCTAGAAGTAGTTTCAAATCCGCTAACTGTTCGCGCTGTATCGTATCCGCCAAAGCTGAAAAGTCTCCATCAAAAAAAGGAGAAGGATATACAGAATTCTTTTGAGTATTGAAACAAAGGTTGTATGCTCTGGTCTGCGCTGCCAACATTTGACTAGAAACGGGCACTAGTAAATTGGCACTATTTGGTTCCGAAAGTTTATATTTGAACCAGATGTTTCTATAACCTATGATTTGAATGCTCTCATTCTGCACAGCTTCTTTTGAGCGTAAAGTTTGCGCTACTATCTGCAGCACTCGATAATTTGTAATAGGCGGTGCACTATCTGGATCATCCAAAACTGTAATTATATCTGGTCTGACACTGTTATAAACCTGTATGAAAGGCAGAATGTCCGTATCATAACGTGGGGTGCGCATAAACTCACGCCCCGAGTAGAACTTAGAACGCAAATGTGTAATATTGCGCAAAGGAACATTACGTAAGACGGCCAAACGATCTGCCTCTGTCTCACGTATCAAGGTTTTCAACATTTTTAATTGTGCAACATCTAGATCACCAGATTGCTTATTGGCAAAATATTCATCCTTGATCCACCTAATGGTGTGCTTAAGTTCAGCGATATCCTTGATATCAAATATTTTTACCAAATGCTTCATGGTCATAATCGTATCGTGCATATAAAGCTGTTCCATATCTTGCTTATGATATGCAGCTTTGAAATTAGCCAGAAGCTTTTCATATGGTTTATGTAAGATATTATCCTGCTCTTTATCTAGCCACCAGTCACTTGCACGATTTATTGTAGACAAGATAAAACTGTCGGATACAGAGTTGTAGCCACTAGTGAAATATGTGTAATGGTTCTTATATTTACTAGCAAATACATCTAGCAGTGGATAATAGCCTAGAATTATATCCTCAGGGTGCGGAGAGGTGTGCATTATCTTGTTACCCTTGAGGCTTAATTTGGCACCTGCTTCTATCTTTTTTACCAATGATAAATGTGTTTCTTGTAGCATTGTCGCAAAAGGCTTAGGAGGATTCTCTAAAAGCAGACGCCCTCTGGCATGACGGTTTACATCTTCATGCGTTAGCGATAAGATGCGCTTCTTTTCAGCCAAAGCAACAAGAATGATCACTTCTTCAACGTGTTTCTGTAACCAGCCGTGCTTACTTTTCCAACGCTGCTCTTCGGTTTGTCTTTCATCTAAACCTATAGCCGCCCCATCGGTAATATAAAAACGACTATTTTTTATGTGCTGTACGTTAGTTGCAGGATACAAAGGATTACGCGTATTCTCTATTGCATTTTTTACTGCTTCAGCTTTTGCCTCACCTGCAGCCAGAATCAGGATGGTAGCGTTAGGCTTGATAGTGATAGTCCCAAGTCCTAGAGTAATCGCCAGCTTGTCTCTAGAAAAGTCAATCCCACCCATATCTTTAGCGCCTTGGGCAGCTGTTTTGAAGTCTAGCGGAATGTAATGCGTTACTGAGTCAATTTTGGTACCTGGTTGAATAAAACCAAGGTTGCCACCATAACTAATCGCACCAACATAGAAGTCAATACCACCCCAGTCTCTAATTTTTTTCTCATAATCTCTACAAAAGTCTTTTAATTCCCGCAAGGCCCTTTGTTGCCAAAGCTCTACCTGACTATTTGCCTTACGCTGCGTCACTGATAAATCTATCTTGCCATTCATGAACACTATGTTCATGCCTTTTTCTGACAGGATCCCTTTCTTTTCAATATCCATCAGCAACAAGTTTTCAGGTTTTATTTGTAAAAGTTTTGCATAATGGCGCACAACATAATTGCTAATCTTCTTATAATTTTTTTCATGTAAAGGATATATTTCCTCAACTTGCACTAACTTTAAATCTGAGGTTTTGGGAAATTTTTTTAAGTATATTCCAAAAGAACGTAACTCTTCTTGCACTGCCGGCTTATGCCAGTTATTTTTGTAAAAGTCCAAAAATTTGATAAAAAACTCTTGCGTATTACCACTGGTAAATGCCACTACCCCATTTGGGTTGTGCTGTACCCATTCTATAAAACGTAAAGCTGTTAATTTACCAAGATCATAATGGTTACGTACTTCTACTACAGCAAAATATTCGCTGCCATAGGTTTGCTGCCTAGTGCTTTTAGCATGAAACTTTTGCTCAACCTTCGTCCACTGAGGGGTATGTAAAGGAAAAGCCTGTAAATCTCTATGAAAAAAAGTCATACAACCAACGATTAGTCCGCTAATTGCATAAACTATTAACTTATGCACCTCAAACTCCTTACTACGCATCTTTGAAGGTTGCTTAAAAAATTCAGGGTTTATGATAATACTATTTGCGCTTCCACTGCTAGTACTTTATCAAAAATTTATTGGGCCCTATCTATGCTTGCCATCTAACTATTTAGGCTAAACTTAAGTTTCTTTCCTGCAGAGGGGTGAGGTATTGTGGTTGGCGCAAGTTCTGATTTCGGTTTGGAGTTATATGCGAAATTCATACTTTTGTTAGAGGTAGGTATTTGTATCTGCGCTGATGGACTTTTTGGCGACACTTCTGAAGCAGAGTTATTATTCTCCATATCTCGCAATAGGCGAGCTACACGTACACTTAGATCATCTAGATTCTGAGCAGTAGAATTAGGACTATCCAGGCCATTCTGCGCAATTGGAATTGTTGGAGCTTGTTGAGTAGGGTATTTTTGCAGTGAATTTCGGTACACAAAACCAGGTATGTTCTTTAGCGCCTGCTTAAATATAATTTCTACACTTCTACGTAGTGCATTCTCTAGGTTTTGCCAAACGGATAGCGTCTGAGATTTTTTAGGAATGCTTCTGCTAGGCTTCGGAGTAAAACCGGCTTTTTTCAACTCGTTCCTTATATGTGCCGCCTTTTCTATTTGACCAGCACTCTCCAAACCATCTGCTAACCTACTGGCTGCAATTAATAACTTTTGCTGCAAAGCTAATAATTGTTGCTGTAACATTAGCGTCGATATATTTTTATCCTTTTTCAACTGATCAATTTTAATCAACTGATCGCGTACAAGCTCTGTAAAACGCTGTTGCTGGTTTTTATCGTTGGGTAGGCATTTGATATAATATTTAAATAGATCTGCACAGGGATTGCCGCATAAAGCCAACTCACGTTGCTCTAACTCACGCCCTCTTCTATGTTCTAATTTATTTTCCGCATTATACAACTCATCTTCTTTGCGTTTTAGGCTGTCTGCAAAAAAATTTCCTAATGTATCAAACATATCTTGTATAACAGTACTGGTGCTTGGTGCGGGTCTATCATGTAATATCTTCTGAAAGGCGGCCATAGTTTGTGGTTTTAACTCTAGCCCCTGTAAGATAGGTGCAGTAATAGCAGCCATAACCTGTTCCAACTGCTGCAAATCTAGGGTATGCAGAAAACGCAAGTAGTAGTCATCGCCCTTTTCCCAGCTATCGGCTAAGCTAAAGCGCTCAAATTTTAACTTGCTAATTCTACTTTTTATTAGTATATTTTTATCTTCGCTATGGACCTGCTGATAGAGATCAAGAATTTTGTCTAGTAGTGCTTGGCGTGCATCTTCATTAGCGCCCAAGGTGCTGTCACTATCAATCAACGGTGCGAAAAGTTGATCGTTATTTAACCCCATAGCATGACATCCTTAATACTTCTTCAGTCAATGATAGATTCCTCATATTTAAACATATCTACTCGATTTGGGTCAATGCACTAAATATGCCCTTTTTTGCTACCTATCACGTAATGTTTGCACATAGTTCGCTTGAACAGCCTAAAGTTGTTTTGCGCGAGGCCGAATTGCTAATTAGAGCATAACGAGGTGCATATGTATGTACACGATTAATACGCAAAAGGCTATAGAAGAGGATGTAGAATTAGAATCTATCAGCAATGATATGATTGTTGCCGACATTCGCAAAATTGCTACCAAAACTGCTAAGGGTGAAGAAGAATCTCTTACCTCTATAGAAAATATGTATGATGATCATTCGCCAGATCCTACCGATATTTATTTAAAGGAAATAGGCGCAGCACCATTACTAACAAAAGAAGAAGAAGTATATTTTGCTAGATTAGTGCAACAAGGTGATATTAAAGCTAAAAATCGCATGATTGAGAGTAATCTACGTTTAGTAGTTAAAATTGCACGCCGTTATTTGCGCAGTGGTATGCCAATACTTGATTTAATCGAGGAAGGAAACATAGGTTTAATTCGTGCTGTAGAAAAATTTGATCCTGAGTTAGGGTTTAGATTTTCTACCTATGGTGCTTGGTGGATCCAACAAACAATTGAACGTGCGATTATGAGTCAAAATCGTACCATTCGTTTGCCAGTGCATATTGTTAAACGTTTGAATTCATGTTTACGTGTTAGTCGTGAACTTGCTAAGGATCTTGATCATGAACCTACCGCTGAAGAAATTGCAACTAAAATGCAAAAGCCGACAGAAGAAGTAGAAAAGATTTTAGCATTAAATGAAAGAGTTATTTCTATTGATACACCAATCTCCGAAGAAATCGGCAAGCCATTACTAGATACTTTAGGCAGTAATGCATCAGATCCAATGCAAGCAGCATTAGCCACTAATTTACGAAAAAATATGGCGCGCTGGTTGGACAAACTTACCGTAATGCAACGGGCAGTAGTAGAACGTAGATTTGGATTAAATGATTATGAACCTACAACCTTGGAACAAACTGGGTACGAGATAGGTTTAACGCGTGAAAGAGTCAGACAATTACAATCTGAGGCTCTGAAGTCTTTGCGTATGATTATAGAATCACGCGGCGAAGACTTCGATACCTTGGTGAGTTGAGATTACATAACGCTGCAATAAGATCTGCGGTCGCTATTTTGTTTAGTCGTTGGAACGTCGGAAGAGTGTTGTTTAGCGTCTTTATCGTTGTTAAATTGCTCTTCTTTATAAGCTTTGTATGCATGCATGTTTATATCTAAGTTAACAGGTATAGCATCCATGACTTCTGTACTTTGAAGACCATGTGAATTCATAGGATCACTCACTGCTCCAATATGCTCCGCGGATTGATTGCTTGCTGCAGGCTCACGCCCAAATAAACGCTGTACACGAGCTGTAATCGCATTCCAGACGCTGCTTATGCCATTCCCTATGATATAAGCTAGCCCAACTACAGCGTCTACAAAAGCCTGTGCTATATAACTTACGCCATTCCATACTGTGTCTATGGCACCACTTGCTACTGCAAATGTCGCTGTTTCAAAGGCTACGGCAAGTGCTATGTATATTAGCGCCGGCATGAAAATAACTGTCTGTATAAACTTGAAAATATCATTATTTTCTGTGTCACGGTTCGGCAGCATATGAATACCCAATGACATCATATTAAAGAAATTGCTAAAATGCCATCCGAGTCTAGCCATATATAGCCCCCAGTCAGCAAACACATTCGCCTTTGGTATATATTGGCCATCGTCATAAGATGCGTATTCTGAGGCCTCTGGAATATGAGAGTTTTTTTGTGGATATCTGCCATTATAAATCCATGGCATAGTATGTAAACAATAGTAATGGTATATACGCATATATGCACCCAGGAGTGTTTGATTTGTAGTTAAAATATTTTCTCTGCCAGATTACTAAATAGATACTTAGGCGTCAATATATTTGTGATTCTTTGATGCTAGAAGCAAGTAACTCTTTTGTATAGGCATGTTTTGGATGCTGGAATATGCTACTAGTTTCTCCAGCCTCTACAATCGTACCACCCTGCATAACTATTACATTTTGTGCAATTACACGCACTATATTCAAATCATGCGTAATAAAGATATATGTTAATTCATGCTCATTCTGTAGGTTCAATAATAAACTCAAAATTTGTGCTTGCACCGAAACATCCAGGGAGCTTGTGGGCTCATCACAAATAATGATTTTAGGATCAACGCTTAACGCGCGTGCAATACAAATTCTCTGTCGCTCACCACCGGAAAATTCATGCGGATAGCGCCATTTATATTCTGTTTGCAAACCAACCTGTATTAATAATTTATCAATTTTAGCATGCATTTGATCATTTGATGCGTTGCTATGTAAACGCATACCTTCCATGATTGTTTCATAAATTGGCAATTTAGGATCTAGTGCTGAATATGGATCTTGGAAGATAATTTGAATATCTGCTCTATACGGCCTCCATGCTAGTTGCTCTAAGTTTAAAAGATTAACATTGTTGTATACCACTTCTCCACGTGCATACATATTCAGTCCCAAAATTGCTTTGGCTAGAGTACTTTTACCACTACCTGATTCTCCTACAATAGCCAAAGTTTGACCCTTATAGACATTAAAATTCGCATCCTCTACAGCACGCACATGATCAATTGTACGCTGCAGCAGGCCCTTTTTAATTGGGAAATACACTTGCAGATCTCTCACTGTTAAAATAGGTACTGTTTGCTCCATAGTTCTAGCTTTTAAATGCAAATGTGAAGGCAAGCTACCCAATAATTTTAGCGAATAGGCATTTTGAGGCGCTATGAAAAATTCCTGCACTGAGTTCTGTTCTACTATAGTGCCTGCCTGCATCACTGCCACTTTATTAGCAATTTCTGCAGCAATTCCTAGATCATGCGTGATTAAGATCATGGCCATGTTCTCTGCACGCTGCAAATCATATAGCAACTCTAGTATTTTAGCTTGGGTCGTGACATCTAATGCGGTTGTGGGCTCATCCGCAATCAAAATATTTGGTTTGCACGCCAAAGCAATAGCAATCATTACTCTTTGTTGCATACCACCAGAAAGCTGATGTGGATAGCTATGAAAGCAACGTATAGGATTAACGATACGCACAGCTTCCAATAACCGCATAGCCTCTAGATTAGCATAGCGTCCGCGCATACCTCTATGGATCCGCAACACCTCTAAGATTTGCTGTCCGGTTGTATAGATAGGATTTAAGCTTGTCATAGGTTCTTGAAATATCATGGCAATATCAGCACCACGCACTTTTTGCATCTCACGTTCTTGCAACTGTAATAGATCTGCGCCATGCAAAATAATTTTACTATGCGCACCATAAGCGGCTAAACGCGGCAATAAACGCAAGAGTCCTAAACCTGTCATAGTCTTGCCACTACCTGATTCACCAATAAGAGCTAACACTTCCCCACTATCGACATTAAAACTGATGTCCTTGACAATCGGCAGCCAAGCAGGTGTATGCTTAGC
The DNA here is from genome assembly GCA_031972715.1 of Gammaproteobacteria bacterium. Lineage (GTDB taxonomy): Bacteria > Pseudomonadota > Gammaproteobacteria > UBA6186 > Azoamicaceae > JAGVLG01. Next base: position 4,731 of record DALYEH010000014.1, on the reverse strand, counting down.
TATGCTTATAGATAGATTTTGCACCTCTAACATAATCATCCTTATTGTTATGCACGGGGATCAAACGCATCACGTACACCATCTGCAAAAATATTAGCAGCTAAGACTAAAGTAAACATCATAATAAACGCACCGGTTAACGACCACCAGATAACTGGATCTCGGCCCATTTCCATGCGTGCGCCATTAATCATGTTTCCCCAACTAAACATTGTGCTGTCCACTCCAACGCCTACATACGACAGTACTGCCTCTGCCAAAACTAAACCACTAAAATCTAAAATGATAGCCATTAAAATTATGTGCATTAAATTAGGGATCACATGTCTGCGAATAATCTGCATACTACTTAAACCAACAGCCCTCGCTGCCAGGATGAAATTTTGTTCGCGTACTTTTAATGTTTCACCACGTAAAATCCTGCATAAGGAAGTCCAGCTAGTAATACCTAATATCGCACATAAAAGAATTAGGCGCGCATCTGCTAATTGATAGCCGCTGTTAAAAACATCAGAGTGCCGCATTAAAAAGGCATCCAAACTCAGCATAGCAGCTGCTATTAGAAGCACGCCCGGTATGGAACTGAGAGTCGTGTACACATATTGTATTACATCATCCACCCAACCCAGATAATATCCAGCTAGTGCTCCAAAAAATATGGCAAAGGGTAAAGTTAACATTGTGGTCAAGATACCGATTATCAGTCCAGTACGAATGCTTTTAATCGCAAAATAGAATACATCGACTCCAATTTTATCAGTGCCAAAAATATGATAAAACTTGCATAAACGAGCACATATAGCAACGATCATAATCAGTACCGCTAAAGTAATCCAAGCCGTTACTGTATTTCTATTGAAAATTTGTTTGGTCTGTTTGTCTCTTACTTTATACAACAAAAAAAATATACTCATGCCGATGATCAATATAAGACTAATGTATAAACCCTGCATGATTAAGTCTAATATTGGCTTAGCCTGTACATGCTGCAGAGGTTCTGCTATCCAGACAATTTGTCCCTGCTGATCTTTGCGCATTGTTTTCACGAATAAATGTGTAGCAAATGGAGCAGAATATGAAGACTCCACCGCACTAGAAATAGGCTCAAGCAGTAAGTCTAAGACACTACGCACTTTAGTGTTTGCCTCAGCTTGCTGTGGCATAAAATGTATAGAATCTAATAGGCCTATGCCTACAAAAAGCATTAGCACTAGCATTGCCACTATTCTACTAGGATGCTGGCAGACTTTAGCCCATGAATTTCTGAGTATTAAATTTTTTCTAGATACATAGGCAGTACCTATAAACAGCACTAACAATAAATAAATCAAAAGGTCTGATATCAAAAACACTGGTGTAATCATGAATTTGTAAGCCTTACACGTGGATCAACAAGCACATACGATATATCAGTCAAAATTAAACCTAGTATGTATAACAAAGTGCCAAGAAATACCATAGCTCTAACTATAGCGAAGTCTTGTTGTTGTATGGCATCTATAGTATAACTACCAAGTCCGGGTATAGAAAAAAATGACTCCAACAGCAAGCTGCCCATAAACAGTAAAGGCAAAACTGAGACTACACCAGTTAAAATTGGTATTAGACTGTTTCGTAATACATGTTTAAACATAATCATTGGCTCACTTACACCTTTAGCGCGTGCAGTACGAACATAGTCCTTGTTCATTTCTTCTAAGAAAAATGTTCTGTACCAACGTGCTGCTGAGCCTACCCCACTAACCACACTAATCATAACCGGCAACAGCACAAACTTCCAACTAGCAAAGCCATCAGCATAACCAGAGATAGGTGCCCATTTCATCAAACGGGCAAATAAATATTGGCCACCTATGATATAAAATAGCGCAGATATAGACATCAGCACTACACATACCACTACCCCCCATGTATCTAAGTAGCTGCCATGGAAGAAAGCCATCATCATAGCCACTACAATATCGACGCATAAGGCTAAAAGAAGAGCTGGTACTGCGATGCTTAAACTAGGAATGTAACGTTCGCGAATGGCTTGATTAATGTTTTTGCCACCATCAGAGCTACCGAATTCGAATAGAAACAAACGCATCGATTTTTGCCAAAAGATCGTTTCTGTAATGCTTTTTTTCTCAGCATTGTAAAACAATGGCAAATCATAACCATTTGCTTTCTTCCAATCAACGATTTGTTGTGCTGTTATATATTTTGTTCCTAAATGCACATGCGCTATGTCGTCCGGTGAATTTATTGCAAAAAATAAAGCGAAAGTTAAAATGTTGACACCCAACAATATAGGCAAAGCTTGCAGTATCTTCCTCAGTAAATAATAAATCATTTATTTTATCCGTTTAGCTTTTACTCTCAAGCTATAGTAGTATCCTATAGCAGCAGGCATTATTAAAACAAGTACAGCAAATACTGCTATCCAAATCGGCCATATTATAGGCTGATTACGTTTTGCACGTAGTTTTTCACGCAGAATAGGATCTATTTTTGCATATTTTACTGTGTTTGAGGACACAGCACTAGGTTTAGTTGGATAATACCAAGGATTTGACAAAACGTACTCTTGTGGGAAATACCCCCAAATCCAGGGCTGATCTGCATCTAATAATTTCAACATTTGTGGTATTAAGGCCAAGCGCTTAGGATCAGTGCCATATGCCTTAAATTGTTTAAATAAAGTATCATATTCTGGATTATTATAATTGCTAGAATTTTCACTATCATATGCAACTTTCGCATTCGGCCCATAAAACATAAATAAAGTGTTTTCAGGATCAGGATAATCTAAAGTCCAACCTAGAGAAAAGAACTGCGTCTGCCCATTACGCAATTTATCCCGAAAACGATTAGCATCTGTGGGGCGCAACACTAAATCCACTCCAATCTTGGCAAATTGTTTGATTATCCATCCAAATACAGCTCGTTGATTTGGATCACCTGAAGTAACTACATCGTAATAAATTTGTAAACGTTTCCCTGTACGTGTATCTATCCCATTAGGATATCCTGCTTCTGCTAGCAATTCTTTAGCACGTAATAGATGAGCTTGTATATCTCTTGGTTTAGCTGGTACGTATCCGGGGATGCCAGGCGGTATGGGGTTGTCCGCTAGTTGTGCACGACCATTAAGAAATATTATAGTAAACTCTTCAACATCAATGGCTAAACTAAAGCTTTTACGCAACTTACGCGCTTTGTCAGTATATCCACCTACTACATCATCCAACATATTAAAGCCCCAATACCATATAGTAAGAGTGTCTGTAATAGCTAAGCGCACTCCCTGCTCTAATAATTCTTGGCTCAACTGCAACGAACTGGCGGAATTTTGGTTCATGGCAGAATTAAAAGTAGTAGAGGCAATACCTGACCTGTCATAATAACCTTGTAAAAATTTGTCCCAATAGGGAATACTTTCACGCTCTAAGCTAAACATTATTTGATCAACAAACGGCAGTTGTTGCCCCGCATTCAATAATAGACCCTTCTCAGCATCGCCAGGCATACCATGCGTTGGGTAAAAATCGGAGTGAAAATTAGGATTACGCTGCATAACTATGCGTCTTTCTGGATTATTTTCAATCATATAAAATGGGCCTGTACCAACCGGGTACGTATCTAAATTGATATTATTTTTCTCCAATCCTTTCTGGCAGTAAAATTTATCTGCTTCCCATGGTACTGGTGCAAAAAATAGCATTTCTAACCAATAGATAAACTGTTCATACTTACCGTTCAGATTAATTTCATATGTATAATCATCTATAAATCTAGCCCCCTCAAACTCAAAGTCGCGTAAATCTAAACAGATAGCGGAAGGATCATTTTTGTAGGCTACTGCCATTTGTTTTCGTAAAGAGTCTAAGCCAACTATATATGGGCTTAGGAAACCAAAGATTGGCGAATTAGCTTTGGGATCAGCTAAACGTTTAATTTGATTAATATAATCAGCTGCAGTCAATTCGCGTGTGCCAGTTTGGGCAAAATCTTTAATGGCAGTATATTGCTCTGCTTGCTTACTATCTAAATTATGATATACATACTGGCCAGCATCATTTTTAGCAAACGCTGGATGCGGCTGGTACAAGATCCCTGGTTTTAACTTAATATTGTACGAGCTTACGTTTTTGCGAGAATCATAGCTCACGCTAGGCATGGCGCTAGCTGTCAGCGGTTCTAATTTATATGGTCGCTCTAGATAGCTATACTCTAGAACTGGCTCATATATTTGCGACATGAAAGCCCACTCATCACCTGAATAAGATCGCGCTGGATCCAGGTGCTTTGGTTGATCAGTAAATGCGGTGTATATGGTATTCGCAGTGCTTGATTGGTGGGGATATGGATCATTCCAGGCCTGCTCATCACAGCCGCATACAAGACAGGCACATAGCATAACAGCTAATTTAATGACTGTTGGCACACTTTGCATCCCGCAAACCCTTTTGCAAATCCCTAAGCACTGAGTGTAAGTAGCAGTTCCCTTATAAATGCTAGACGCTGCTCGCTAGTATCTAAGTCTACCACAAATTTAATACTATTTGATCCAGCAAAACTGTAACGCCTAGGGTTATTTTGTACCAATTTAACAATTACATCAGGGCTAATCTGCGGCTTCTCCACAAACTCTAATTTGCCACCTTTAGGTCCAACTTTTATAGTTTTGACCCCTAATGGTTGGGCCAAAATCTTTAATTCTGTGATCGCAAATAAATTATTGACTTG
>DALYEH010000013.1:10922-18367 GCA_031972715.1 Gammaproteobacteria bacterium | reverse complement strand
AATAAAATTGTAATTATACCAGTCCATAGAGAGTATTGACCCATGAACCCGTTATAACCACCTTTGTCGCCTGCGAAATAGAACTTCAATTGTTCTTTCCATTGCACTTCTACTAAGTTAATAGTTACACCGTAAGCCATAATTAGCATAGCAATTAAGCCTAGCTCTGGTGAACTAATAATAATTTTGAAGCTTTCAGCCAAACCAGGCTTCTTCTTTTTCTTCTTACCAGCGCCAATAGCAACATCATCGCCATCGTAGTAACGTGGATCTGTTAAAACGTTAGTATGCATCCAGCGGTATAAAACCATCGCTAAGATACCCATTACAACAACAGAACCCATCAACCACTGCAAGGAAATACCCCACACTTGTTCCGCAGTTTGACCTGGGAAATAATCTTTGATGCTTTCAGAGCAGAATGTTACTACATAACCAGAAAGAATTAAGGCCAAGTTACCTATAACCACGAATAAGCCATAGAAACGCTTGGATTCTTTCATACGTACGATTTGGTTTGCGAATTGCCAGAACATCAAGGCAATCATCGCACTACCCCAGATTTCTGCTAGTACGTAGAATAATGAGTATGACCAGTATGCGAAAATATCCACAAAGCCACTCAAACGTGGATAAGCGGCATTAATAGTCGCAAGCATTTCTTGTGATGGATGTAGTGCATCTAGATTTGGATACAACACAAAACCAAATATCCCGAAGAATATCAAAAACGGTGTAACTACTGTGTAAAACACATATTCACGCTTTAATATGTTGGTTAACTTGGCATATAAAATCACAAATAGAATCGCACAAGGGGTCACGCAATAGAGCTTTAAGAAAGTAATTGCGCTAGCGCCTGAAGCGTTAACAACTAACGTATCCTTCGTATCCCTTAATAAAGTGTAATTAAATAGGATACAGAACATAATAAGGCCGAGTGGCAAGAACTTCTTTAATTCATAATTATGGATAGGCCATAACATCTTACGAATTGGTCCAAACTCTTGCTCTGCTGTTTGGTTAATATTGCTGGACATCGCCAACCCCCTTTTCTTCTTAATCAATCAATAATCTGCCTGCACTTTAGATTTAGTTAATAAACTGATATTTATAGCTAAATCTAAAGCTCATAACGTAGCGGGTTATTGTATGCCTAACTCTACTGCCCTACAAGAGTCAAGCGCAAAAATATTTGGGGATCATTTAAAAAAATTCAAGCCACATGCAAAAATTTAATAGCTTCTTCCTTGCGTACCCTCGGCCCATTTTAAAAATGCAGTATTCAAAACCTTATAACCACCCTGAGTAGGATACTTGCCAGTAAAATACCAATCGCCAAGATAATTAGGCATAGCACTATGTAAACCATCTTCAGTTTGAAAGATTACTTTGAATTCGCCACGCCATGCAAGGTCCTTTGGAGTAAGCAATTGCGCAATTTTATTAGCTAATTCTTCTTGATTGACGCTTGCGTAAATGCGCTGCACCAAATTTTGCACTTTATTGGCCGGCAGTAGTTCTTGCTGCTTAGATAAGATTTTTAATTCAGCTATTAAACCTTCCTGCTTACGCTCCTTTAGAATTTCTACTGCTGCTTGAAAAGCTACAAACCTACCGAGTTCACTCATGTCTATGCCATAGCAATCAGGGTATTTTACAGGAGGTGCAGAGATTACCAATAAAATCTTTTTGGGATTTAAAGTAGTCAATTTTTTCATTAACAGATCTCTAAAAGTCGTGCCACGCACTAAAGAGTCATCTACTACTACTAAGGTATCTTCTGCTTTAACTACACCATGCGTTACTTCATATAATCTAATCCCTAAATCAACTCTCTCTTGATCTGAACTAATAAAAGTGCGCATTTTCTGGTTTTTAGCCACAATTTGTTCACTGCGCACATTAGTTTGTAGCTTTTGCGCAATCTCAGCAATATTAGGCATAATATTATTTTTTTCTAAGTTTTTTTCTAACATTCTGAATGTATGTATACCGGACAAAACTGCAATTTGATCTACCAACCCTTGAAAAGCTGGTAGACTAGAATTTGGTACATAAGTAAATACTGTATGCTCTAAATCGCCACCTATCTCATCGTATACTGTTTGCGCTAAAAAGCGTCCCAATGCTTTACGTTCTTGATAGATATTGGGATCATTCGCCTTACTAAAATATATACGTTCAAAAGCACATTGTCTCTCGGGCAGTGCTGCTGTGAATTTACCATCAATTACGGTGCCATCACGTTTTATGATTATCGCATGCCCTGGTAACATTTCCTTTACAGAATTAAAATCCACATCAAAAGCATCTACTAGTGCTACTCTTTCTGATGCCACAGCAAATACTTCATCGTTTAAATAATAGTAACCTGGACGAATGCCAGCACCATCGCGACAACAAAAGGCATCACCATTGCCCAACATTCCACAAAATACATAGCCCCCATCCCAATTGGCAGCGGCATTACGAATAACTTTCAATAGATCTAAATTCTTCGCAGCATGCTCTATTGCTTTACGACCAGTGGCTTTGGAATGCCGCATTAAGGCTTCATATTCTGTATCTAGTTGATAGGTAAAACTCTCCAAGACTATATGTGTATCAGATTCGCTTACTGGAGAAATGCCCCAACTTTGCAATTTATCTAAAATTTCATTTGTATTAGTCATATTGAAATTGCCAGCAAAAGTAATGTTCCTACCAGCAACTGAGTGGCTGCGTACAAATGGCTGACAATATTTGCTATCTAGACCAGAATGAGTTGCATATCGAATATGCCCAAGCATAGCTTCACCCAAATACTCTGCATGCTGTGCTTTATTGAGATCCTTAGTAGCTTGCTCAAAAACCATATCCAGAGCATTTTTTGAGGCAAACTTCAGGTTTGTAGCATATTCTTTGCCAACAGGCACATTAAAGCGCAAAGCAGCAATACCGGCACCATCCTGCCCGCGATGCCTCTGCCTTTCCATTAAGGTCAGCAACTTTTTCAGCCCCCAAGTTGAGTCCTGGTATTGTTGTTCATAGTATGTTAATGGCTTAAGCAACCTAACAAAAGCAACTCCACATGCCATTGCGTGCAGACCGTGACACATTAAATATATAGCTATTATTGTACGTGCAACCTGTTTCATGATCTTAAATTCCAGTAATTTGTTATCCATTTCTTTGCGCAATATAACGCACTTTATGCAACAAATTCAAATTATGCTATTTGACGCCACTGCCGTTGCAACGGAAAATAGAGGCCGCACTTTAACTTATGGGTTGGTTTAAGATCTGCAAGAAGTAATGCGTATTGCTGGATTTGTGGTGTATAACTATCTATGGCAGCTGTTAAATTTTGATCTAATACCAATTTATAGTCTATTAGCCATAATATGTCATCCTGATCTAAAAAGACGCGGTCTAATCTAACATTTTTGAACTGATCTGCCTCTAACGTTGTCAAACGCCATTCTGTATAACTCTCTTTATGCTGAGCTGACAAAATTTTACGCCCAAAGGGATCGCTAAACATATTATCAAGCGCTGTTTGGATAATACCTTGTATTTTCCCTTGCTCTTCTAAAGGTAACCCTCTAGCACGCAAATGCTGTCTGCAAATCTCTGGTACTGTGCTTATATAACTAGCAGACAAGTTATCTATGCCAATCTGCGCTATATGACAGAGCATTCTATGTAAAAGCGTTCCAGCATGATTTACCCAATTTATATCCCATGCACGTAATGGCTGTTGTATTTTGCTAATAGGCAAGGCTTTAGCCTGCAATTCTGTGAACCACGTCTGTGGTAAACGCCGTAAGCTGCGATCAGGTTCAATAGTCAACGCTTGTCCTTCGGTACAGCTACTAAACTGATGTCCCAAAGACTCCCATACTCGCTTAAGCATCCCACTAACATTTTTTGCCTCATCGATGTTTGCAAGACAATATAGTCGTTTACGCGCTCTGGTTACTGCCACATAAAATTCGCGTAAAGTTTCATATTCGGCTCTTTGCCTTCTACACCATGCTAAATACTTATAAATGGGATCCTCTTCTTGGTCTGCTGCACGAATCGGCGCGAAGAGCAAATACTGATGATCATAATCACGTTGTTCCAATAATAGTAATTCCTGATCAAAACTCCTGATAGATTTGTCTAAATCAGGCAAGATTACAACATCGAACTCCAGACCTTTAGCTTTATGTATAGTCATAATCTGCACTAGATTTGACTCAGTACTAGCTATGGGCTGCAAATATAGCTTTTGCAATTCTTGCTCTAAATAACCAGGCACAGTAATTTCTGGCTGCTGTGCAACTTTTTCTAAAAATTGTAAGTATGCATCCCATTCATATTGCTCATCACTATGTCTTAAAGTGCTTTTGATACCCAACTCGTCAGCGGCCTGTACAAAAAGATCTTCAATAGAAACACGTCCATATAATGACAAAACATTTGATAATGCAGCTGCTACATGTTGCACTCTTGCTCTAGAATTCAAGCTAAGCTCTTGCAGCACTTGTGCATCTTGCATAGCTGCAAAGACAGTCCCTGGGTATTGAGCAATAAGTTGTATCTCTTTTAACTCTAAACCACAATAAGGAGCGCGCAAAATTGCTAACCAGGCAATACGATCATCAAGGTGTAAGATAGCTTTGGTTAATGCCAGTAAATCTTGAATTAATGGTCGTTTATTTAAGGTTTCAATGTCTATACCTTGAAAACCAATTTTCGCGACACGCAAAGCAGGTAATATTTTTTCTAAATGACTTTTAGCACGCACTAAAACTGCAATTGTGGCTGATGGATCTTTAGCTTGCGTATCTCGTATAATTTGCACTATTTGCTCGCTAACATAGGCATCGCTAACTGCTATACAATCTACTGGCACTGCATCAACTGCAATGTTTTTAGTGGCAATCGCTGCCGTATAGGCAATAGCGCCTAAAGTTTTATTGTCTACACCAGGAAAACTGCTTGCACAAACTGTATTGATCCACTGCACAAGCGGTGCCACAGATCTAAAGTTACTACTTAGCTGCACAAAGTGTAACGGCAAAGCACCCACCCCTTGATCACGTGCTTTTATAAATAAACCGACATCTGCTTGTCTAAAGCTGTATATAGACTGCATAGGATCGCCGACTAAAAACAGCGTACGCCCGTCCCCTGCTTGCCAATGCGCAGTTAATTGCTCAAGCAATCTAAATTGCATATGCGATGTATCTTGGAATTCATCGACTAATATATGTTGAATTTTGCAATCCAAGGCTAAGGCTAGATCAGTAGGGGCGTCTTGGTCTTGCAAGGCTGTAAGTGCAGCTAATGCTACCGCGATAAAATCAACTTGCCCTTGATCTCTAAAAACCACGCTTAACTGCGCAGCTAAAACAGGCAACACGGCTATTAAACTCTGTACAATCTGCCATTGCTGCTCAGTATAACTAAATGGCGGCAATTCTTTTAATAAACTTAAACCCTGTCTAAACTCATCATGTGCCTGCAGTTGCTCAAGCATCGCTAACATGGCATCCTTAGCAGCTTGTAGCTGTTGCTTTTCTTCTTTATTTTTAGCTTTACTCGGTGGATGGAAACCTTGCGCAGCAGTCACTGTCTTACGCCACTCACCATCCACTGTTAAGAGCTTTTGCGCAATGACTAACCATGCTTGCAAGTCCTCTGGTTCCTCTACTTGTATCACAGCTAAATCTAATACCGGTGGGCGCAGTGCTTGCAATTCATCTATAGCTTCTGCACATGCTAACAGTAAACCCTGCTCTATATACATACGCAAGGCAGTATGATATTCCTTGGCATCGGTATTATGTTGCGTTAATAATGGTAACCAGTGTTCTCTTGTACTTAAAACCTGTTGTAATAAACGCTTTGCTTTTATACGATCATTATCCAGATGCTGCAACAGTACATATAAGCTATTTTTATATGGATACTCTGTAGCATGATCCAAAGATTCTAAAAGCTGATCTACTGCTGTACTGTAAAGTGTTTCAGGATTAGCAGCAATTTGTGGTTGCGCGCCAAATCGCGAGAGTATAGGCATTTGCTTGGTGATGCTAGCACAAAGAGCGTCTATAGTTTGGATTTTTAAGCGTGCTGGATTATCTAAAATCTGCCAATTAGATTGCTGATCACGCAACAATACCTTTTGTGCTAACTGCCAAGTTTGCAACTCATAATCATTAGTTGGAGCTGCAGAGTTTGCAGCTGCTTGCAAAGCATTCAAAATCCTTTCGCGCATCTCCGCTGCGGCCTTACGCGTAAACGTAATAGCTATAACTTCCTCAGGCCCACTCTGTGCACCAGCTAATGCACATAAATAGCGTTGTACCAAGACCGAAGTTTTGCCTGAGCCTGCTGGCGCCTGCACTAAAAAAGACTGCTGTATGTCTAGTAGCTGCGTACGCAGCGCTTGATCATTGTTCATATACCCTACAAAGCGCTTGCAATTTGCAATGTCTACATACTTTAGAATCGTATGGGGCTACCTGAGCCTGTCCCGTAATAAAATCTAACGCCACCGCTTCTAACTGTTGCGACCACGTCTGTAGCAGCTCTTGCCATTCTGTGACAACAATCACATTAGGTAATAAATCATCTTCAGCAGCCACACCTTTGAATTTAATAAAGTTAGGTATTAATGCCGCAAACGCTACTGCTACAACATTACCTTTTGTACCAAGTGCATATATTTGTAACTGTGGTTCATAGACTGTATCTTTTGACCAGGCATACAGCTGTGTAGCACCAGTTTTGTAGTCTATAATCACCAGTTGCCCATCCACTACATCCACACGATCAATTTGCATATTGATCTGCAATCCACCTATATTCACTATTTTTTTTTGCTCTAACTCGTGCACTACAAAAGGTGGCCGCGTTTTCTCATATGCAAGCCAATTCATAAGCAAATTGTACAAGCGATGTGCTTCTAACATGATATAAGTATTGGTTAAAGTGTGTGGCAATTTTTTTTGCCATGTAGACAACATCTTTTGTATGACCTGCGTAACAAGCAACTCTAGCTCTGCGCTTGTATAGGCTACCAACTGTGCATGGCTTTTGCACGTACGCCAAAACTCCTCCAATACCGAGTGCACTAATGAACCACGTTTGTCGGGTGTGAGTATACTTTGTGGCTGATGTAACTCTGTAGCTTTAAGCCGTACTTCAGCAGTTGCCTTAAATGGACATTGCGCTTGTAACTGCAAAACTTTAGTGCCGCCAGCTATATAAGCTGCAGCAAGAGGTGCAGCATGCGGATCGTACCACTCTTCTAATTGAATATCTGGTTCGCTTTGTGCCTTGTTTCTAGTGGGCATGACCAACACAGGTAAATGTGTAATAAGATTACTAGGCGCCACCTGGTTGTCATCCACAAACTCTGGGTAACAGAAAGTGACATTTTGTATGCCACCGTGTTGCAATGTCTG
>DALYEH010000013.1:10586-10912 GCA_031972715.1 Gammaproteobacteria bacterium | reverse complement strand
TGCGTGTACTTTCTGGCCATAGTCAATTCACGCTGCGCAGAGCTGTGCGGCAAATCATATTCGCGTTGCAATTCTAGAGGTATAAAGGGATTTGGGTTGGCTGTTGGCGGCCATTGATCTCTGCTCATACCACAGACCCACAAATGATCAAATACCAAACCCTCTGCTTCTAATAAACCTAAAACATGGATTTTTGTCAGCCCTGTCTCAGCAGGTGCAAAAGGTGTTTCGGCTGCAAACCTACGCAAGTATTGTATTGCTTCAGAAAATGTATGTTGTTGCAAAATACTATCTAAGCTGGCATATTCCGCCAATAAGTCTTGCCA
>DALYEH010000013.1:3233-10576 GCA_031972715.1 Gammaproteobacteria bacterium | reverse complement strand
TAATAGATCAGCATCGTCTTTGCTTAAGGCCTGCAAACCTGCATCATGCGAGAACCCCAATCTCTCTCCAGGCCAACCCCAAGCTTGCAACAAAGCTTGTATTTTGTCCACCCAATAATAGGTGGAATGCTTGCCGTGCAGATTTTTTGTAGCAGCACTGAATTTTGTTAGATATTCTTTAATTTCATGGTCTGGGCTTACGATCTGCAATAGATGGTTAAAATTAAATTGCGCCTCTAAACTTTTGCGCAGCTCCCTATCTAACAAAGCGCGCTCTGCAGCATGAGAACTAAAATTCCCAATGAATGGCGAACGTAATAAAATACTAAAATCATTAAATGCAACAACATTGCTAGCCATTTTTAAAATTAATACAGCAATACTTATTATTTCATAGTCAAGCAAACTCTTAGGTGCAGAAATATTTAGCCACTGCTTAGGCAGCTGTGTTGTAAAATAATTGCATACCCGATCGCGCCTTTGTGCTAAATCAGGTACTACGACTCCAAATCTTTGTGCAGTATTATGCTCTAAATGTGCTTTTATCCATTCCACTGCGCTATTTAATTCAGCATCTGCATTCTGTACTCCCAGCCTAGTCACCGTTGCATTAGTTTCTTCTCTGGGTTGCAGCTCAATACTAATGCCACGTTCCCGCAGCAGGGAAAAAAATAGCGCATACTGCGGCGTCAATTCATTAAAACCTTTTAAACAAATTTCTTTTGGAATTAAACTAATTAGCTGGTCAACATTTTCCACTAGACTCTTAACTAGTAGGTTAAAATCTACATATTCATGATCTGTTAACCACGCAAGATAAGGTGTAAGCCACTGTTGCAAAGCTTGCGCATCAGCACTATATGCAGCATATGCTGCAAAGGTTTCTAGAGGTATGCGCCATTGCGCTAAAAAATTCCAAGCCTGCAAAGCGTTTTGGGCAGTTGCATTTATACGCAGTAACTCCGTATGTGCATGATTATTTTGTATTATCTGCTCAAATAATAATTGTTGTTGTTTAATTGCAAGTAAAGGCTTATAAAATGCAAAATTATGATCCAGACATTGGTCCCAAAGTTGAATTAACCAAATTTCTAAGGGATAAACGTCTGGTGTAGCCCAGGTTTTTAAACCCGTACTTTCTTGTAATGAGTTGTATTGTTGAACTGTAAATGCTGCTAAACGCCGGTTGGGCGTTAATATTATCACTTACGCCTCATAGTTAACTTTTCTGGTGCAAACTTGGCAATTAAGGGTCCTATAGTCAACCCCTGCACCACAATCGAAAACAGCACCACACCATAGGTAACAGCCACTAACAGATCTCTGTATTCGCCACTGGTACCCAAGGCTAGCGCAATAGAAATACCACCACGTAAGCCACCCCAAGTCATAATTACTAACAATTCAGGATTTAAGCGTCTGAATTTATTCATAAACGATAGAGGTATAAATACACTAATCCAACGCGCAACCACAGTAATAAGAATCGCAGACGTCGCAGCAATTGTGGTTGATAGGTTAAAGTTAATGTTCATGAACTCTAGACCAATTAACACAAACAATATTGCATTCAAAATCTCATCTATAAGGTCCCAAAAGTCATACACTTTTTGTACCGTGGCTTTAGACATGGCACATTCTCTAAAACTCTCCCCAACTATAAGACCTGCTATCACCATGCATATTGGCCCCGAGACATCTAAAGTTGTAGTGAGAGCATAACCCCCAGTCACCAGAGCTAGAGTTAAAATTAATTCTACCTCGAAGTCATTGACACTATGCATGAATTTAGCAGCGATCCAGCCTAATACAGTGCCACATACTAGGCCACCCGCAGCTTGTTGTAAGAAATACATAGATACTTCCGTAGCCGTCAACAACTGCTGTTGCCCCTGGGCAATAGCCAACGCTAGGAAGAACAAGACTATACCCATACCATCATTAAATAGTGCCTCACCAGCAATTTTTAACTCCAAAGATTTTGGCGCGCCTACATGTTTTAATACACCCAACACAGCAATTGGGTCTGTAGGAGAAATCAATGCACCAAATACAAAACAATATGCTAGTGGCAAAGGAATGTTTAAGAAGCTGGTTACATAATACATGCCATAACCAATGACTATGGTGGAAATGATCACACTCACAGTGGCCAACAGAAGCACTATATATTTATTTTTGTATAATTCGCGCAAATTAACATGTATAGATCCAGCAAACAGCATAAAGCTTAACATGCCATGCAAGAAGGTCTCATTAAACCCTATGCTACCTACTAAATTTTCGGCATGTGTGTTTAGGCCCCAACCAAAGCGACTAGTTACCGTAGCGATTATTGTCAGCAACATCGTCACTAGGGTAATACCAATAGATTTAGGTAACTTGATAAATTTGTAGTTTATATAACTGGAAACGGCAGTGATAACTAAAAGAATTCCCACAATCTCGTGCATGTGCATTTGCCGACGCCTTATATGTATTTATTGTCCCCATATATTATGGCAAAAAGTCCTTTAGTGCATCATTAATTTTGTGATCATAGGCCATTTTCGCAAACGCATGCTATGCTGCAAACATGCTACACACATTACCTATTCCAAATAAAAGATTAATTGGCCATCGCGGCGTAGCAGGGCTACGCCCGGAAAACACCATCTGCAGCTTTAGGCATGCCGCGGATCTGGGCTTAAATTGGATAGAATTCGACGTGCAATTAACTAAAGATAATATCTGGGTAGTGATACATGATAATACCGTGGACCGCACCACTAATGCACATGGTTTGGTGTCAGACTTTTACGCTGAGCAAATATGTAGCCTTGAAGCTGGTTTATGGTTTGAACCTCCTTATCCGCAACAAAAAGTTCCAACGTTATTCGAGACGCTACAACTAGCATCTAAGTTGGGCTTGTACTGTAATATAGAGGTCAAAGCTGATGGCAACGATGCAGACCAATACAGCGCCTATTTTATAAAATTCGCGCAAGCACACCTTGATCTCTTAGTAAACAAATGCTTAATTTCTAGCTTTGATATATCTTGCGCAAAACAATTAGCAACCGCTCTACCATTACCAGTGGCTTTGTTAACCGAAGAATGGCAGCCTAACTTGATAGAAGTTGTAAAGGAAAATAATTTTGCTAGCTTAAACTGCGACGTCACTAGTTTTAACAGCGCAGCACTACACAGTTTACAAGCTGCACATATACCAGTCTATTTATATACCGTGAACGATCCAGCAACAGCCCAGCTTTGGTTAAAGCAAGGTGTGCAAGGTCTGTTTACTGATCGCCCCGACCTATTAGCATTTAGTTAAGATCCGCTACTTTCATAGTGTGATCCACCACTACAACAGAACAGTCATTGGAAAATATTACATATGTCAATTACACTTTATATTGGGTAATCTTAAGGTAAACGACTATGGAACAGTCGCACATAATTAATCTCAAAGATATAGAAAGTACTTATGCTGGTCCTCGCCAAGAGCAGCTGTACTTAAAAAGTATTAATCTAACTGTTAATGCTGGCGAAACTTTGGGGATTATAGGACGTGCTGGCTCTGGAAAAAGTGCTTTGTTAAGATGTATTGGTTTATTAGAAAGACCACTAACAGGCATAATCTCTATAGATCAAAAAAATCTAACTTTTATGGCCAGTCCTGAATTATCGGTGGAACGCCGCACAGTAGGCCTGGTACAGGCAAACCCACAATTTTTGCAAAGTAAAAATGTTAGTAAAAATATTGCTCTGCCCTTAAAAATTCAACGTTTACCCAAACAAAATATCAATAAAACAGTTGAGCAGGTTTTGGCAGAAGTAGATTTAACTAATAAAGCTTTGAGTTTTCCAGATAGCTTGACCCCAGTACAACGCATTCAGCTAGATCTAGCCAGAACATTAGTAAATCGTATTAAAATCTTACTTTGTGATGATATATTCTTAGGGTTAGATCAAAAATCTACTGAGATTTTAATAAACCTGTTACGTAAAATACAAAAAGAACATAACCTGACAATAATTTTGACAACTAATGATGCAGAAATAATAAAATCTTTATGTCAAAATGTGATTGTAATGCAACTAGGCGCAATCGTAGAAAAATGCACTGTGTTTGAATTGTTCACTAAACCCAATTCAGACACTGCCCGTGAATTTATACGCTTTACCACTAAGCATGAATTACCTTGGTGTTTAAGACGCAAAATTGTTGCACAAGATCTGCCTGAGCATCATGGCATAGCGCGTATTAATTTTACTGAGTGCTTAGCTCCTGAAGAAATTTTAAATAATACCTTAGAAGCTTATGATTTGAAAATGAATATCATACAAGCGTATCAAGAAAAAATTAACGGTCGTGTCATAAATATTATGATAATAGAGATTTTTGGTGATACCTTTACTGTGAATAATGCAATCACTTTCCTAAACAACAATGGCTTACAAAGCGAGATTATAGGTTATGCTCCCAATATTAATTAATGCTTTACGTGAAACTCTATATATGGTTTTGTATGCTACAGTATTTAGCATGCTCTTGGGCATACCTCTAGGCATTGGCATAGCGCAATTGTCTAAAGCTAGTGCTGGATTTAGCCGTGTTATGTATACATTACTTTACAGCGGCGTGCAGACGGTAAAATCTATACCCTATATAATCATAATGCTAATGTTTATTCCTAGCACAAATTGGTTAATCAATCATAAGATAAGTTTTACTACTGCTACTATTTTACCCTTAACTATTACAGGCTCATTTTTATTAGCTTTTGAGGTCTATACCATCCTGAAGGATTTAGGAATAAAATGGCAAAGTAATATTAAAGCTATGGGCGCATCTAATAAGCAAGCGATTCTGTATATTTTACTACCAGAAAGCTTGACTTATATAATAGAAGCTTGCGCCAATACAGCTGCATCTATTGTAGGTTTTAGTATCATTGCTGGTGCCTTTGGTGCCGGTGGTTTAGGGCAACTAGCAATTGAAAAAACCATTACAGAGCCAAACTTCATGTATGCGCTGCTCAGTATTCTAGCTTTAATTGCAATTCAGCAGTTACTCAAGTACACTGCTTTGCTACTAGTACCAATTAAGTCTTAGGTAACCTTTTGCTCAAAGCTAATCTTAAATCCTGGCTGATCTGGTTTGCAGCCGGACTTTTTTATCTGTTTGAATTCATACATCGCGTTGTTGTTAGCGTGATGATCCCAGAATTAAGTGAATCATTCGCCGTGGGCAGCGCGCTGCTCAGTAGTCTTTCAGCAGCTTATTTTTTTGCGTATGCTTTCGCACAAATACCAGTTGGCATTTTACTTGATCGCTATGGCACACGCTTGTTACTCACTGTTGCATGTCTTGCAATCACGTTAAGTAGCTGCGCCTTTGCCTACACACAGAGTTTAACTATCGCTAATTATTGTAGAATAATAATTGGTTTAGGTTCCGCATTTGCTTTTGTTGGCTGCTTGAAATTAGCTGCCTCTTGGTTCCCAGCCCATAAGTTTGCCTTTGTAGTAGGTTTAACCAATTTGCTTGGCGTACTAGGTGCTGTACTTGGTGGTGGGCCTGCTGCATATACAGTTGAATCATTTGGTTGGCGCAACACTATGTTTGGTATGGCTGCTATAGGATTAGCATTAACTATAGTTTTGTGGCAAACAATTCGGGATTCTAAAACTAACAAGAAGCATACTTCTGAAAATACTCCTCTTACTAAAAACCTAAAAATCGTGATCAAAAGCAAGCAAACCTGGTTAATTGCATTGTTTGCTAGTTGTATGGTTGCGCCAATAGTAACTTATTCTGAATTGTGGGGTGTCACTTATTTAACACAAGTGTACACTTTAGATCGAAGCCAAGCTGCAAATATTGCAACCATAACTTTTATTGGCATAGGTATAGGTGGGCCAACTATAGGCTGGCTTTCTGATTATTATCGCAATCGCAGTTTTTTTATGGGTATAGGACTGTTAGGTGCGCTTATTTCTATCTGTCTGATTTTATTTGGACCAATTTTAGCCATGCCTATTGTATTATTTTTACATGTAGCGTTTGGCTTTTTTACTAGTTCAATGTTGTTGTGTTTTAGTCTAAATGCAGAGGCAACAAAACAGCAGTATAGAGCAACTACTGTTGCATTTACTAACTGTTTAATCATGATATCTGGAGCTGCACTACAGATATTTTGTGGCTATTTGTTAGAGTTTACAGATCACAACTTTGCGATTAGTTTTCTGCCTGTAATTGCTTGTTATGTACTAGCATTATTATGTTTTATCAAAATTAAAGAGCCTGCGTGTAGATTCGCTGAAGAATCATGAGCAATTACAAGTAAAGTAGCCGGTACTGGCAATCCATATAGCCTAGAACTATTCTCTATGCCGCATGTCCAACCTAAGTAGACTGTAATAGGGGACGCCAAGTGAGTGCAATTATTCCAGGGCCAAACGCAGGACCAGGACCCGGGCCAGAAGATGCAGAAAAATTAAGTATCTTTGCACAGGTACTTAAATTACTGTTCCTGAATTGGCTTAAGCTCAACAAAGAGGATCTTGATGCTAAACAGAACGAACAGCTTAATTCTGCGGCAAACAGTTATCTCCCAAATTCACAAACAAACCCCAATGCAGACATAAAAAATAGCGCACAAAATTTTTTAGCTCAACTGCAGCAATTTGCTTCCAATCTCAATGCCCCAAGTCAGCAAATTGATGCATTACCAAGCATGCTACAAAATAGCAGTCTTGGTTCAGATCAAAAGCAACTTCAGGCTAAAGTACAAGAGGCACATCAAACATTTGAAGACAAGCATAAATTAAACAAAGATGAAGCTTTATTAGCTACAGCCTACCTTGTACAAACAAATCAACTTGATGGTTACGCTGAACAAACTATGCGAACTGTCGCTACAGCTGTGTCCGACGTCACAGCGCAAGCAAAAGCAGACGGCAAGGAGCCAACCGTAGACGCAGTTGGCGCAGGAGTAAGCAAACTGCAGGCAGAGCTGCAAGCTGATGACCAAAAGATGGCTTTACATGAAAAAGACACCGCAAAGTTGCAAGAATCTCTAGTAAAAGATAACGGACTTACTGACGAACAAGCAGCATATGCCACTGAATATGCCGCAAGAGATGTGGGTTTAGATAATGTTACTGACAAATATGCGGATCAGCTTGCAGCAAGCGTTAAAGCTGAATTTACTTCCGCCGCAGCTGAAGGTCGCGATCCGACTTTTAATAATATAAGTGAAAGCATGCAGGAGTCAGCAGTTACTAAGGATGTTCAGGAGCACGCTAAAGAAGATGAACCCGATGCTGCTAAGGATAGAGATACCACAAAAATT
>DALYEH010000013.1:0-3223 GCA_031972715.1 Gammaproteobacteria bacterium | reverse complement strand
ATAGAAAAGGCACACGATGACACACACGTTTTAGCATCTGAGATAGATAAACCTGATCCTAAGCCAGCCCCGGAACCAGCCCCAGAACCAGCACCATCTACCCGCTCAAGTCCTAGCCCCAGCCCCGGTGGCCCTTAATAGGTGCCTGCCTAGAAATATCCTACAATCGACAATTGAAACGCTGATTATCTTGACAAACAACATTTGGATTGTTGATTGTAGAATTAATTGATAACCAATTTTGAATATTCAACCACGATCAGTGCAATTCCATATTTTTAACTTTCTCTACGACCCTTTTATAATCAAGCGCACTGCTATCGAGTACATCTAGCATGCAATACCTCACTGCTACATCTAATCTGCGTTCTATATCTGGTGTGGCCTTCTTATAACAAGCCAAGAGCTTGCTTCTGAGCTTATTACTCATTGTTAAATAATCATGCAAAAGCACTAGAAAAATCTTGTCCGTGATTGGCTTTCCTTTATTATGGATCTTATAATATTTTAACGCGTCAAGCACTGTTTCAATCTGCGGGCAGCTGATATGGTCTTGCTCAAAGAATTTAATCACCACTTCTTTTTCTGATTCCGCTAGAGTGAGGTATTTATCGAGAAAATATTGTACATTTTGCGCTTTATGCAGTTTCTTGCTAAGATACTCAGCTAGTTTTTCTGGAATATAATCATCTATTGTTCTGCTCGCAGGTATAGTAACACTTAGCATCTGCTTAATAGCTTCTGGTGTGATCTGTGAATTGTCTGTATTTGCACGCATTTTTAGATCCTAGCCAATTACCTAATGTCTAAGACCTCGCGTTCCGCAGATAGTTCTATACTCTAAGCCATTTAGATTTAGGCTAGGCGCAGCTTGCGTTTAGCAGCAGAAGTGTAGATATAATACATGACTGCTGCGAGCAAAAGCTGTAACAACGCCTAAATTTAAATGGCGACGAGTATAAAATGAAAATGTGAATTATTTTTTAGGTACCATCTTCACTAGTACTAGTTCCAGTACCAGTCTTAACGGATGCATCCTCATCACCCTCGCGGGTCATGTATGGTTCAATTTTACGCTCTATAGCCTCACGTGCGCGGAATATTCTAGAGCGCACAGTGCCTACTGGACAATTCATAACTTCTGCAATTTCCTCGTAAGATAAGCCTTCTATTTCACGTAGCATAATAGCAGTACGCAAATCGCTTGGTAAATCATCGATGATATCAAATAGCATGTGCTCCATCTCATCGTACATCAGACTACGCTCAGGAGTAGAATATTCACGTACATTAGTTTTAGAGAGGAACTGCTCAATTTCAGAAATTTCGTAGTCTGATTCTGGAACACGACGTCCCTTCGCAACCAAGCTATTTTTAGCAGTATTTACTGCTATTCTATACAGCCAAGTATAAAATGAGCTTTCACCACGAAAATGATCGATCGCCTTATATGCTTTTATAAATGCTTCCTGGGTTACGTCTAAGACCTCGCTTGGATCAGAGATATAGCGGGCAACCAATTTAAACACGCGATACTGGTACTTTAGCACCAGCGTATCAAACGCATGCTTGTTGCCTTTTTGCACCTCTTGTATAAGATGCAGATCTACCTCTTCATCTTCTTGCATATTGGTCGCTATCAGTTCTTTTGCCTATATGAGCTATCGGCCTACAAAAAAAGAGCTTGATGTACTTTAGGTATATATTTTATGAGCTAGGTTTTATCATGTAAGGTGATAGGCCAGATAGCGGTACTGTGCTGTAGATAAAGAATCTCGCGGCACAATTATGTATCTAAAACCATTGAAATGCTGCATGTATAGAATCAGCATAAACTTGCTGCGATAAGAGCGCTGCTTTGAGAGTTTACCTCTACATAATCTACCATCATGTAAGGCATACAACCAAGTATCGCAATCTTGCTGTAAAACAGTTACAGAATGCCTATGCTGACGTAGACTATGCAGCTTAATCACATATAATCCATGCGCCATCAGCATCAGTACCAGGCTTACTGCAAGCAGATAATGGATGTCTGCCACACACATACCCAAAGCACAAGTCGTATGCGTGGCTATAGTCGCATACAACAGGGAACGCGACGTTGCGATATAGAGAGTTGGCTTCACTCCACTACTGCAGCCGTATGATGTAAATGTCGTATTACTAAAAGCATATCTTGAAATTTGGCCTTCTCACATGGCTGCCCACCAGCTAACCAACGTTGTAAATCTTGATCGGCCTCCTCCAACAACTCTGCAAATAGCTGCTGCTTTTCCAAACTTAACGTAGGAAAAACAGTTTCACAGAACTTCTGCAACATCACGTCCAACTCTAACATCCCGCGCCTACAGCGCCAGAGCATTTTTGATAGGTTCTCTGCTTGAGTATTCTGCATGTGTATCTCCGTATCCCTTCAAGAAGCAATTCAACTCTTATATTTTAGTGTATCTATACAATAATATTATGTGTTAGAGGTTTATGGATCCTAAAAATCTTGTAGCTATTTTCTGCAGGGTTGCAGCAAAAATATTGACTCAAATTATATACCATGCTAAGCTGACTGCCTCACAAATGGATGAGACCACCTTTATGGAACCGCAATTACTGTCTGCATTACAATCACTGTTTGATCAAGCGCTAGAAGAAACTTTACACACTGATTTGATGCGCAAACGCACTCAGATTTTAGCTAATTTTCGCATACAGAGAAATATTTCGGATGCACTTGAGCGCTATTATGCCTTGCAAGAAATACAAGTTGATATTAGAACCAGTCTAGAGCATTCTTTTTTACAACTGCTAACTATAACGCATATAATTCATATCTATAAACCGGTCCTGCAAATAATTATACAGAATACTTTAATGTTGCCTAAATCTCTAAGCAAGTCAGAACTTCAGGAATTATCAGCGCAGATGCCTGCGACGCTGGATATGTTCCTAACATGCACCATGGAGGTTTACTTTAAAGAAAGGCTACAGCAAATGCACACAGTGCATGAGCTACATGTGAAAATTACACGCAAGATTTTGAAGGCCTTTGCCTCTTCGAATTTATTTGCACAGTGCGACTGCAATTTACCAGGCGCATTGAAGGATGCGCTAATTTTTGCTTTTACAAAACTAGATGAGATTTTCTATAATCAGATACTGCATCCAGTACTAGATAATCTATTCTTGTGGTCACACTTAGAAAATCAGGATTCTTTTTCTGAGATAT
>DALYEH010000012.1:19788-20550 GCA_031972715.1 Gammaproteobacteria bacterium | reverse complement strand
TAAGTAGTTTTCAGATGAATCCAGGTAGCCTAGCTGTTAATTATATGGATAGCCGCAATACGTCAGTAGATAGACGACAACGCATAGAGCTACTAGATTTAAAAGATCAGCGTGAAGGTGAAGCACACATATTTTTCAAATCCAAAATAATACGCGCTGAAATGTTTTATGCAAATCCTAAATCAGTCAAAAAATTGCAGCTGAGCGCTTTCTTAAAGGTTGCAGTACCGCCTGCCAACATACTAGAACAGCTTAGTGAACGTTTGAATAAAGCACACGCCATATTTCATGCCAAAACACCTAGGCTACCTAAAGCATATGCCAATGAGGATATAAGCATTTTAGCAAGCGCTTTTAATGAATCCTACGGTTTACGTCCTGTAGAACGCGGTTTTGCTGGCTTGATTAGCTTGTTGGAACATGATGTCGCCATACACCAAAATATGGCGCAGAAATATATGCCCGACATGCCAGATGATTCTATGTCAATATTCACGCCTATTAGTGTTACTCCGCTCATAGAAAAAATGATTGGCGCTGAAAATATACAGGCTTTTAGCAATCCATTATTACGCGCTGACAGTATGCTTAAAGATTTAGAAAGCATTGAACGCCTCTGCGGTAAAACAGAACAACACGCTAAAGAAATAGCACATCAGCTTACCAATGAATTAGAGCGTACAACTATATTCCCAGGAAACTCACACCCAGTGCGTTTAGGTATGGAGCAAATTTTAACAGATATAAACAGGATACTGACAC
>DALYEH010000012.1:6804-19778 GCA_031972715.1 Gammaproteobacteria bacterium | reverse complement strand
ACACTCCACAACAAGATAACGAGGCACAACCTGAAGAGTATTATTTACCAGATTTACCTGATTTGCCAGAAATACCACCTTTACCAGATCTGTCTGTATTTGATGATTTAAATAAAATGGAGCAAAAGATCCGTAGTCTAGATATTCAAGACATGGGTTTAACCGATTTACCTGCTCTTGATGATCAAGCAGCAATACAGAATATACAAGAATTATTAGACGACGATCTACTAAAAGAACCTTCTGAAGAAACTCTTCCAGCCGATGATGAATAATTTTAGCGACTTTGATACAAAGTGCATGCAGCATGCATTAAATTTAGCCCATACTGCTGCCAAGCAAAATGAAGTACCCGTGGGTGCGATAATCGTCGCAAATCAGACTCAAGAAATTTTAGGTACTGGCTACAATCAACCTATTCAAAGTAATGATCCAACGGCACATGCAGAGATTATTGCTATGCGCCAAGCAGCTATTAAATTAAAAAATTATAGATTGTTAGATACAACTTTATACGTCACTTTAGAGCCTTGTGCCATGTGCGCAGGTGCTATGTTACATGCGCGTATCAAACGACTGGTATTCGCAACACATGACCCGCGTTCCGGGGCTGTGGGTAGCAGTATAGATTTATTTGCTGCCGGTAAATGGAATCATAGCGTGCAGTGCGCTCATGGGTTATTGGCTGAGCCGTGTGGACAAATACTACGTGATTTCTTTAAAGCACGACGTTAGGCTTGCTTATCAGCACTGTAATACTCATTAATGATCTGCGGCACTTTGGTGATAATTTCATCCGCCTGCTTATCACTTATGTTTAATGGCGGCAACAAACGCATTACATTTGTTCCAGCTACATTAAAAATTATATTATGTTTTAATGCAATATTTAATGCATCTCTACAGGGGCGATCTAATTCCACACCGATCATTAAACCTTTACCCCGCACTTCCTTAACATGTGGATTATCTGCTAAAGCTTTCTGCAAACCACTAATGATTTTTGCACCTTGTCGTCCAGCATTTTCATAAAATTTATGTTTGATAATCTCACGTAGGGTGGTAACAGCTGTC
This sequence comes from Gammaproteobacteria bacterium, assembly GCA_031972715.1. GTDB lineage: Bacteria > Pseudomonadota > Gammaproteobacteria > UBA6186 > Azoamicaceae > JAGVLG01. The sequence continues at coordinate 18,704 of DALYEH010000012.1, read as the reverse complement.
GCACAGCACATAGGATTGCCACCGAAAGTTGTACCATGGCTACCGGGTTTGAATAATTCACTATATGGTTTACGAATTATACAGGCGCCTATAGGCAAACCATTCGCCAGACCTTTAGCTAATGTAACCACATCGGGCTTTATGTCATCATGCTCATAGCAAAAGAATTTACCAGTGCGGCCTAGGCCTGCTTGCACCTCATCTACCATCATCAATAGACTAAATTTATCGCAAAGCTCGCGTACTTGCTTTAGATAAGCAGGGCTTGATACTTTAATACCAGATTCGCCTTGTATAGGCTCAATCAAGATAGCAACTATTGTCTCGTCGGCTTTTACTGCATCTTCAATGGCTTTAATGTCATTAAAAGGTACTCGCACAAAACCAGGCAAGAGAGGCGCAAAGCCTTCCTGATATTTAGGGTTACTGCCCGCAGATATAGTGCCTATTGTGCGACCGTGAAATGCACCTTCCATCACTATAGTTTTAGGACTTTCTATGTTTATACTGTGACCATAAAGACGCGCTGCCTTCAACGCTGTTTCTAACGATTCTGCCCCTGAATTGCAAAAGAATACCTGGCAATCAGCACCATATAGATCAGCCAAAATATCACTCAATTCTAGCTGTGCGGGATTAGATACTAAATTTGATGTATGTAGGATTTTAGTTGCTTGTTCTTGTATAGTTTTAGTAACGGCTGGATAGTTGTGGCCTAGTAGAGTTACAGCAATACCACAAAATGCGTCTAAATATTTATTACCCTGCGCATCAAACAAATACCCTCCTTCACCGCGCACAAACTGCACAGGTAAATGATTGTATACATTCAATAAATGCTCTTCCATGCTAAAATCCTACTTTTGCTAATATTTAGATCAAGTTATTTACTGCTAAAGTTAACCGCCACGAAATCCCAATTAACTAGATTCCAAAAGGCATCTACATAGTCAGGGCGTAAATTGCGATAATCAATGTAATATGCGTGTTCCCAAACATCACATGTTAATAATGCTTTATTTGGCGTAGTGAGCGGCGTGCCAGCATTACTAGTAGAGACAATTTCTAGATCACCTTGCGGAGTTTTAACAAGCCAAGCCCATCCAGATCCAAAAGTAGCTATCGCCGTTTTAGTAAATTGCTCTTTAAATGTCTTAAAATCACCAAAACTTCTGTTAATTGCAGCTTGTAGCTCACCTGTAGGCTCACCACCACCTTTTGGATTCAAACAATTCCAATAAAATGTGTGGTTCCAAACTTGAGCTGCGTTATTAAATATGCCACCAGTTTGCGTCTTGATTATCTCTTCTAATGGTTTGTTTTCTAAATCAGTTCCAGCCACTAGATTGTTTAAATTATTTACATAGGCTTTATGGTGCTTGCCATAATGATATTCTAATGTTTCTCGCGAAATATAGGGCTGCAGAGCATCCATTTCGTAAGGCAGAGGTGGTAAAACAAATGGCATAATGCACTCCTAATAACGGAAAATAACAGATTTAATATTGTAGCTATGGACCTATATAGATGCAAGTATGCTAGAATGGTGGCATATTAACTTAAAACTCGCATTTTAGGAGAAAATCCCCGTGGACACATTAGAATTAATAAAACAACAAATAGCTAATAATACGGTCATTTTATATATGAAAGGCACGCCGCAATTTCCATCGTGTGGTTTTTCATCCAGAGTAGTGCAAATATTAAAAGGCTTAAAGGCTAAAGTCAGCTACGTAAATGTTTTAGAAAACCCAAATATTCGCAGCGAATTACCTAAATATGCTCAATGGCCAACTTTTCCACAGCTGTATATTAACGGTGAATTGATAGGTGGTTGTGATATAGTGACGGAACTGCATGAGCAAAACGAACTTTTACCTCTGCTGCAAGCCGCGAATGCCATACTAAGCGAAAAGGCGGAGTTTGCTGCAGCTTAACCATACGCCAGACATCAACACGGAATAAGTATTTTTTGAAAAAGGATTTTCAGTGTATAGAAAAATTGTACAAATCTTGTTTTGCATCAGCAGTGTATGTGGCTTTATGGAGCCTCTAAGCGCAAGCATACATTTGCCTAAACAAGCCAGAGTGCCAGGTGGTGTGGCGATTCTAGAATTAGATGTAGAGTGCCAAGCTTCACCTATTGTAAAATATATCGGTAAGCGTACCTGTGTTATACCTCACCCGCAACATCCACAAAAATGGATCGCAGTTGTAGGCGTGCCGTTAGAGGCAACTTTAGGTCAGAATAAAATTGACATTGAAACTGGTCAAGGATCTTTTGTACAAAATTTTGTTATTCAAGCCAAACACTATCCAACAGAACATCTAAATATTCCAGATAAGCGTAAAGTGCAGCCTAATCCTGCAGATCTTGCGCTAATTGAAAAGGAGTATCTAGAAACTATAGCAACATATGACCAATGGCAAGATCAAACACTTTCGTCTTTAAAGCTAGAAATACCTGTACAAGGCCGCAAATCTAGTCCTTTTGGTTTGCAAAGAATAATGAATAAAATACCTAAAAACCCACATTCAGGCTTAGACATAGCCGCTCCACTCGGCACCAAAGTTATTTGCTCCAAGGACGGTATTGTAAGCAATATTGGAAATTATTTTTATAGTGGTAATATAGTATTTGTCGATCATGGTCAAGGATTTATTACTAGTTACTGTCATCTAAATTCCGTAGTAGTAAAAATGGGGCAAGTTTTAAAACAGGGTGATGTGCTAGGTACCGTTGGTAAGACTGGTCGCGCCACTGGCCCACATTTACATTGGTCAGTGAGTTTAAATGGTGTACGCGTAGATCCACAACTTTTTATTAATGGCTAATATATGGACATCCATACCTTCATAGATCAAAATGCACTTGATCATCTATTTCAACTTTTTACATTAATTAGCGCGCTATTATTTTTTTGGTTTTTAGAGGCTGTGTACCGTCTGGATAAACGCTGGCTAGTGCCCATATTTATTTTTCCTTTAAGTATATTGGGGTTTATTTTCATTTACTGGGAGCATAATCGTGGCAAATGTTTTTTTGCTACCTTAGCGTTTATAGTTATGTTATTGATTGGTGGTTTGGTGGGACATAGTTTTGTTTCAAGGATTTTTGCTATTTTGCAATTAGTGGCGTTTTGGCCGTACTATTTGCTTGGACATTTCTATCCTGAATTACAATTTTAAATATCTAAAGCTGTAAGTCTATTGCCCTTGCTTTGAATTTTGCGCAAGATATCTGCCATCTCGCCTAATTCTTTTAGTTCTGCGGCCTTAAGTTTTGCCTCATTTTGAGACGAATTTTCCGCTGGCTGATTTATAACCATTTTTGGATCATTGAAGTATACATTTTTGCGCTCACGTTCTTTATATTTTCTTAATTCATCACGTTTGCTATGGTATTCCTTTTGCAAAATTGTATATAGGTTCTCACAAAATGTTGTGACTTCCTTGCTATACAAATTTTTTGTATCAATATTCGCCACAGCTGTTTTAATTTTTTGCCAGTTCAAATTCAGATCACGTACCTCCGCACGTAATTCACGAGCTTCATTAGGATCCAATTCATTGTAGTTATCTTGCGCATTTTCAATACGACTTTTTAGGAGCTCTGCTATCTTATCATAATGCGTCTGAATCTGTTTCGCTAAGGTAGGTTCTAACAAGTTTAATTTTTGTACTGCTGAATTTTCAAAAATAATTTCTGGTACTTCTGTAATATTAGGAATGTCAGTACTTTCCTCCACCATCTGCATTTTGGCAGCTTGTGCTGTATTGTTACTAGCTTTTGCAAAGATTTCATTTACTACTTCAGTAGCACTTAAACCTAAATACGCTCCTGCTACCCCTGCGACAATAGCGGCACCAATAGTAGCTGGAGCAGTTATAACTACCAAAAGTACACTAGCTACTGCAGCTATGGCGCCTATGCCTACAGAAAATGCTAGTTTACTCCAGTTACCATCTTTTATATAAGTACCCACGCTTTTGAGTGGCTGGTATAGCAAACTCATTACCCCACCGACCCTTCGTGTAACGCCTGTCGCGGCGGTCATTGTCGCTCTAGCAGTGATTGTATTTTTGTCATTGTTGTCATCTGTAAGGTTTGGTATATCCAAAGGTTCAGGTACTGTTACAGGCACACGGAACAAAGGATCATTTTTTTGCAATAAAGGATCATACACACTATTTATAATTGCATTAATCTTATTTACCAGGGTAGATACATTTTCAGCAACAGCCAAATCTGTTTGCTTTATCTCTTGGCATAGTCTTAATAAATCTGTTCTTGCGCGTCTTTCTTCTAGAATATTTAGTCTTTCTTGTAATTCTTTTGGCAAATCAGCTGTTAGCCTAGAATAGGCTTTGGATTCTTCCAATTTCAAAGGGAGTAGTCCTGCACGATCTAGCGCTTGCTTAACTACTTCTGCACGTGCTTTTGATATTTCTGCATCTAAGTTTTGCAGCATAGTTTGCAACATACTTACTTTTGTTTTTAAATCTTTGACACTTAAGGTGTCGTCCGGCATGTATATAAGCTCTATAGATACTTTATGATCTGCGTTTCCATTAAATATAGCGCTGCTTTGACTATTTTCTGTCGCCCTAAGCTGAGCTTCGCCTTCCTCACGCATTTGCATCAACTCGTGCAGCCCTAACAAAACCTGCACTTTGCTGGCAGCTATTATATAACTATCGATTTTCTCATTGAGATCTAGATTAGGCATTTCTGCTCCCAAGCTTATAACCTTAGCATATATGAGACCGCATAATTCTTGCAAAGTTCCACTTATCAAATGCACGCCGCATACATTTTATCTTGTTTTGTGCTTTCTTCTCAAATGCGCGTGATATGGGTGTGAATAGATATACCAAAGAAATGGAAACTGATAGGCTGCTAATTCAACAACAAGTAGCAAAATCCCTGCACAAGCTAAGGGCCATAACAATGGTTGCGTTATAATATCTAAGATTGTACATATAACTACAATTGTTACGAGCAGGTATGTTAAAACTCTCAATTTTTGCATATTTTTCTCTAAACTGTAAATATTTGCAGCTTACGCCACATGGTATATCAATATCATTATAGTTGAATTGTTTAGAGCTTTTTGTGATTTTTAAAGAGCTATTACACGCTAGGTTGGGACATGGCCAGATTCACTACGTCTTGTAATAAACTCTCTAAGGTAAATTTTTGCAGAAATACGTCATGACAATTTTCTGCCATACGTCGCGCTTCTAGTGGATGTGCATAGATCCATTGCATATGTTGATTGATTTGAGCATATATTTGGTCTGCATTCTGATCTACATCTATATACAGCACATTATTGCCAAAGTGCTCTTCAATAAATGCATGTTTATCCGAGATTATTACTGTATTTGCTGCAACCGCCTCAAATATACGCCCTGTAGGTGTACCACTATTTAAATGTTCGGCAGAATGCAATACCAAACTAATCCCAGCTGCATTACTCTTCTGCAGCAAGGTCTCACCATCTATAGGTATATAGCCCTTATAAGAAGCACCCAAAAATTTTAATGCTTCTTCCCAACCGTATACCTCAAAATAACCAGCCTGGGCAAGCATTGTGTAAACTTGTTTGTATTTTTCAGAACTACGTGTTGGATCTGACAGCGCTCCCCCAGGGAAAAACAATCTTTTAGGTTCTTGCGCCTTGTAATCTGTAGCATGCACTGTTGGCCGCCAATTAAAACCACGATAAGGTTTGCCTAACGCCTCGTATGTATTTTTTAGCAAATCAATTTGTTTAAAGGTAGGGAATAGGCCTGTAAATCTATAATGATCAGGATTTATAAATACATTTTTACCGTCCTTGCTCTCTATATAGGCTTCAGCACTTTGATCTAGCACAACATAATTGGCAAAATTCTCTATGGGTGGAATAGCTCTATCAATTATCAGCACAAAATCTGGTTGCATGGCTTTGGCAGCTAATGTAGGCTGATCTAAAATATAACGGTCATAAATACTGCGGTTTTTACCGAATTTAGCCGTTACAAATTTAACCTTCAAGCCCAGCTTAGGTGCTATGCGCATGATCCTTGCACCTAACTCTCGCTCCCCTAAACCATAACGCCAAACCACTAACATCTTAGGTTTAGTGCTAAAAGTTATATATTTTGTAGCAAATACGATTGGTAAATATGTGGCAGGGAAAAGATACAAGTAGACTGCGCTTATAATACTTAAGCTAATTAGCAGCGCAAGCCAACTTGTAGCTCTATTTTTTACTTTTACGAACATGCTTCATTAACCTTTGACGTTTATGTTCTTGTCTAGGGGTCAATATATTTTTTCTACCTGCGTATGGATTTTCACCTGTCTTAAATTGCACTACTACAGGCGTACCTTGCAACTTTAATCCATCTATGAATGCTTTGATCATATACCGTTTGTAACTGTCTGGTACATGCGCCGTCAAATTGCCGTGTACAATGATCCGCGGAGGATTATGACCCCCGCTATGTGCATAGCGTAGTTTTATTCTTCTGCCCTGTACCAGTGGCGGTTGGTGCGTAGTTACTATCTCTTCTAAGAGCTTTGTTAAAAGTGGCGTGGGCAACTCTTTCATAGCAGATTTATAAGCTTTTTGTATAGATGTAAATAAATTACCTACCCCAGTACCGTGCAAAGCAGAAATAAAATGCTGGATCGCAAACTCTACAAATTGCAATCTATAGCCTAATGGCTTTTTAATGGCTTCTTTTTGCTCTTGTGATAAACCATCCCATTTGTTGATAGCTATCACTAAAGCACGTCCAGATTCCACGATAAAATCTAGTAAACTTAGGTCCTGGTCCGTAACACCCTTATGCGCATCAATTAACAATACCACCACATTGGCCGCTTCAATTGATTGCAAAGTTTTTACTACAGAAAATTTTTCTACTGTATTATTTACCTTTGCTTTGCGCCTTACTCCAGCAGTATCAATTAATGTATATTGTTGTTCATCTCTAGTGAAAGGTATAAAAATACTATCTCTTGTAGTACCAGAAAGTTCAGAAACAATCACACGCTCTTCGCCCAAAATACGATTCACAAGAGTAGATTTGCCTACATTTGGCTGGCCCACAAAAGCAACTCTAATGCCAGGATAGCGCTGAGCTACTTCTTCATTTTGTTCATTATCCGGAAACCCAGCTAGAACATACTCCATAAGCTTAGCTACACCACGCTTCTGACTGGCGGCAATAGGCAATGGCTGATCGAAACCTAAACTGAAAAAATCGCTTAAAGTGATTTGCACATCTAAACCATCAATCTTATTCACTACTAGATGTATAGGCTTAGATACTTTGCGTAACTGTTTTGCAAACAATAAATCCTGATTAGTAACACCATTTTGCGCATCAACCATGAACAAAATTACATCTGCTTCCTGAATTGCAAGCCAGCTTTGCTTGGTCACATCATCATCAACAATTTGATCAGTTCCGCCTACACCACCTGTATCAATCACGATAAACTTCTTTGCACCCACCATACCTTCGCCATATTGTCTATCGCGAGTCGTGCCGGGCAGATCTACAACTAATGCATCACGCGTCTGCGTTAAGGCATTAAATAAGGTTGATTTACCAACGTTTGGCCTACCAACCAATGCTACTACTGGATACATACTAATTTAGCTCCAAGGCCATTAACTCTCCACCGCAGCCAAGTATGTATACTTTATTAGCGTGCACAATAGGAGTTGCTTCAATCCCGTCCTTGTCTAATTCTGATCGTCCTACTATCTTACCGCTAGTTCTATCTAGCCAATGTATGTTGCCATCTTCGTCAGCAACTACAATATATTTTTGCACTAATGCTGGTTTGGTTAACCTGCGACCTTGTAGATCTGTTTGTAGCCAATAAGTCGCACCATTTTGTGCATCCAAAGCTACTACGTCGCCGTTAGTACTAGCCACAAATAACATATTTTCAGCATAAACAAACCCGGCACAGGATGGAACCGCACGCTCCCATATTACCTGTCCATTATTAAGAGTTAATGCTGAGATATTACCTTGATAACTTGCTGCAAAAATGCGATCCCCATGTGCTACTGGGTCTGCACTAATATCAATCATGCGTTGCAAATCAGTGGTGCCTTTAGGATTGGAAATATCCTGCGACCAAATAACTGATCCATCATTTTTTTGCATTGCTAATAATTTACCATTAGCAAACCCAGCTATAACTAAATCATTTACCACAATTGGCGAACTACTACGCCGCAACATTAATGGAGGTAAATTATGCGTATATCGCCATAGTTGCCTGCCGTCAGCCAAGCTCAGTGCACTCAGTCCACCATCCATAGTATGAATGTATACAACATCATCTTCTATAGTTGGTATTGCAAGAATTTCGCTGGTGCTAATAGATTTCCAGGCTATTTTACGTTTTTCTAAATCAACAGTGATCACTTTACCATCGCTAGTACCAACTACTAAACGTTGTTCAGCTACTGCTGGGCCTGCGCTAACCGCGGCGTTTAAATCTAAGGACCAGTCTATTTTTCCGTTCAGTGCATTCACCACTACTACATGTCCGCACGCATCTACTACATATAAATGCTGCTTATGCTGCGCCAAATCCAATCGTATATCTTTTTTATTAGTACCAGCACCGGTATCTACGCGCCACTTTTCCGTAATCACTAATGGTGCTTCTATTGCTACTAGGCGCTTTTTTTCAGGCATATCAGAACGCTGATCCATTTGTGTACAACCAGTCAGTAGCAAAATCGGAAATAGTAATAACCAACCTAGATTACGCTTCATTCTCGCTCCCTAGGTCCGCTAGTTTCATCTGTAAAAGTGGCGCCTTAACTCCTTCTGGTAAGCTCTGCAAGGCTAACTGATACGCTGCTCGCGCTTTATCCAATTCACCTTTGGCAACTAGTACATCGCCACGCGCCTGTGCATACATAGCTGTATAAGCAGGATCCGCATCTTTTGCTACATACTCCAAAGCCTCGTCAAGTTTACCTTGTTGCTGCAATATAGCGGCCAAACGTACAGCCGCCAAATGTGTAGCCATATTCTGCAAATCGCTGTTATGATACACCCACTTCAAACTCTCTACGGCCTTATCTAAATCACCGTTAGCGATAGCTGCTTTTGCTAACCATAGGCTCGCAAATTGTGCATATGGGGTCTTTTTATACTCTTGAATTAACTGTGTGCCTTTCGCAGTCGCACCGTCTAAGTCCTGTTGCATATCGGCATAAATCATTTCTTGAAAAATTTGCGAAGCCGCTGTGGAAACTTGCACACGGCGTTTCTGCCAGTAGTGCATGGCAAACATCATGATTACTAGAGCAAGAATTGTTGCAAGCATAAATTTGCCGTAGCGATTCCATATCTGCTTTAGGATTGCCATTTCATCACGCTCTACAAGTTCAGCTTCACTTACTGTCATCATATTTCTCCTAAGATCTTGCTAATTTCCGTAATTTTTACTGTTTGCTGCGGACGATCGTCCCTTAAAAATTTAATGCTAATCGCGTTATTCTTTATCTCATCTTCGCCCACTATTAACGCTACTCTAGCACCACTTTTATCAGCTTTTTTAAATAAATTGCTAAAACTACCAACGCCCAAACCAGTTTGTAGGGCAAAATTAGGTAGTTGATTGCGTACTGTTTCTGCTATTAACAAGCGTTTCTGCTCTGCAGCATCGCCTGTACATAGCAAGTAACCATCAATTTTAGGCTTAAAACTAAAGCCGCTCACTTCTAATAGCAGCAGTATACGCTCCAAACCCATAGCAAAGCCTACTCCATTTGCCTGCGGGCCACCCAACATGGTCACTAAATTGTCATACCTACCACCAGCACATACAGCTGATTGCGCACCCAATTTGTCTGTAACCCATTCAAATACTGTGCGATTATAATAGTCTAATCCACGCACTAAACGCGGATTAATCGTATATGCAATCTGCAATTCATCCAGCAAAGCTTGCAGCTGTGTAAAATGTTCTTTTGATTCGCTATCAATAAAATCCAAGAGCAGTGGGGCGTTCGCTATCAAGGTCTGCATCTCAGGATTTTTACTATCTAAAATTCTTAAAGGATTGCTAGTCAAACGACGCTGTGAATCTTCATCTAATTGCGCATAGTTCTCTGTAAAATATTGCAGCAACTGCTGCTTGTATTTATTACGGCTGTCTAAATCGCCTATGCTATTAATTTGTAACGTTAGCAAATGATCTACACCTAAAGACTTCCAGAGCCTTGCACACATAGAGAGCAACTCTGCATCAATATCTGGCCCTGGTAAATTAAAGGCTTCAACTCCTAACTGGGTAAATTGCCTAAAGCGACCTTTCTGTGGACGCTCGTAACGGCACATAGGGCCCATATACCATAGACGTTGCTGTTGTTGATTGCGTAATAAGGTATGTTCAATGCATGCTCGTACACAACCAGCTGTACCCTCGGGTCGTAATGTAATGCTTTCATCATTACGATCTAAAAAGGTATACATTTCTTTTTCTACTATATCAGTCACTTCACCAATGGATCGCGCGAATAGATTTGTGCGCTCTAACAAAGGCATCCGTATTTCTGCATAAGCATAACTGCTCATCAAATGCCGTACTAAGGCTTCTAAATGTTGCCAGGCAGGTGTTTGTTCCGGTAGCACATCTGGCATACCTTTCACAGCAGTGATTTTGGGGTCATTGACACTCATTTATTTGACTCTAAAATTGTTTTATATTCATCAGAATCAGCAAACAAACTCTTTAACTGTAATAAAGCACTCGCTAGCTCATCTTCTTGTTTTAAGCTCTGGTGTGCGCGCACTGCTATGTATAAAGATTTAGCTGTGACCTGACTATTTTGTTTAAATAGTTTCAGATACAAAAGCGCACCCTTGGCATTTCCGCGTTCTAGCTCAATGTTGGCCAACTCTAAACTTGCCAACGCACGCTTTGGGTCATATTTAACGGCACTTTTTAAATAGTCATAAGCCTTAGTTTGATCTGAACCTTGCAATGCACATAGACCTGCATTTTCTAATACTTCTGCGGTTTTTATGTATTGCTTATCTTTTAGTGCGTTATTAAAGGCTCGATCGGCTTCTTTATAACGTTTTTGTCTACATAAAAAAGTACCAAAGTTATTATAAAAACGCCCTTTACCTGCGCCGTAAGTGATAGCTAGATTGTGATGCTTTTCTGCTTCTTGCATATCGCCAACAGTTTCATAAAAATAGCCTATCGCACTATGTGCTTCTGGCATTTTGGGCTGTATTTCAAGCGCGTGTACAAATTTTTTCTTCGCACGACTTGTATCGCCCTGGGCTAGATACGCCTGGCCCATTTCTATGTTCAACATTGCGGCTTTATGTAGATCCGGTTTTACCACCGGTTCCTTTTGTGTATGATGTTCATGTCTAGTGTCGGGCTTTTTATCCCCGCATCCTACTACTGCTAAAACAACCATGCATACAGCTAATATTTTGCATCCCATCAACTATCACTCCCTTAAGCTTATCTACTGACGTGCACAAATTTCCTGCGGCGTAAAGAAGAAGGCAATTTCTTTTTTAGCATTATCAAGACTGTCTGATCCATGCACAGCATTGGCATCAATACTATCTGCAAAATCTTTGCGAATAGTGCCAGGCGCTGCATCTTTAGGATTAGTTGCTCCCATAATCTCGCGATTCTTTAGAACTGCATTTTCGCCTTCTAAAACTTGCACCAATACAGGACCACTTACCATAAAGCTTACCAAATCTTTAAAGAAAGGACGTTCTTTGTGAATCTCATAGAATTGCTCAGCTTGTGCTTTCGATAGGTGGAGCATTTTTGCGGCTGCGATGCGTAATCCAGCTGTTTCAAAGCGGGATAAAATTTGACCAATCAC
>DALYEH010000012.1:2025-6794 GCA_031972715.1 Gammaproteobacteria bacterium | reverse complement strand
AATAATACGCAGACCAGCATCTTCGAATCTGGCATTGATTTTGCCTATCACATTTTTTGCTACAGCGTCAGGTTTAATGATTGATAAAGTACGTTCGATCGTCATCTTGTATGTCACTCCAATAACTTATTAATGTATTACTCAAGCGCCTATTATATGCTTAAAATTGCAACGACTACTAGATCAGGATGAAAGACCGGCTTTTTTTGTCTATACATTTTTACTAAACTCAGTCATTGAAGTTCAGTGTTCTACGTGCTGCAGGCTCGGAAGTTTTAGGGCCTGGATCCAAAATAGCTTCTGACTCAAACTCGTGCATAAAATTGCTGTACCATTTTTCTGTAGGCGGCGTATCAGCTGGTGAATCTGATACATTGCTAGACCACGGATCATATATGCCCGGTGTCAGCGGCTTGAAAATAGAACTGGCGCTTTTTGGTGTGTTCGGAGCTGACTCCGCTCCAAGAGCAGCAATCCATTTTTCCGTACTATGCAGTTTCTCGTCCAAATAATGGTTTGAGTGTTGCCCCGGAGGTGTCGATGGATAGCCATAAGTGTCTACACTCCCTGGCGTATTCTGTCTAGATGAGTCGGCGGCAGAATACTCCGAGCCGGGAGTCTTGAAATCAAAATTTAAATAATTTTCTCTTATTTTTTCAGGCGTACTAGGGATATTGCTGTCCCAATGTATTTTTAACTCAGTTGATCCTGCGGGTGCAAAAAGTGATTGTGTACTAGGATTCACAGAGTCTGGGAAGAATAAATTTTGATTAGGAATACGTTCTACAACAGAGTCCCTGCTATGATTTAGCCCTTGCTTTGAGGCGCTTTTGCTAGAAATAGAGGCATACCTAGGCAGATACAGATATGATTCGCTCATTAATTTAGAAAATTTATAAGAACTATAGGCAAGTAGGCTATACGCAAACATCACCATACATGCGGCCAGGAGATCTGACTCTTCAACGTGCATATCTTTTATAGTGCTAGCAAGACCAAGCTGTAGCTTATACAGCATGGGAAATCTTATGAGTTGGCCTAAGATGTGCGTAACATGCTTGGCACTAAAGTTATGATACCGCACTAGAGCAGATAATGACTTATTGATACGATCTAATTCCTTATCCACTTGATTTACAGTGCATATATGCAACCCAGCATAGAAAGTTGGCGTCCACTCTTCAGACAAAAGCTCAACTGTTTTGCCATTGCTTTGGGACATCTGAATTAAAAATAATATAAAACCAAAACCCAACAAATACTCTTCTTGGGTATAATTCGCGAGGGCGTTTTCTAGCCTACGGTGACATTTTTTACGTGATTCTACTAGCATTATTATCTCTTGGGTACTGCGAAAGGATATATCATACCTAAAAAATGGTCATCATGCTAGCTATATTACAAACCATGTTTATAAACTAACTGTTTTGGCATTGCAAACTTGTATCGGGATGCAAAAATGCGAATGTTTCCAAGCTATTTCGTGCGCATGTCCTATAGAGTACTAAGAGCAGCGTCGCGATTATATGGCCCCAGTTACAATTTAATGCGTCTGGAGTTTTACTCACATAGCTATCGCTACGCCCTCTTAGAAGAATGACATTAATGCGCTGTATTAGTTGCTGGTGCGGTTCTACCCTTCATGTTACCACCCTTAGTCATATTCCCACTCTTAGCGCCTGTAGACGGGCCCATAGACGGCATAGAGCTATCGCCTTGTGCTGGCGGCTGTTGCATAGATGTACCAGCAGGCGGCGGCATACCACCGGGTCCAGGACCGTTGCCACGACCCTGCATACCAGGAGGAGGTGGTGGTGGAGTCATGGAATTCGCTCCAGGATTTGAGCCAGGAGTAGCTCCAGAAGTAGATCCCGAAGAAGCTGGGTCTGCACCCGAACTCATTGCGCCCATTGCATCAGTTGCGCTATCACCGGCTGGCATATCTCCCGGCGGTGGTGGGGGCGGCGGCGGTGGCATATTGTTACCTGCGCCAGGCGGAGTACCCATAGCGCCACTCTGGCCACTAGCAGGGTTATCTGGATATCCGGGTGGCATATCGTACGCTGGAACCATATTTGAATCATTGACAGGAGCCATAGATTGCCCGGCGGTGCCGCCATCTACGAATCCCTGACTGGGGCCAGTTGGGTTGGGATTGTTACTTGGTTTTGTTGCAGGTGGCGCAGCTTGCACTAACCCGCTGCTTACTGCATTCAGGGCGAGTACCAAAACTCCAGTGTGGAGGATCTTCGCTTTCATACTAACTCCTTTTAGACTTGTCTTCACTCAGACACGATTTTAAAGATTATAACTTAATTATTATGCTGTTCAAACCAAGTAACATGAATACCAAAATTAATATGATTTTTTAGCAACACCCAACTCAAGCAAAACAATCATATGTGTAAGATTTTAAGTCTGTTTTGTAGGATCAACTTATAATCTTTTTTACATGAGTCATAAAGAAAACTGCGATCTATAAGCGTCAACCAAGTTGGCACTAAAGCATGAAAATCATTTAGTATTTGCTGCACAACATCGGCATTTATTGCTAATCTTTCTCTGCCAAAATATTCAACAAGATCTTTTCTACTCAAATTATTCTTCTTACCATTTAAAGGCAAAGCAATTTCTTCTTTAGCTTGATTGATGCCTATTGCTATAGTTGTATTAATAAAATCATAAGCGGGTGCTAATTGAATAACATCATTTTTTGTAATTAATGAATAATTTTTTAAATGCATATCTTCATTACCTATAAGATAATTAAATAATACCCTCTTAAATAATGTAATTTTTTCTATAACAGGAAACGTACAATACTTATCAATGATAGGTATAATTCTTTCCATTGAAAAATCGTACTTTGTATCTCGATGAAAGCCTGAAAGTTGTGCAAAGTCTTCTAGCGGAATTTTATTGCCACGCGCCACCCTATCAAATCTCTTGATAAAATAAGTAAATTTCCCATCTGCGCAATATAACAGTCCATGCAAAGGGACATCGGTGATGTATGCAGCCAAATGCATTGTCAGATCTTCATTTTCTGGGAGTTGTATGTATTGGCTATTTTGTGGTTTTAATATATATGTGCCTCCTAAATCACATAACTCAAAGCTACTTTTCGTTACATTTAATCTAGCACTAAGTTTTGGCTGTACGCCTTGTATAGAAAGTTTATCGGCTCGCCTCCTAGCTTCGAGAATTTGCTGTTCCGAAGTATACGGTAACTCGCTCAGGCTTTTTAGAGAAGGCGATAGTTGTTTCAAACCCTTTACTGAGTACATTTGATCTGAATCAATAAATTCATATGTAATTGGACAAATATGCTGCTTGTTACTCATTTTTCTTCTACAACACTAAAGGCCCCAACTAAATCTTTTCCAACACATAATAACTGTCCAAAATAATCATTTCTATCTAATTTTTCTAAACGTAACAACGCCTCAAGCTGAAAGCCCTCTGGCAATACTCCATCAAAATAAGGAGGAAATTCATTAAATTCATAGCACTTATTAATTATTGGCATAGACAGCGAAACTGGGGGCCCTATGTAACTATCAGAATATTCAAAAATGTAGCTATTAGGCGTATCTAGTTTCGTTAATACACCAACATAGACTCCCTTGTTAAAAAAAACTTTTGCCTTTCTCATATTCCTCAACTCTAACTATTGGGCTAATTAATTTTATTTGTATATTTAACACATTCAAAATTTTAATGATTGTAGATAATCTAACGCTTGGCTTTGCATTCTCTATATCATAAATCACGGTTTTTCCTACCCCGGCTAAATGAGCAAGCTCTATCCTATTTAAACCAGTTTTCTTGCGATGGTATCTCACTACACTTGCAAGTTCTTCATAAAAATTCTCATCAAGCATTTCAAACCTTAGCAAATTTACCGTTTAAGCAGTAAATATAGCACTTTTTATACACAATAACATAATAAATATTAAGAAATAGAACATTTTTACCGCCATAGCAGCAAAAATGAGTGTTTTATACCTTAATAGAGATGATTTTGTACTTATAAGATGTTTTTTACTGTCATAGCGGCAAATAAAAGGGGGGAATTAAAGTTAGAGTGAGCCGATAAGCCGGGTTCTGTCTGGGACAGTCATTCATCTAGGATATTTGTCGCCAAATACCTCAAGCAACCTACCCGGATCCAACGTGGGCACGTCTTAGGATCCCTATTTGGTCTTGCTCCAGGCGGGGTTTGCCGTGCCGTTACTGTTACCAGGAACGCGGTGCGCTCTTACCGCACCATTTCACCCTTACCACTAGACCGAGGCCTTATGTGGCGGTTTATTTTCTGTTGCACTTTCCGTAGGCTCACGCCTCCCAGGTGTTACCTGGCACCTAGCCCAATGGAGCCCGGACTTTCCTCCCTACTGGCGAACCAATAGAGCGACTGTCTAGCTCACTCTGAGCATAGGATACATGTTAGAGAGCTTATATTCAAGCTAAAATATCCTCAAAATCTTTATTAATGATGACATGCCTAGGCAGTTGCATTAAACTGTGCATTAGTACTTTAACTGAGAGAATACAAGAATGCGCATGGTTTTGCTTTGCAGCTTAGTTTTTTGCTTTTTCGGTTGCGCCCAACCAAATTCCGCTGTGTCTAAAAAGAACACTAGCCATAAAACTATTGCTTTACAGAAAGCAGAAAAATACATGCAACTTGCGGCCCAAAGTGAGGCGCAAGAAGCAGCGACTTTTAAGTTACAAGCCGTTGAAGAACTACTGGCTGCCGAAGATAT
>DALYEH010000012.1:323-2011 GCA_031972715.1 Gammaproteobacteria bacterium | reverse complement strand
ACTCTTAATGAAGATTCACACGGGCTAAAACTAGATGCAAACAATAGCGCGTATAAACAGATTCTGCTGGCACAGATAAATTTAGCAAAGCGTCATATGCAGCAAGCTAAGCAGGATTTACGCACAATCTGGACACCTGCCAAATTACCTGAAAATTTACTAGTGAAATTTTACGAAACACGGGCGGAAGTTTATAGACGCTCTGGCAATTTATTAGACGCCGTACAAGAGCGCATATACTTAGCCAAACATTTACGAGATCCGGAGCAACAGTCAGCAAATAATTTAGCGATATGGGAGAATCTATCGCAATTAACGCCCACAGCGCTCAAAACTATGCCCAGAGACTCGATGAAAACTGCATTTAACGGTTGGTTAGAATTCGCAGCAATTACAAAGCAATATAATGTTAGTGCGGACCAAACAATAGCTGCGTTAAAAGACTGGCAAGTCCGTTATCCAAGGCACCCAGCTTCAGAATTTATGCCTAAAGAACTACATATACAAACCAACGAAGTTGCAGAAGCAAATCCCTCCCTAGCTGAAAACACTATTGTGCCTGCTAGAAAAATAATAAACTCGCCAAAACGCATAGCATTGATGCTGCCATTACAAGGCACACACGCAAAATCAGCACAAGCTATACGCGACGGATTTTTATCTGCTTTTTATGCACAACCTGATAGCCCCAACAAACCTACCATACAGGTATACGATACTTCGGCGCAAAATATACAATTGATATACAAGCAGATTGTGGACAAAGGTGCTGACTTTATCGTGGGCCCTTTAACCAAAGAAGAAGTAGACGCGCTTGCTAGTAGTACTAGAGCAACGGTACCAATGTTAGCTCTTAACAATAGCAATCGTACCAGTGGCCAAGATAATATTTTACAATTTGGGTTATCACCAGAATTAGAAGCCCAAGCAGTAGCGCGCAAGGCATGGAGCGATGGCCACCGCACAGCCTCTGTTATTATTCCTAAATCTACATGGGGTAAACGGATGCTAAAAGCCTTCGAAAAAACATGGTTAGAACAAGGCGGAAGCATAGTGAGCGTAGCAGAAATTGGCTCACAAGCTGGCTTGACGAATGGTGTTAAGCGCTTATTAGCAATTGATGCTAGTGAAGCAAGGGCACAAAAAATTAAGCATACTGTTTACAAAGTAAGTTTTGATCCAAGAAGACGTCAAGACATAGATATGATTTTTATAGCTACTAATGCGGCTTTAGCACGGCAAGTTAAGCCTTTGTTAAATTTCTATTATGCTGGGAATGTGCCTGCATATGCTAGCTCCAGCATTTTTACCGGTAAAGCACAACCTGCATTAGATCAAGATCTGAATGGCATTCAATTTTGCGACATGCCTTGGGTTTTAGATCATTCTATAGATACCCACGGGGCTCATAAACAAGTCAAAGATTTATGGCAAAATGATTTTGATCAATATGCACGTTTATACGCTTTAGGTTTAGATGCGTACAAAATAGCTCAGCAAATTGAACAGCTAACCATGATGCCCACCTTGGGAATTTCCGGAATGACTGGCATGTTAACTTTAGATAAACAGCAAGCAGTAGAGCGCAAACTAATGTGGGCCTCTTTTAAAAAGGGCGTACCACAAGTTGATGGCGATCAGAATTGACCAATACCTTACAAGCAGGACGTAATATCGAAAGCTTAGCG
>DALYEH010000012.1:0-301 GCA_031972715.1 Gammaproteobacteria bacterium | reverse complement strand
TTCGTTGCAGATATGGCGAAATAGATATAATTGCCGCAGAGCAAGACTGTTTGTTATTTATAGAAGTACGTTTTCGTAAAAATTCTGATTTTGGACATCCTACGGAAACAGTCACTTTTGATAAACAACAAAAAATTATTGCAACTGCAGGTTATTATTTACAATGTAGAGCTTGGGCCGCGGTATTAGCTTGCAGATTTGATGTTATCGCAGTACAACCCGCCCAAAATATGTATACAATCGATTGGATCAAGGATGCATTTCATGCCTAAAATACTTTTAACGCTATGTTTAGCCTTGC
>DALYEH010000011.1:17740-21108 GCA_031972715.1 Gammaproteobacteria bacterium | reverse complement strand
AGCCAAATAAATTAGCAATAAAATGGTGTAATATACACATATAAATTGAACTTTTCTCCCAAAACGATGCCTAATAAAAGGTAAAAAAACAAGTTTTGGGGGGCAGCCTGTATGCCAGTCACACAAACGATCTCTAAAATCAGAGTAAAGCGTCTATTGAAAGCATGTGACAAGTTCTTTGCTAGTGAAGATCCGGGTAACCTCTCTGCATATTCAAATCTACGCGATAGCTTGCAGAGGACTCTATCTGACAAAGCAAGCACCGATCTCGAGTTGTTTGAGGCGTATGTAACATTTGTACAAGGCACCAAACAATTAATCTTCGATCGAGATCCTCTAACTCGGGATCCTAAAGCATTGCAGCTAATTAAAAAACTCGAAGTCACGTTAAATAACAGGGTCACGCAACAGATCCAGAAAGCCGCAGCCGAGCTCAATAAAATGGATAAAGCAGCTCCTAAAGATGTGCAACTTAGTCTGAAAAAAATACGCTCCAAGATCGTGGCTGTACTGAAAGCAAGTAATGCCATGCATGGCCGTGGTGATGTAGGAGAAATACAATTATTAGATCTGAATTTGCAGACGGACAAAACAGATAAAAACGCAATTGTGTTGAGCAACAATCAAAAATTCAAAGAAATACTTTTGTATCTACTTAACCAGCAAAACTTATTGAAGCAACAAATAGAAAAGAATCCTACGCCACAAGCATCAAAGAGCTTAGAAAACATAGAACATTTGATTAAAATGAGTATGCAAGCATTAGATATATCTGTAGCAAGCATGAAGCTACCGCAGGATAAGCTGTTTGATCTTGCAACACCTGTACCGCAGGTAAGCACACCAGGTAGAATGAAGATTTTTCCTGTAGAAGACTTATCAATATTAAATGCAATTTTTCTAATCGCTAGAGGCGATGATAAAGCCTTAGTCAAGCTTTTAAATGAAACTAAGATAATTGCAAAGCTATGGCAAAATAGAACAGATGGCTCCGAAGGATCAAATTCTACTTTAAACCAAGAGCCTATGTTTGATATTGAAGATCTGAAGATAGCAGCAACTAATCCTCAAGCGCCTATGTTTCGTTTATTACTCAAAATACAGGAGTACTACAAGAACAACACTGCAGTATCTGAGATAATTTCAGAAGTAGTAGATAATCTATTATTCAAACAATGTCTTGAGATCCATAAGCTTTCCGCAAAAATATATGCAGAAAAAAACCCTAGCGTGAGAAATAAGCTATTCGCAGACTTAAATAGTTTGCAATATGCGCTTGAACAATATGTTAAACAAGCCATGCAGCATGATGCGCCAGGAACAGATACAGCAGAATTGGATAGTGAAATAGAAAAACTAGCTTTACTATTAGCTAATCCAATAGACGTTAGGAACAAAAATGATGCAGTGCAATTGAACGCGCTTGTTCCTCAATTATACGCATGCTCCAATAA
This sequence comes from Gammaproteobacteria bacterium, assembly GCA_031972715.1. Classification (GTDB taxonomy): domain Bacteria; phylum Pseudomonadota; class Gammaproteobacteria; order UBA6186; family Azoamicaceae; genus JAGVLG01. The sequence goes on along the minus strand of DALYEH010000011.1, from coordinate 19,654 downwards.
AATAGCTACAATACTAGCAAGCAGCGACAGCGTGGTAATAAAGCAGGCTATACCCTTTGCATTCAATGCCACTGCAGATGCATTCAAACGTATGGCAGAGGGTGAATTACGCAACTTTGTGCTTGAGGCAGAGACATTTGTTCTCCCAAAAGGCTTCAAATCAGAGGCGATTTATTCATTCACGCAGCCACCTCTATTTCTGCAATTCACGGATTGCGAAGGAGACTGGGATAAAGTAGTGCAAGCAATAGCAGGCATGAATGAATATCTAAAACAGGAAGGTGTAGAACAGCAGATTGCCATTATAAATGCAGATGCTAAAACAGGCACACCTGAATATATAAAACTCCCTGTTCTAAAAGATAGGGCTATATTCTTAAACTTTGGCGGCGATGCCACTGATGGCGGCTCTCACGATATTAGGATAAAAAAATTACTTTTAAATACAAAATTACAGCAACCAAAAAATGTAAATCTTAATATAGGCAATAGAGATATGCGCTAATGGATGTGCTTAGAGAAAATGCTTTACCTACTTGGTTAACAAGATATAGAAAAGTTACTTTTGCAGAATTTTTACTTAAAAAATATTTCGAGGATGATAAATTTCCTTTGCCAATTGATGATAAACTTGCATCGGGCCTTAAAGCAGCAAAGGAAGCCTACAAGATTGAACCTGATAGCAATCAAAAAAGCAAATTAGTTCAGGCTTGGCTAAGCAATGCTGCACAGCTCGCATCCTTCGCAGACGCTTTCGACAAAGCATATACACAAAGCCAAAAGGAATTTCTATACATACAATGGGCCGAAGCACATACTATGGGGCGGCCTAACCGTATCTATTACAGAAGGCAAGAATTAGCAAGGATGAAGTTTGAAGAAGCAAGTAGCCCCGAGGGCCGACAATCCTTTCGAGGATTGCCAGTATCAATAAATACTTTACTAACTACTTTTGAGAGTAAATTGAATGCTTTACAAGAAAGTAGAGCAGCAGGTAACCTAGCAGAAAATGATTACAATACACAATTAACACAGCTGCTTAAAGAGACTGATAAACAGCTCAAAGAATTTGTCTCTGACGATGAAGTCGTAGCAAGTATCACTCAATCGGTAGCTAAAAATGGTCTTAGTACAATATATTTGCAAGCTTGCACCGCTGTAGCAAAGGTAGGCTCTAAACTATCAGGCTATGTCTCTACCGTACATGGCGCTCCTAGCGCAGACGCAATTGGTGATGCCAAGGATTATGACCAATGGATGCAAGATGAAAACAAAAAGGTACAAACAGCTATTAATGAGGTGGTTGAAAATCCCGGCGGGCGCATAAAAATCACCAGTGCAAACCTTGCAAATCCATTACGAGCTTTTATCCGTTTGGCACTACCAAACGGTACACCATATCCAGCAGAAGATCAAAACAATGCACACTCTCATACAGGCACCGTGATCTCCTGCCAATGTTTTAAAGATGTAACTGTGAAGTTGAGCAACGGCAAAGAACTGACGCAAAAAGTGCATTACTTAGATCCTGTAGCGGTTAAACTTGCGCGAGAAGCTGGCATACATAGCTTCATTACAGGCCATGCACCTACTGGAGCATCAGGTTTTGGTACGCGCTATACAGAAAAACTACCTGATGGATCTACATTTACACAGGTATCTACTGATACTACATATGATCCTCAGGGTCATGTTTGCGTAGCAGGTATTAATTTTGCAAAAAACGGTACTATACAGCCAAAAGTTATACAAGTGGCAAAAGACACAAAAGCAATCAACACCTCGCAACTGCCAGTAGTGGGTGAAAACGCACCTAAAGTTCACTACAGCGCAATGATGCTGGGCAGAACTATTTTTGCTCCTGCTGATATAGGCAAAGATAACATCCTTAATAAAGACGTTAAAGATGCTGAT
>DALYEH010000011.1:13103-17730 GCA_031972715.1 Gammaproteobacteria bacterium | reverse complement strand
AACTGAGTAAGGCAGTTATCAGGAACCGGAATCATATTATTGATATTCAATACAAAACAGCAACAGAAGAGGAAGGCGCAATACAAAGCATCACCATACAATGCATGACGGATGCAACGACTAGCAAGGAAGTAACTTTTGATAATATTACAACAGAAGAGCTTCAAGCGTTAACAAAATTTGCCGGCATTGAGATAGTAACAAGCAAACCTAAAGGAGCCGGTGATATTGACTATGTACGCATACCAAATATAGTGGATGCAGTAAACGATAACATTTATAATAAATTAAGTAGGGTTTTAACAGAAGCTAGCGCGCTTCTAGGCGCTGAATGGCCTGCGTTACAAGACGTGATTTTAGCTAGTACAAATAGTAAAGAATATATCTACTCACAAGAAGATACAACAGTCAAGTTAAAAGAACATATAATAGGCGTAATGGCTTTATTAGAGGCAGAAAAGCAAGCTACAGGTATGCTGACAAACCTAGCGACCTCTAGAAAAGCTAAAATCACAGAATTGCAAAAGATTTTAATGAACGCGCCTACTGCCCTACCAGCAGAGAAAGAGGCGGACATACCAAGCAATTTTCAAATGCTGCAAGATTTCTTTAGCAGATATAAAGCGCCTAAAACCGCTTCTGCAGCAAGCGTGCCTAACAATCTAATACAGGTCAATGAAAAAAGTGTAAAACAGCTAATAAGCAGATTAGAAGCAAGTGCCTTAGCGCATCCATTATATGCTGCGGATCCATTCAACGCAGCTACTAGTAGTATCATACATGCCTTACGTGATGTTGCTAATAAAACACTGCAGCAACAAGTGCGCGCGCTTGCAGACAAAGCATCAAGCACAAGCGGCGAGGATATCCTAAAGAAAATACAGCTATTGGATAAAATGCAGCAGTTGGTAGCTCCTGCAGCAGCAGATACAGCTAGCGCAGGCGTAACTCGATTAGACTCTGAGCAGCAGGAAAAGATTAAACGCAATATTGCTACAGCTAGAGAGCAGCTTTTATCTATTGCCACGGCACAGCTGCAGGAAAGCGTAGCAGAGTTAAACAAGGTAGCAACTCCCGGATATTTTACTAAATTCAAGCAGATAGATGCGACAATTCGGTATATTCAAGCGGAACAGAACTTAAGACAGGCAGTAGATGTGTTGGATAAATTTGCACCAGTATTTGTTTCTCATAGTAAAAATAGATTCAACAAATTTGCTAAGGAAGTTAATGCAGCAGCAGGAAACGCTCTTGAAGGTAAGCGTGCAGCACAAATCAGAGCTCTAGAGAGTGGTTATATTACTTTTAAAGAAGATCTTAAAAAGAATCTGCAGCATCTAAACCAAGACAATGAATTTAATGCGGACAAATACATAGACACATTCAAATTGGATCTAGATGCGTTAAGTTTTTCAAACAAACTCGATGGCTCACAGAAACCACTAGGCATTGCATTAGTTGCCGCAGCAGACGCTGTAAAAAGCCTATTCGAAGCAAAAGCACAGTTAGAGATCCACGAGAACCCTAAAGCTGTAGCTTTGCGTGAGGCGACACGAGCAGCAAATGAAGCCTATGTTGAAATCGAGAGCAATCCAAATGTTTTGGGCAAAGATCTTGATGTTGCACGTGAGGCATATGAAGCGTTAGATTTAAAACTTAAGCGCTTAGACGCTAATCTTCCTAATGCTAAGATTATGATTCTTAACGCAACAACTATCCAAAGAAGACTAGAAAGAGGTATGGACGGTAATGGACACTCCTTAGTCAAATTGACCTCAGAACTACTGGGCGCACAAGATGAATTGGAGGTCTTAACTCAACAAATTCGAACCTTGCCTGGCATGCGTATAGGGGTTCTGCAACGCTTTGGGGTAAGAAGCACACCAGAGATTGACATTGAGGAAACTAAGCGCTTACAGCAACTTATTTGCGCCAAAGTAAGTAGAATTGCCGTCCTTACTGAAGAAATTAGCAAAACAGCTACAGATTTTGCTTTAGACAAAGAAATAGCAGACTCTTTGTCTGCAACTACATTACAGATGCTCAAATACGATTCAGAAGCGTACGATCCAAAAATCAGCAAAAAAATAAAAAAAATGCTTCAAGTCGCACAGCAAGAATCTAATAAAGCTCAGCTCATTGAATCCGGGCTTATTCAGTCCAAATATATAACGCCTGTTATTTCTGCAATCGAAGCTCTACAGCAAGCACAACGCTTGCAAAGAGAAATTGCTGAACAAGCAGAGTATAACAAGTTTAAAGAAGAGTCTGACAAGCAAATTTCTGCATATCAGACTATACGCAAAGCACTAAAAGCGGTAGATGTGGACAAGCTTGCTGTGGAGCAAGGCAAGCAACAGCTTCAGCAGCAAAGCGCAGCTTTAGTAGAAAATAATCAGGCTTTGCAAGTATATATCACACAACTCGATCTCGACGACACAAATGCTATTCCATTGCAAGAAGCACTACAAATGTCCAGAGCAGAGCTTGCTGAGACTCAACCACACATACCCACGATCCTCGCAAATATGCAGCAACTGGCTTCTGTTCTTAATAACGGCATAAATACAGGCGCAAATCTTAATACTTTTTTCAATACAGCATTAGAACTTAGAAGCAACCTAGCAGAATTGAAAAAGGACAGCGACTTAGATAAACGCACTAAACAGGTGCTACAGGAAGCACTTAAAACGCATATAAGCCTAGCGAGCAAATATACAGTAGCACTGTTAAAACATCCAACTCTTGAAGATATTCACATGTTAACTGAATGTGCACAGATTAACGCTCAGAATGGCGCAAATATAAGCACCCTACAACAAGATGCAAAATTACTGCAACAGGCTTTATATGCCTTTGATAAGCGCTACAAAGTGCTATCCAGTAAAGAATCTGCGTCTGAAGCAGGAATCCCAGAGGATACTTATGCTTATAAGGACGCTCGTGGCAAAGATATACATCCAACTGCAATTACACCCACTATAGAAGCTGCCAAAGCAGCGCTGCAAGCCACAAATGAAGCAATAGAAAATGCTGATGACTCAATAGCTGGCCCTAGCAAAATAGCATATATAGTAGGAGTATACAGCAATACCCCTACTATAACTGATAGATTGAGAGCAGCGCCATCCATTATGCGACAAGAGGCACATAGACGCATGGCGCAAGCTAAAGAAGGCATGGCGTACGCTAAAGATACGGTGAAAGCAAAAGCAACGGAAGCGTATAATAGCCATTCTGCTTCCGGTAAAAAACAAAATGCAGCAATCGGACCACTTACTGAAGAAGATCAGGAATTGACTGACATTGCGGTAAAACTACAGTCAAGTATAAAGCAGCTAGAAACTGCGACCACACCAGGATATTTCACTCAGATAGATCGCAGTATTGCCATTAAAAAATTTGTTGAGACAAAGGAACTACTAGCAAAAACCATACAACTTTTGCAAGGAAGTACTCCCACATATACAAACGATTATACTCCTAAACAAACAAATGGAAAATCTGCAGCAGAAGAGGCATATGCAAAACTTCTAGAGATTCTATTACAAAATGAAGGACTTTCTCCATATGGCACATTTGAAAAAGAAAAGCAACGCGACTTGTTCCGCAATGCTGAACTCAAAGCTTATATTTTCAGGGCAAAGAGTAATATAATTCAAGATCCATTAAGGCTAGCTTTAATTACCGCACTTGATGCCGAGCAAAGCTTATTTAAAGCCAAAGAACAATTAACGCTCTCTGAGGATCCCAAGGCAAAAGATTTGCGTGAAGCTACTAAAGCAGCTGAGAAGATACATAGTAAGATTGGTGACAACCCTCTTGATTTCAATGAAGATCTTACAGATGCTCAGATTGCACTCGCTAACCTTAACGCCGCTCTAGAAACCTATAACCCTTCTAGCACAGATGATCCTGATCTAGTCACAAACGCAATTAAAGCTAGACGCAATCTATATTCTAAGCCAAATTCTAGCGCAGAATCGCTAACACCACTCACAGCCAAGCTGTTGGAACAACAAATCGCCTTAGACAGTTTGGCACAGCAAGCTCAGAATTTGTTAAGTGCAGATCAAGGCATACTACAACGTTATGGCTTACGAAGCACTCCTAAACTTAATCTTGAAGAAGCTAAACAACTGCAGGTACAAATTTTAAATGTGGCTTATTCAGTTTTAACATCTGCACAAAATATTAAAAAAACTCAACCGAATTTTGCGTTAGACCAAGAGCTTGGAGAATTGGGCGCTTTATTAGGAAAAATATCAGACATATATGTTACAGGCACAAATGAGCCTGCATATCAGGCTGAGTACAACAGTGCAATCAAGAATATTAGCACAAAAATCTGGGACATTATTTCTGATGAACATCAACCTCCTAGCCAAACTGAATACTTGTTGCCACTTACCTCTGCTATAGATGCTATTCAGCAAGTGCAGGCTTTACAATATGCTATAGATAAGCAAAAAGCTTCCATAGAACTTTCTGCAAAGGTTCGCAGATGCACCAATCAGTACAAATGGGCTAAATCATCTTTAAAGGCAACTGATTTCGACAAGCTGAGTACTGAGGAAAGTTTGCAAGAGCTTCATAAGCAATCAGCGACTTTAGCTCTATATAACAA